>JBAYKV010000165.1:0-7641 GCA_041664405.1 Syntrophales bacterium
CGGACCGAGGTTCATTCCCGTGGCTTCCGTGAGTTTCCGCATGAGATTGGCCGCCTGCCGGGGATCATCTTCATTGATGTGATCCGCCTCACTGGCCAGCATGGACATGGCCTTCTCCATGGCCGCCTCATCGATGGGGGGCATCCCGGCTTCATCGGCCCCCTCTTCCCCACCGTGCCTGATCTTCGCGAAAATGGACATCTGTCGTTTAAGCTTGATTCTTTTACACTTTGGACAGTTCGGAACCTTTTCCGTATTCACGGTTTTTGAGAAAAAATTAAAGACGGTGTTGCATTTATGGCAATAAAACTCATAAATCGGCATCCACAAAACTCCTTACAATATTTCTATCT
Organism: Syntrophales bacterium; assembly: GCA_041664405.1. GTDB lineage: Bacteria > Desulfobacterota > Syntrophia > Syntrophales > UBA8958 > UBA8958. The sequence continues at coordinate 354 of JBAYKV010000165.1, forward strand.
AGTATATTTATCTTATTATGAAAATCAAGGAGTATTTTCCCTTTCCATATCGTGAAGATAGGCAATCCGCTCCGTAAGGGGGGGATGGGAGTAGTAGAACCAGGCATAAAAGGGGTGGGGATGGAGGTTGCTCAGATTGTCTTTGGCAAGGCGCTTCAAGGCGCTACAAAGAGGGGCCACAGTCCCCGTCAGGGCATAGGCGAACTCGTCGGCTTCCCGCTCAAAACGTCTCATGATTACCGCCCCGAAGGGGGTCAGGAAAAATCCCAGCGGCCCCAGGAGGGCAGTGGCGAGAAACAGGCCGGCATAGGGCAGGTTCTGCGAAAAGCCGAAGGTCTGATAGAGATACGGCCAGTCCACAAAACGGAAAATGAGATAGAAAACCGCCAAAGACGCCGCCTCCATGAATATCAGTTGCTTGAGGATGTGCCGCTTCCGCCAATGCCCGATCTCATGGGCAAGGACGGAGAGGATTTCCTCGCAGGTGTGAGAAGACAGGAGGGTGTCGTAAAGAACGATGCGCTTGGTTTTTCCCAGACCCGTAAAGTAGGCATTGGTGTGGCGGCTCCTTTTGCCGGCGTCCATCTGATAGACTCCCTCCGTCTTGAGACCTACCCGAGCCATGAGACTCACGATCGCCTCCCGTAATTCTTCATCCTTGATCTTTTCGTACTTGTTAAAGATGGGGGCGATTACGATGGGATACAGATAGAGCATCAGGAGCTGGAAAAAGGCAAAAACCATCCAAACGAGGAACCACCAGCGCCGGGGGCTGTATTCCATCAAGGCCAGGAGCGCCGTCAGCAGCGATCCCAGCAAAATCAGAGAAATAATGAGGCTCTTGAGCAGATCCGTGATCCACAGGCCGAGGGAGATGGTGCTGAAACCATATTTCTTTTCGATGACAAAGGTTTGATAGTAACTGAGAGGCAAACCGGCGACAGAGCTCAGCAGGGTGAGAACGCCCAGAAAAAGGAGGCCGGACACTATGAAGGACAGGCCGAAAAACCCGATAACTACCGCCAGCCACGAAAGCAGGCCCGTCAGGATGATCGCCAGGGTCAGGGCGTCTTCAAAAAGAGACTCCCAGCGACTGAATCGCGCCGATTCAACTGTGTAGTCGCTCATCCGAGACAGGATCTCCCCATCGATTTCTCCCCGGAAGACATCGGGAACGGTATGACCGTGGCGCTGCACATGGCTGATATTGATTCCCCCCAGGACCCAGCGGCCCAGGGCGCTGAGGACAAAAACACTTAAGAAAGCAATGAGCAGCCCGTTGCAGGCGATTTCATGATTGATCATGCCACGCAGTATGTCAATAAAATACTCTGCCTTCAAGCATTTTCTTGACCCCTTTTCACTCCGGGCGGATTTACCATTGACATGAGAGGGGATTTACGTAAAAAGCCCCGAAGAAGGAATTTAATATGAAGAAATTTATCGGTTCCGTTTTAACCATTGCTCTCTTCCTGTTGATCTGTTCAGCATTGCAGGCTGCGGCATCGCCCCCCCTGATCGGCAGGGAAGCGCCGCCCTTTCAGGTCGAATCCGGCGACGGCAAGGTATTGGACGCAAAAATGCTCCGGGGCAAGGTGGTTGTCCTCTTCTACGAATCCAAGGATGTCATCGCTAAAAGCAGGCCCTTGAAAATTATTCTGAACGCTTTTTACAAGGAACAAAAAAAGGAAGACCAGCAGCTGATCCTGCGTGTACCCATCTACGACTGCACCGGCGTCTCCTGGCTATTCAAGGGTATCTGGAAGAACGGGTTGATCGAAAATTCAAAGCGGGTCGGCATGACCGTTTACGGCGACTGGAACGGCAAGATGGCGGCTGCTTACGGAATGAAAAGCGACGATACCAATCTGCTGATTATCGACAAGCGGGGGATCATCCGCTATTTCCAGTCCGGCGTTATCACCGATAATGGCGAAACGGCAACTATCCTGAAAAAACTGTTGAAAGATCTGGTCGCGGAAAGCCATGAAGAAAAGATTATCCCGAAACAATCATAACCTCCGGACCACCCTGGGCGTCATCCTGATCCTCGTTCTGGTCTTTGCCGCCCCGCTCCTTGCGGCGGCCGCAGAGGACCTGCCCCCCGAGATCCGGGCAATCATCGAAGGCCCCCGTTACCGCTATGCCCGGTGGGGAATTATGGCGCAAGATATCCAGTCGGGACAGACCCTTTGTGCACACAATAACGATCAGCTCTTCAGCCCTGCCTCGGTTACCAAGCTTTTTACGGCCGCCGCCGCCCTGGATCGCCTTGGTCCCGATTATCGTTTCCGCACGCCTCTCTACAGGAGGGGGGAAATCGACGGCAAAGGAACTCTGAAGGGAGACCTGATCCTCGTCGCCAGCGGCGACATCACCATGGGAGGCAGGACGCTGCCGGATGGACGGATCGCCTATACCGGCATCGATCACGCCAACGGCATGACGGGAACACAGGAGAACCCTACAAAACCGGACCACCGGGCGGGGATTAACCAGCTCGTCGGGCAGGTGCTGCGGTCCGGGATCAGAACCATTCAGGGAGAGATCGTAATCGACGACCGTCTTTTCAAGACAAGTCGCGTTCATAGTGTCATCAATCCCGGGACAATCCTCTTCAGCCGGTCTCCGGTGATGATCAACGATAACCTCATCGACATCGTCGTCAGCCCCACCCGCATCGGCGCCCTGGCCTCCGTGGGCTGGCGTCCCAAGTCGTTGGCGCTCCGGATCGTCTCGTCTATCCGGACCGTGGCAAAGGACCAGCCATCGCAAATAGATATACAACCGGCTGGTTTCGGCAAATATACGGCGGTTGGCCAGATTCCGGAAGGCAGCGCCGCCATCGGACGGACGGTCGCGATCATCGACGCGGCCTCCTTTGCCCGCGCCCTCCTGATCGAGGCCCTTGGAAAGCAGGGTGTCAGGGTGAAGGCGTCGCCGGTTGCCATAAACCCCTCCCGACTTCTTCCCCCAACTGGAGATTACCAGCGCCTGGTCAAGGTCGGCGAACTTGTGTCACCGCCCCTTTCCGAATATATCCGGATGATTCTCAAGGTCAGCCACAACCCCGGCGCCGAAATTCTTCCCCACCTCATCGCCCTTTCCGAAGGGAAGACCTCCTTCGAAGACGCCATGTTCCTGCAGAACAGGTTTCTCGCCCGGATCATAGCCGACCCCGGCAGCGTTTCCCTATCAGACGGCTCCGGACTGTCCCGGGCCAATCTGGTCACCCCCGGGTCCGTAGTGCAACTGCTGAGCTACATGACCACCCACCGTAATTACCAGGTCTTTCGGGATGCTCTCCCTGTGCTTGGCATCGACGGCACCCTCACCTGGACAGGAAAGAAAAGTCCGTCCCAGGGAAAAATTCTTGGGAAAACCGGCACCCTGCCCCTTGTTGATCTTCTCCACGACAGCGCCATCATCAGCAGCAAGGCCCTGGCCGGATACATGACCACCGCCAAAGGACGGCAAATCGCCTTTGCCTTCTTCGTGAATGACATCCACACTACCGATGTGCGGGGGAAAATGGAGACACAGAAATTAACTGCGGATGCAGGAGCGGACCTGGCGAGGATCGCCGAGGCGATTTATCTGGCATATTGATTGCCTTATTCGGTTCCAAATCAAAGATGATATCGAGGCGGCAAGGAAGAGGCGACGCAGGCGTATTGCTAATACGTCGAGGAGCCGATGACGATGCCAACAAAGATAGGGCTTTGATTTGGAACCGAAATCAGGCGTCCAGCAGCTCTCTGATCTTCTGGGAAAGGTGGCTCATTTTGTAAGGCTTTTGAATAAAACCGTTGCAACCGCGATCCAGGATGTTTTGCGCCTGGCCGTTGATACTGTAGCCGCTGCACAGGAGAACCCTAACGTCGGGGTCGCTTTTCCGGAGACGGTCAAAGGTCTCCCCCCCCGAAATCCCCGGCATGACCATATCCAGAATCACCATGTCAATCTCGTCTCTCTTTTCTTCATAGATCGCCAGCCCCTCCTGACCGTTCCCGGCCAAATAGACCCGGTAGCCAAGGGATTCCAGCAGTTCCCCGCCGACTTCAAGGTTTATCAGCTCGTCATCGATCAGGAGAATCGTTTCCATTCCCTTTACCGTCTCGGGGGCCACGGCCTTTTCCACAACAATATCCTTTTCAGAGCCCGGGAGATAGATGGTAAAGGTCGTCCCGTGACCCAGCTCACTGGTCACATTGATGGCGCCACCGTGACCCCTGATGATCCCGTAAACCATGGCCATTCCCAGCCCGGTGCCCCGGCCCATTTCCTTGGTCGTAAAGAAGGGATCGAAGATACGGTCCCTGGTCTTCTCGTTCATACCCACGCCCGTATCGACAACGGACACCTGCACATAGAGGCCCGGCTGAATCCCGTAACGGGCTATTTCATCATCCGACAAGAAGACATTTTGGGTCTCCAGATAGATATCCCCGCCTCCCGGCATGGCCTGCCAGGCGTTCACATAGAGATTCAGGAAGACCTGTTCCATCTGCCCCTGGTCCACCTCCACCGTCCAGAGATCCTTCTTCAGTTTCCTGTGGATAGTGATTTCCTTCTTTGTCCTGCCGAACATGGAGGAGCTCTTTTTGATGGTCTCATTGAGGTTGGTGGGCTTCACTTCGTATCGGCCCCCCTGGGCAAAACCCAGCAGTTGCCGAGTCAGATCGGCGCCGCTTTGTACCTGATCCTCTACACTCCTCAGTTTCTCATAATAGGGATGGGAGGGGGGCAGATCCCGCAACATCAAGGAGGCGTACCCCTGGATTCCCATGAGAAGATTGTTGAAATCATGGGCAATTCCTCCTGCCAGGGTGCCCACGGCCTCCATCTTCTGGGCCTGAATAAGCTGGGACTCCAGGCGCCGGTGGTTGGTAACATCCCTGGCGAGGGCGCGAAAACCAAGGGGAGCGCCGCCTTGGTCCCGCAGCAGGTTGCTGCTCACCTGCATGAGGCGCGTGCTGCCGCTTTTGGATATGACTTCATAATCGACGATCCCTTGCCGCTCTCCCGAGAAGTACTCCTCCTGAAAGTCTGCAAATATGCGTTTGCCTGTTTCCGGAGACGTGTATTCCTTGAAATGCTTGCCCATAAGCTCGTCCCGGGAATACCCCGTCACGGTGCAGGCCGCGTCATTAAAAAATGTCAATCTCCCTTTGAGATCGACTTCAAAATATACCTCTTCCATGTTTTCCAGAATATTCCGGTATTTCTCTTCGCTTTTTCGCAACTCCTCTTCCATTGCCTTTCGTTCCGTCATATCCCGAATGGACTCAATGGCGCCGATCACTTGACCGCTGCCGTCGTACAGGGGGACGGCCCTACCCGAGAGGATACGGTTCCGACCCCGGACAAAGGGCACATTTGTCTCCGTCACGAGGACGTCGCCGAATTTATGGACGAAACTATACTGCTTCTCCATCTCCTCATCCCAGTTGGAAACGAAGTCGATGAGAATCGGCCGTCGCTTGCCGTAAAAGGGCAGGGCGTATTCGTAATCCCCCTTCCCGAGCATATCGGCGGCCTTGAAACCGGTCATCTCTTCAATCGCCTTGTTCCAGGCGATAATCCGTCCCTCCCGGTCAATCGCCAGAGTGGCGTCGGGTAGAAACTCGATTATATCGCCGAGGCGTCGTTCCGATTCCCGGAGGGCCTCTTCCGCCTCCTTGCTTTTCGTAATATTCTCGACAATCCCTTCGAAATAGAGGATGTTGCCGTCACGGTCATAGACGGACTGGGAGCTGTTGGAGACCCAGATTTCCGAGCCGTCCTTACGGCGGGCCTTGAATTCATAATTCTCAACGGCCCCCGCCTCTTTGAGGAGGTTAATGTACCGGGCCCGGTCGGCAGGGTTGACATAATATTGGCGTTCAATGTCGGAAATGGTGGAGATCAGTTCTTCGGGGGAGGCATAGCCCATCATGCGGGCAAAGGCGGGATTGACGTTGAGGTATCTTCCGTCCGGGGTGCTCTGGAAAAAGCCCTCCACGGCATTTTCATAAAAGCTTCGGTATGTTTCCTCTTTTTTCCGCAGGGCCTGATAGTACTCCTCCAGTTCCCCGGCCCGACTTTCCCATTCAACGCATCGCTGCCGGAGCTGCTCCAACTCCCGGAGAAGTTCCTGTTCTGTCGTTTTACGGTCCTGCATGGGGTTAGCCCTGCTCGTGCACTCTCTTGGGCACGGAAAGATATCCGATGGTTAAAACCGGCGGCCGTCGACCCCCTGGTCGCCGCAATGAATCCTGCATTGGTGGGGTAGAGTACACCGAATTGTGAATTCCTGTCAACACGAAAGGCGAGCTTTAGCAATGCGGCGCTCCAGACGGGCAATGCGGCGCTGGAGAATTCCCCTTTCCACTTCCGGGGCCGATAGCGGCAGCGCGTGCAGGGCCTGGCGGGCCAGATTCAGGGCCTGTTCATAGTCACGGGTCCGATGTTCATGCCACTTGGCCAGCTCGACGAGGGCGAAAACATCGTCAGGGGCCTGGGCGATCATCTCTTCCCATATTTCCACGGCCTGTGGCCATTCACCCGCCCGTTTATGGATTAAAGACAGCAGGCAGCCGGCCTGCTGCACTGTTACCGGGCAGGAGGCGCCCCTCAGATCGGTCAGCATCCGGCGCGCTCCGGCCTTGTCTCCCCGGTGCATAAGCAGCCTGGCTGCCGCCAAAAGATCCTGGGGAGGCCGCAGAGCGGGACCCGTTCCTTCCGCCGCGATCATTTCCGTGAGATGGGCAGTCAGGGCCGCCATGGAAAGGACATCAAGGCGGTTATGCAGGAATACATCCGCTATCAATCGGCCATCCCGGCGTTTCAGCCAGTCGAAATAGCGCTGGGGAATCTCATGTCCCGGGACGTCTCCCTCCCGCTCCAGGGCTAATACGGCTCCTTCGATAGTGCCGAGACGGACATTCTCGAGACGGTGCCGGAGGAGACGGCGGGAGGGGTGGAGGAGATCGAGATGGGGCAGGCCCGCCAGAGGGTCGGCAAGGCGGTTCAGGATGAAACGCGCGGTCAGGAGGTTGACATCGAAGGCCTTGCCGTTGAAGGTAACGAGGAACTGCCGGTCTTGAACCAGATCCCGCAGAAACATCAGGGCCGCCCGCTCTTCGGAATAATCTCTCATGAAGAGCTGTTTCATGACAAAACGCGACCCTTCGAACCAGCCCATACCAATGAGGAAGGCCACCGTCCCCGTCCCACCCGCCAGGCCCGTCGTCTCCGTATCCAGAAAGACGCCCCGGGTATAGTCGAGACCGGCCAAGGCGCCGTC
>JBAYKV010000166.1:0-7606 GCA_041664405.1 Syntrophales bacterium
GAAAACCGATGCCGAAGATATCCTTGGCCAGGCGATAAGGATTCTCCTGGACAATCCCGATGGCGTCGTTGCCATACTGCTTGAAGATCTTGGCCGCAAATCCGGAACTGACGCCGTGGGTCTGGAGAAACAGCATAACCTCCCGGATCTCTTTCTGATCCTGCCACGCCTTTCGGATCATGCCGATGCGTCCCTCGCCAATCCCCGGTATCTCCGCGAGCCTTTCACTGCGACGTTCAATTATCTCCAGGGTATCCTTACCGAATTTGGCGACAATGCGCTTGGACATGACCGGACCGATGCCTTTGATCAGGCCCGAACCCAGGTACTTTTGAATGCCGTGGACGGAGGCGGGGGTCGTCGTCTGTGAAAAAGAGATCTTGAACTGGCGGCCGTATTTCTCGTGGTTGGTCCATTCGCCTTTCATGCTGAGGACCTCCCCGGGAGTGGGGCGGATCAGATTGCCGACACAAGGGACGAGGTCTTTGTTACCGGCGACTTTGACCTTGGCAATGGTATATCCGGTCTCTTCATTGAAGTAGGTAACATTCTCGATTTGACCCTGGAGGTCCGTAAGATTTGTCTGGGTCATGAATATTCAGCCCTCGGCGATTGCGATGGTGACAAATGACATGTTTCCGTACTTTTTTCAAGCACATGTTCCTTCGAAACCATTCAATAGCGAGGTGATTCATAATCTCCCGGCCGGTTGACGGTCAAGACATTGGCGCTATGGATAAGAAAAGATTGGGGGTTGAATGGAAGCGTATTTTCACGGTCGTGACTTAAGGCACGATAGTTATTATTCCAGTGGGCCGGTTTTGTGATTAAGGCCAGTGCTTTTCCCCAAATCAAAACAATGTGCTAATCCACAAGCCTCTAAAGCCTCTTCTGCAAAGTTACAGCAATTGTGGATAGGCGGATTATATTCGAATACTTTTGTTGGTTTCCCAGCTTTCAGTGCATTTTCAGGATTGTAACTTCTGGCATAGCGACTTAGGCAATCCTTATACCATGGGGTAGTTTTCTTGGCTGCTTTTTTGTCAATGCAAATTGGCATTGTTGCATAATGGGGTTCTGAACTATCCAATTTTTCCCGTTCATTTTTGTCGGTAAATTCCACAAAATCAAATTGATTTTTGGTCACACCCAATAAACTTATTGCCGCCCCGATTTCGTGAAAATCTTTCAGGCCTGCTTTTTCTAGATCAGTCAAAGTTTGTAACTCAAGCTGATAAAATGAATGTGGAGCTGTTTCGATACGAATGGCACAGTGAGAAAAGATCCCCCTCATTACATAAAGTTCCAGCGTCGGCTCTTTAACTATTTTTGCAGAATAAAAGGCGACCCCCTGTTTTTCCTTAAAGGATTTAATCTTCGCATCGATTGTTTCTTGATTTACTATAGAAAATCCGCCTTTAGGAAGATCTGAATCTTCAAAAAACGAGTATGAACTATTCAGGATTACATTAGTTTCAATGTGAGTTTCGCCTCTACGGTTCTTTTGTCTTCCCTCCGCCGTTTTGTTGCTTGCGATGGGTTTTTGGTAATCATAACCAATCACCTTAATGCGTGAACTGTTGATACCAAACTTCTCAACAAGGTATGTTTTTATATTGCCGGCACGTCGCCAGGATAGTTTAACATTGACCACCTCTTTGCCGATATTGTCTGTATATCCTTCGATGACCGCTGAGGTTGAGGGATATTTACTCATAAAGTCGGCAACTTTCTTAATGTCATTATGATACTTTGGTTTGATGTTTGCTTTGCCGGTGTCAAATTGTACATTCATGGTAATGGAAATCTTTTCTGGCACAGATTCCGCTTTAGAAACCGGTGCCTGTTCTATTGCTGAACCGGTTTCTTTTAAGGGCTTCACCTCTTTTTCAACTTCAACAAGTTGGGGCGGGTGGACAGCTATCGGGTTTTTAGCTATAATATTATCGACCTTCTGGGTAGGCTGGCCTGAATTAAATTCTGGATTGACTTCTGCATCGTTAAATGGGGTTAGGGACTTTTGAGAAGCACAACTGACAAGCAATAAACTCACCAGCAAAAATGAAAGCTTTCTTAAGAAATTCGATAACATCGATTCGTCTCCTGTAGAATGTTAGCAGTTGATTTTTTATATATGCTTTTCTTCCGCTCCCCAAGGGCTACCCCTGATTATGTTTGATCAGAAGCTACAGCACCGGCATCCCCTCCCCATCCCTTGATTGCAAGGGGCGCAAAAAAACGGTAACTGCAAATGGCTTGCCAATAGCCTAATGAAAATCGGAGGTTCGGATTTATCCTCTAATAGCGGTGGGTTAGATTAATAGGGAGGAATAGCGTAAAAGTGTGAAATGACTCGTTTAGCCTCCACATTTGGTGGAACCTCAGCATAGTGAGGGCTGCGTTGAAGAGAGTCAGAACCCTCATTAATATTAATTCGGTGATTACGATCCCCGTTTTCTTAATTATTTTGTTACTGTAAGTGGGTTTTTTGGGGGCCACCCACTTCATTCCGCCCCTTTTTTTCCTGCGGCATTGTCAAGGTTGAAGTTTTGTTTTGAAAAGCAACAATCATTTGTCTTTTTCCTTAAAATGGTCTAGCTTTGTTCGCGGAGGCGGGATGCCGCAAGCGACGAGCCACGGGCAGCAGGCTAACAACCCATCACTAAAAGGAGGACGGATTATGGGAGAGATCGTTCACACCTCAAAGATCAGGATCGTCCGGGAGAAGGGACCCACGCGGCGCGCCATGATCGAGGGCTTCAACGAACCAGTCTATTACGGCGTCCACGGGGGGATAAAGAAATTCTACAAGATCGATCCAGAGGAGGAACACGCCGCCACCCTGGATCACATCGTCGCGGCGACAGCGGGCTGAATGATGGGGACACTGGCCACGGTGCTGGCCGGAAAAAAGATCGCGACCCCGGAGTCCCGCTACTGGGCGGAAGTAGAGGGAGACATTGAAAACGTTAACAATGTACTGAAAATAACACGAATACGGGTAAAGTATCACCTCCAGGTGGCGGAAGACCGGAAACAGGACGTACAGGAGGCATTCGCCTCTTACCTGGTGCGATGTCCCGCCGCCCAGAGCGTCATCGGCTGCATTGACATCCAGGATGAACTGGCGATGGAGAACCTGCCCGCTTAAGGAGCGTATCAACAAACAATGATTGGAATTATTGACTATAAAGCGGGGAACCTCACCAGCGTGGCCCGGGCGCTTCACTACCTGGGCGAGCCCTGTGAGGTCACGGATGACCCGGAGCTGCTGGACTCCTGCGACCGGATTATCTTTCCCGGCGTGGGGGCCGCCGGGGAGGCGATGGTTAATCTCCGCAGCCAGGGACTGGACCTGCGGCTTCGGGAATGGGTGGCCTCAGGAAAACCAACCCTGGGCATCTGCTTGGGAACACAGGTGATTTTCGAACGTAGCGATGAAAACGACACCGTCTGCCTGGGCATCGTTCCGGGGTCCGTCCAGCTGTTCCCCGGAGATCTGAAAGATCGGGAAGGCCGCTTCCTCAAGATCCCCCACATGGGCTGGAATCATGTCGAATTTTCACGGCCTCACCCGGTTTTTAAGGATCTTCCCGCTGACGCCGAGTTCTATTTTGTCCACTCCTACTACCCTGCCCCGGCGGACGATCGCTGGGTAATTGGCTGGACTGATTACGGCCTACGCTTCTGCGCCGCTATCGCCCATGATAATCTGGTGGCCGTCCAGTTTCACCCGGAAAAGAGCGGCACCCCAGGCTTGCAGATCCTGGCCAATTTCTGTCGCTGGGAGGGAAACGATGCTTAGTAAACGTATAATCCCCTGCCTGGATGTCCGGGACGGCAAACTGACGAAAGGCATCAAATTTAAAGACAATATCGACATCGGCGATCCCGTGGAAGCGGCCCGGGAGTACTACGAACAGGGGGCCGATGAAATTGTCTTCTATGACATCACCGCCTCGTCGGACGCCCGGAACATCATGCTCGACGTGGTCCGCCGGGTAGCGGAGACGATCTTCATCCCCTTCTCCGTCGGCGGCGGGATCCGCAGCGTCGAGGACATGCGGGCCGTCATTCTCGCCGGGGCGGAGAAAATAAGCGTCAATTCCGAAGCCGTGAAGAATCCCGATCTTATAAATGAAGGGGCGAAGGCCTTCGGCAATCAGTGCGTGGTTCTGGGCATGGACGTCAAGAAGGTCGCAGTCAGCCCGGAGATCCCCTCAGGATACGAAATCGTCATCCACGGCGGCAGAATCTACACGGGACGGGACGCCCTGCAGTGGGCCAAGGAGGGGGAAAGCAGGGGGGCGGGAGAGATCTGTCTCAACTCCATCGATGCCGACGGTACCCAGGAGGGCTATGAAATCGAGCTGACCCGGCTGGTTTCATCACAGGTCAGGATTCCCGTAATTGCCTCCGGCGGAGCCGGCAAGCCGGAACACCTGCTGGACGTCCTGAACGAAGGCCAGGCCGACGCGGCCCTTATTGCCTCTATCGTCCATTACCGGACCCATACTATCCAGGACTTGAAGACCTATTTGAACGTGCAGGGTGTAAAAGTGCGGATGCAATGGTAAAGAATCGCTCATGCAACCCCATCCTAACCTCCCCCTTGAAGGGGGAGGAGATAATTAATTATCAGTCAAAATTAAGCTTTTTTATCGTGATATTATCTTTCCTTTGCCTTCTCCCCGCAATCGCGGCGGCAGCCGCTGAACTACGTACCATGACCTTTCTTCCCCAGTGGCACCCCCAGGCCCAGTTTGCCGGATATTACGTCGCCTACGAAAAGGGATTCTATCGAAAACACGGGATTGATCTGAAGATCCTCAAGGGCGGTCCGGACTTTCCTGCCGCCGAGATGCTTGGCAAAAACCGGACTGATTTTACCACCATGTTTCTCTCCGAAGCGATCCAGCAGCGGGATAAAAAAATCCGTCTGGTCAATATCGGTCAGCTCATGCAACGTTCCGGGTTCATCCTCGTTGCCAAAAAGGGGAGTGGCATTTCCAAGCCATCGGATTTACAAAACAAGAAGGTTAGCATGTGGCCGAATTTCCAGGTTCAGCCCCGGGCCTTTTTCCGCAAATACGGCATCGAGGTCAAACCCGTTTCCCAGGGGGCAACGGTCAATCTGTTTCTGAGAGGAGGAGTCGATGCCGCTTCCGCCATGTGGTACAACGAGTATCACACCATCATCAACTCCGGAATCAATGAAGATGAGTTGACCACCTTCTTTTTTGACCGGTATGGCCTCAATTTTCCCGAAGATGGGATTTATGTTCTCAAAGAAACCTATGAGCGCGACCGGGAGTTCTGCTGCAAGTTCGTTAAGGCCTCCCTCGCAGGTTGGCAATACGCCTTTGAAAATCCCGACGAGGCCACGGATATCGTCATGAAATATATCAAAGACGCCCATGCCGGGGGCAACCTGATCCATCAACGCTGGATGCTCGCCAGAATGAAGGACCTGATGCAACCCGTCGATCCCAAAGTTCCCATCGGCGCCCTCAACCCAAAAGATTACGCTACGGTTGCCGGAGAATTGCAGAAAGGCGGTCTCATACAGACAATTCTCCCCTTCGGTGAGTTCTATGCCCCTTGCCTTGAATAACCTCAAAGCGACCGGAAAGGGAGGATTGGCCTTCCGGATGTCCCTCTTCATACTGTCCAGCACGGCCTGCATCTTTATTGCGGCCTTTGGTTACAGTTATTACTATTCCCGAAACCAGATCCTCACCGATGTGGAAAAGAATGCTGAAATTGTAACCATCGCCACAGTGAGCAAGATCGAGGTCGTCCTCAATGGCGTGGAAAAGGTTCCCTCCTACCTCGCCCGCTCCCTTGGGAGTTCAAAACCGGCGCTGCCGGAACTTCAGAAACTGATCATCGACCTGCTGCAAACCAATCCCGAGATCTTCGGTTCCGCCGTCGCCTATGAGCCCTATGCCTTCGACAGAAAACTACTGTATTTCGCCCCTTATATCTGTCGGGGGAAATACGGCGGTCTCGTTCCGTCTTTTTTAGGAAGCGATGAATATCAATATTTTTCCCTGGACTGGTATCAGATTCCCAAGGAGCTGGGCAAGCCGGTCTGGAGCGAGCCGTACTTCGATGAGGGGGCGGGAAACATAATGATGTCAACCTATTCCGTCCCCTTCTACAACTATAAAGACGGAAAGCAGATCGTCACCGGGATCGTCACCGCCGATATCTCCCTGGAATGGCTGATGGAGACGATCAAGAAGATATCCTCCCATCAATCAAGTTACTCCTTTCTCATCTCCCGCAATGGCGTATTCGTTTCCCATCCGAACAAGGACTATATAATGCGGGAAAGCATCTTTAGCATCGCGGAAGCTAATAATGACAGTGGCCTCAGAGAGATCGGTCGGGATATGATCCGAGGGGGAAAAGGGTTTGTTACCCTGAAGAATCACTTCGCCGGTCAGAAGGCCTGGATGTACTATGCCCCCCTGCCCTCTCTGGGGTGGTCAATCGGAGTGGTCTTCCCGGAAGACAAGCTCTTTGCAAGTATCGGCAAAATGGGCGCCATCATTCTGGCGATCGGCGGTGCAGGATTTCTGGCCTTGCTGGTTGTCATCATCGCCATTTCCGGAACGATTACCAAGCCCCTTCGCGTCCTCGCCGACAAGGCGGGGGAAATCGCCCGGGGCAATCTGGAAGTGGAGGTTCCCACGGTCAGATCCCATGACGAAGTGGCCGCCCTTTCAAACTCCTTCAACAATATGAAGGACGCCCTGAAGGAGTATATCTGCAATCTTGCCGAAACTACCGCCGCCAAGGAACGGATCGAAAGCGAACTGAAGATTGCCCATACGATCCAGATGAGTTTCCTTCCCAAACGCTTTCCGCCCTTTCCGGAAAAGGAAGAATTTGAAATCTTCGCCGCCCTGGAACCGGCCAAGGAAGTGGGGGGGGATCTCTATGACTTCTTCCTGATTGACGAGGAACACGTATTCTTTTCCATCGGCGACGTCTCCGGCAAGGGGGTGCCGGCGGCCCTGTTCATGGCGGTCACCAAAACCCTGATGAAGGGGATCGCCAGCCAGGCGGTTTTCCCTTCCTTGGCCTTGTCCAACGTAAACCAGGAGCTCTGCAAGGATAACGACTCCTCTATGTTTGTCACCGTATTTTGCGGCATCCTGAACTTCAAGACGGGGGAATTCCTTTTCGCAAATGCCGGCCATAATCTCCCGGTCCTGATTTCCGCAGGCGGCGAAATTAGCTGGCTGGAGTCCCCGCCGGGTTTCCTCCTGGGAATCGTTGAAGACGCTGAATTTGAAACCTCTCGGATGATTCTGTCTCCCGGCGACACCCTGTTCCTCTATACCGACGGGGTTACGGAGGCCATGAATCTACAGCAGGAGTTCTTTTCCGACCCAACCCTGATCGAGACTATCGCCAGGTGCCCGGACCAACGGACACCGGAAACGATCATTGACTGTGTCATGAAGGCCGTTAAGGCGTTCACCGGAGAAGAACCCCAATCAGACGACATCACCATGCTCGCCCTGCATTATCGGGGCAAGGGAGCAGGGAAAGGAATTCATTAGAGAATTCCCATATGCGCGCCCTTTTTATC
>JBAYKV010000167.1:0-7602 GCA_041664405.1 Syntrophales bacterium
GCGCTCTTATTCACGACCAGTGCATCGTAGAAAGCCTTTTCTTCAGTGGTGATTCCAAGAGCAGCGGCTTTGCTATCCTCGGAACGAATCTCTCGGGCGATATTCATCAATTCTTCACCGATCTCTGCAGATGTAAGAAGATTATTCTGATACTTCTGGATAGCCTGCTGCAGACGCTCGGAGAGCTTTTTACTCTGAATCAGATTGCGACGTGCCCGTGTCCTGATTTCGTCACCGAGGAGCTTTTTGAGAAGCTCGAGTGCCAAGTGCTTGTGTTTCATCGTGCGAACTTCCTCTAGGAATTCTTCCGAGAGGATGGAGATGTCAGGCTTCTTGATACCAGCGGCATTGAAAATGTCCACGACGCCCTCCGCAACAATCGCCTCATCGATGATCTGCCGGATAGCTGTCTCGATATCCACCCCGCTACTTGTCCGGCTCGCGCTTAAGAACTTCCGCAATCGTGTGCGTACGGCCTCGAAGAAACCGACTTCCGGTGCCACTTCCCGGGCAAATGGTTCGGCAGCACAGAGAGCGTGCGCCTTGCTCAAGACATCAACTGCACTGAGGTACCGATCCCGCCCATTCTCCTGCCCAAGGACATGCTCCTGCGCTTCAAGGATAATCTTCAACTTCTTTTGCACCCCTGCCTTGAAATATTGCTGGTAATCGAACCCGTGGAAGAGCTGCCGGGCGATTTCCAGCTTCTCCTTAAGGGTTCGCACCGCCACACTGATATCAAAGGTCGGTTCACCCTCTCCTCCACCCTCTGTATACGCACGGAGAGCCTTCTTGAGCTCTGTCGCAATGCCGATGTAGTCCACGATGAGGCCTCCTGCTTTGTCCTTATACACACGGTTGACCCTGGCAATGGCCTGCATAAGGTTATGTCCTCGCAAAAGCTTGTCGATGTAGAGGGTATGCAGACAGGGCACGTCGAATCCCGTGAGCCACATGTCAATGACGATCACGAGTTTGAGTGGATCGGCAGGGTCTTTCATACGCAGCGCCAGCGCCTTGCGATCGTCCTTATTCGTATTATGTCGCTGCATTTCTTCCGTATCGCTGCTTGAACTCGTCATGACGACTTTCATGGCTCCACGCTTCAGGTCGTCGTCGTGCCAGTTCGGGCGGAGCTTTTCGATTTCGGCGTAAAGGTTCGCTGCAATTCTACGACTCATACAAACGACCATAGCCTTGCCAGTCAGACGTTCCGTTCGCGCTTCGAAGTGCTTCACCAGATCTTCCGCCACCATTCGAAGACGATCAGGCTCTCCGACGATCGCTTCAAGCTGTGCCCACTTCGCCTTGGCCGCCTCGGCGACGTCAGCATTCGTATCTTCCAACAGTTCTTCCACCTGTTCATCGATGGAGTCGATTACTTCCGGCTTCAGACGCACCTTCGCCAGCCTGCTCTCATAGTAGATGGGAACGGTTGCATGGTCTTTCACTGCCCGCTGAATGTCGTAGATATCGATGTACTCGCCGAATACTGCAGGTGTATTGGCGTCCTCCTTCTCAACCGGTGTACCCGTGAATCCAATGAATGTTGCATTGGGAAGCGCATCGCGAAGATATTTCGCGAACCCATACGTTGTTCTGGCGGATTCCTCCTCGCCGTCTTCACCCCTAACTGTCTGTGTCTTTGCCTTGAATCCATACTGCGTCCGGTGCGCTTCGTCTGCCATCACAATGATATTCTTACGGTCACTGAGCTCTTCAAATGTCTCGCCGTTATCCTCGGGGAAGAACTTGTGAATAGTTGTGAAGACAATACCTCCGCTCCCGACCGAGAGAAGCTTCTTCAGGTGCGCCCTGTTCTCCGCCTGCACTGGCGGTTGCCGCAGCACACTGCTCGATTCTGTGAATGTTTCGAAGAGCTGATCATCTAGGTCGTTTCGATCCGTAATGACAACAACGGTGGGGTTATCGAGCGTCTGCACCATTTTCCCCGTGAAGAACACCATGCTTAGACTCTTGCCGCTGCCCTGCGTGTGCCACACCACTCCAGCTTTCCTGCTTCCGTTCTGCGATGCCGCACCCTTCGCTCTCTCCACAGCTTTATTCACTGCATAGTATTGGTGGTATGCAGCGATTTTCTTGATGAGCTCGATCTTGATCTGCTTCGTCTTAGAATCGATTGCCTTCACTCGCTCAAACACCGTGAAGTGCCCCAGCATGTCGAGCAGCGCTGGAGGTCGTAAGAGCCCATCCGTTAGAATTGAAAGCAGCGGATCAGTGTTGGAAGCAAGCTTCACGCCATCCGCACTCTTCCACGCTGCAAATCTGTCCCACCCAGCAGAGAGCGACCCTGCAAATGCATCGAAACCATCCGAAGCAACAAGAAGGGCATTAGCGGAGAAGAGAGACGGGAGAACCCGCTTGTACGTTTGCAGTTGATGGAATGCCTTCTCCACGGTCGCTTGCTCATCATCAGGGTTCTTGAGCTCGATCACGACAAGCGGCAAGCCGTTGACGAAGATAAGCACATCCGGCCGCTTATGCACATTCCCTTCGATGACCGTGAACTGATTCGTAACGAGTAAATCGTTCTTCTGTATGTCATCGAAATTGATGAGTCTTACTCGGAGGCCTTTCTCCGCTCCGTTCACCATCGCTATTACCTCAATGCCCTGCGTAAGGTACTTGTGCATTGTGCGGTTCTTCTCGATCAAGTCGGCACCTTCCAGAGTTCTGATCTGGCGCAGTACCTGTGTCACGGCGCTCTCCGGAATCTTCTCATTGAGCCTGCGGATGGCAGTCTCCAATCTGCCCCAGAGGATCACCTCTCCGTAATTCTTGCGCTCGGGCTGTTCGCCATCGGGGCTCAGCGTCGGACCCGGGACATAGCTGTACCCGAGCCGCTGCAAGTGCTCAATGAGGGACTGCTCGATGTCGGATTCGTAGAGAGAGGTCATATCAATGATTGAATTTGAACTAGATGATCACTCAAGATGGAAAGGTCAATCTCAGCCTCACTCGCTACCGGAGCAATCTTCTCAACCAGCAACTTATTCCCATTTTGCTTTTTCATAAAACATAAGTTGCAGTGACCATGTTCTTCTATTGTATGCAAAAACGGGGAAAGACATATCAGAACTCCATGCGTATCAACATAGAGATTTTCTTTTCTGAGAAACGGATCAGCAAGATCTGGTGCCTGTAATGATTTATCCGAATTTTCGGGATTCAATGAGTGCCCAACATATTTTGCAAAACGCACTTTTGAAGCAGGAGACAGTGATTTTTGGTAACGAAGTATGGAAATATCTTCTAACCACCGTAAATCTAACAAGAGCTGATTTACTATAATCGAAAGTTCTCCAAAGCGTTCTTCAGCCTGCTTTTCATTTAATGCAGCAATATGCGAAAAACTATTTCTCTCACTGTTAAGATCCTTCAAAATTGCAATAGCATGATCAGATATCGAAAATATGTGACAAAAACACCTTAATACATCAATTACTGCGATTCTATATCCAAGCTTGTCAGACAATATTGAGTTGCTATCCAAACTTAATTTTTTCCCGAATACAATCTGTCCGGATATAGAAATATGACTATGACGAATTTCTGAAAAAACAAAGGCATAAAGCATATATATTACAGCCTCCCAAGTTGAACGAAGCAGATGTAATCTTTGAATATTGTTTTCATAACCGTGGTGAGTTTGGTAGTAATAAAATGCAATTGGAGAAGGGAAATTATTAGGAACAATATCATCAAGAAAATCCTGCTCTTGTCGACTTCTGTATTCTTTGAGGGCTGTTTCGTATGCCTCTTCGTCCATCCCAAATAATACTTCACTGGCAGGCCAGCTTATTCCAGTAATCTCTATCTGAGGATAGGAACTATCAAGATGCCCATCGAATTCCTCATCTCTGGGCATGATCCGTTTGGGTTAGGATACTTAAATTACCTGTCATCAACCTCGGCAACAGCATATCTCGCAATTTAGCTAGAGACTGGATCTGTAAGTGATTCAGATTCCATTTATTGAAGATGGGTTCAAATACTGTATTTGAAAGCTCCAGAATCTTTTGATTGGGTATATTCACAATTGCCTCATCAAGGTGATGTCTTTGGATGTGCCCCATCGTTGTAGCCTTACCGCTTGCAATCACTCTGAAATTTGGCAGATGATGTTTAATCCAAAAGTAATAAAACCACTTGGGGTATTCATCGGAAGTCACTTTAAATAAATGCTGATTGAGCGCTCCTTTCCCTCCGTTCCAAATTACAAGTTCAAGACTTCCAGACCAAGAAAACAGAATATCCCCATTCTGCACTACGTATTCTTCGGGAACGCTCAAGCCAACTTTGTCAGTCTGGTCAGAAATGCCAGAGTTGAGCTCCCGAATTTTTATTACTGGCAAATATTCGTGGCTATTCTGAGGAAATTTCTGCATTGCTAACCCATTAAGAAACTTGGCGATACCAGATAAACCCATTTGCCTCCAACCTTCCGGCGCCTCTCCAAACTCACCTTCCACCATCTTCCCGCCATTCTCGTGATATGGCTTACCATCTACATTTGAAAAGTTGAAGTCTACGAACCATCGTTTGAAGAGTGTCTGCGCGATTATCTCCAGCGTCTGGTTTTGCTTTTGCAAAAGATCGATTTTATCATCCAAACAGCCGAGAATCGCAGCGATACGGCGCTGTAATGCTGGCACGGGACACCGTACCTCAATTGCATTTAGAGTAGCTTGATTTATAAGCGGTTGCCCTGAACCACCTGCCCTTTTATTTAGGTGTAGTGTTTGTAGCAATAAAAATAGGTATTTAGGGTCATTATCATCTTTTGGATTGGCTTTTATCGCGTTATCAGTGACCCAGCAGGGAGAATTTGAGAAATATAAAGAGCCACAGTATGAACCAACTCTACCAATAACAATTGTATTCTCAGGTGTATTAGCTAAATCTGATTTACCAATAATTCCATTTGAACCATAAACGAAAAACTTTCCACTATCAATTCGATCAGGAGATGACCTTCCATTTGAAAAATCGATGAGAGTTCCCAAAGTCGTTTCCTTCCAGTCTCCTAACATTTGCTTGTCAGTTACAGCAGTGCCGTTAGAGGAGATTTGTGGGCTCATGAAATGCGAAATCCAATGGAGGAGAGCTGGTTCTCAATTTCAACGTTCAGTTTCTTTTCTTTCTCCAATTGCTCCTTCAATTTGGACATCAGTTTGCTCATCTTCTCCTTAAAAGGAATGCCGTCGTTCACTTCGTCCGGAATACCAACATAACGACCGGGGGTTAGGACCCAATCGTTCTTCTTGATCCCTTCAATCGTTTCCGCTTTGCAGAATCCTTTGAGGTCTTTGTAGTCGTTCCCGGCCAATCTCCACTTATGATACATCCCTGCAATTTCGGCAATATCCTGATCCGTAAATTTCCTATGTGTGCGGTCTTCCATGAAACCCTTCTCCGATGCATCGACGAAGAGGGTTTCACCCTTCCGATTACGCTCACCCTCTCGTGCTTTGTCGCGCGAGAGAAACCAGAGGCAAGCGGGAATGCCCGTGTTGTAGAAAAGTTGCTTCGGGAGCATGACGATGCAATCAACCAGATCATTCTCGACGATTCGCTGGCGGATCTCACCCTCGCCGCTCTGGTTACTGCTAAGCGATCCGTTACTCAGGACGAGCCCCATGCGCCCGTGGGGAGCGAGGTGATAAAGCATGTGCTGCATCCATGCATAGTTGGCATTTCCTGCTGGAGGAATGCCATATTGCCATCGAGGGTCCTCGCGTAGGAGTTCGCCGGACCAGTCGCTATCATTGAACGGAGGATTAGCGAGGATGTAGTCAGCTTTCAAATCGAGGTGCGCGTCCTTCAGGAATGACCCCTCCGTATTCCAGCGGACATTCGATCCATCGATGCCACGAATCGCAAGGTTCATCCGGCAGAGTTTCCATGTTGTCTGATTACTCTCTTGTCCGTAGATCGCGATGTCGTCGATGCGTCCCTGATGTTCCTTCACGAACGTTTCACTCATCACGAACATGCCGCCGCTGCCGCAGCAGGGATCGTACACGCGACCTTTATATGGTTCGAGCATTTCCGCCATAAGGGTCACGATGCTCTTTGGTGTATAGAATTGCCCGCCCTTTTTTCCTTCTGCACTGGCAAATTCACCGAGGAAGTATTCGTACACGCGGCCAAGCAAGTCCTTGACGTTTCTCTGGTCTTCCTTGAGTCCCATACCACCGATGAGATCAATGAGCTGGCCAAGCGCAGCTTTGTCGAGATTCGGTTTGGCATAGACCTTCGGAAGAATGTCCTTGAGCGTCGGATTGAGCCTCTCAATGGCTTCCATGGCTGTGTCCAGAGCCTCCCCGATACCGGCATGTTTTGCTTGTGCTAGCAACGTGCTCCACCGCGCTTCCGGTGGGACGAAAAAGACGTTGTGGGCAAGATACTCATCGGGATCTTCTGCATCTGCATGTGCGTAGTCACCCTTTCCCTCCTGCAACTTACTGTGGAGTTCTTCAAAGGAACCAGAAATGTACTTGAGGAAAATGAGCCCAAGAACGATGTGTTTGTACTCCGCTGCGTCCATGTTCTTGCGGAGAGTATCTGCGGCTTTGAAAAGGGTAGATTCGAAGGTGGATGACATATGTTGCATTGTACACTGGTAATTCTTGATCGATGGGAGATCGATATTCGTGACCAATGAAGTACAATTCGGTCATGCCCTCCCAATCCACCCTCACTGGCGCTGCAGGAGAATACTTCGTTCTTTGCCAGCTTCTTCGACGCGGCTGGATCGCAGCTCTGGCTCCGAAAGGAGTACCGAATGCAGATATCATCGTTACAGATGTTGAAGGTAACAGACAATGCGCAATCCAAGTGAAAACTCGCCGAGACATAGGATCGGACAAAGGTTGGCATATGAAAAAGAAACATGAGGAGATCATTTCTCAGACTCTTTTCTATTGCTTCGTGGACATGGGTAAAGGCGAATCCGATAACCCAGTAACATTCATCATCCCCAGTGCCGTTGTTGCTTCCATCTTAAAAGATTCGCACCAACTGTGGCTTGATACGCCCGGAAAAGATGGGAATCGTCACAATGACACCGATATGCGCCGACTTCTTCCTGACTACGCACGTCGTCGCCAACTACAACCAACTCTCCTACAGAAATTTGGCCCTGGCTGGATGGAGAAATATAGAGAGAATTGGAACATCCTTCGTCTGCAGTAATCATAAAAACAAACCGATCAATACCCGTGCGTTATACTTTCAGCATGAGCCGTTTGTTGCTTTCACTGTCCGCAGCGCTTCTCCTCCCGGCTTGCACGCACATTGTTCCGCAATCTAATCCCGCGGTTTCTTTGCCAGCACAGGAGAGCTCGCTGCCAGCGGAAAACCCACTGGAGAAACTCCCGTCGGAACTCACCATCAAACATTTTTCCACCATGCGCCTGAGCGGCACGGGCCTCACGCTCGAATCGGTGGAATACCGCACCGATGCGTATACCCGTTACCGGATCAGCTATATCAGTAACGGACTAAAGATCTCCGGAATCCTGAACATACCGCAAGGCAAAGGGCCTTTTCCGCTACTGATCTTCAACCACGGCTACA
>JBAYKV010000168.1:0-7585 GCA_041664405.1 Syntrophales bacterium
ACCGACGACGAAGCAGACCATGTTGAAGATGATCCGCTGCCGGCCCTTGATGAAATGGGGAAGCATCATCATCCGGATGTGACCCCGCTCCCGGAGGGTGTAGGCAAGGCCGCAAAAGGTCAGTGTGGCCATGAGGTAGCCCTCGTATTCATCGGTAATGTACAAGGTCCCTGAAAATCCGGTTCGGTAGATAATTTCGGCGACGGCGATCACGAGGGCGACGGCCATCATGATTCCCGCTATCCAGCCGTTGAAACCAGACAGATTGTCGATAAAATTGATTATCTTTTTCATTGCACTCAATGTGAGAGGGACCCCGCAGACCTTGCTCCGGGGTCCCTCTCTTGTCATAAATATTCAGGAGAATAATTTATATTATCGTTTAACCTTCTTCTTGAACTCCGCGTAAATCTTCTGGGCGTCGGCAGGGGCGCCTTTCAGCCACTCGGCACGGATGCCTTCGGTGATCTTTTCCAACTCGGCAACGAGCTTCTTCGAGGGGGCGACGGTCTGGATGCCGTTTTTGTTGCTGATGGCGACCATGCTGCCATCCCATTTCTTCACTCCCGCCCACATGCTCTTTTCCATTTCCTTGCCCGCCTTCACGAGGGCGTCCTGCTGGGCCTTGGGGAGCTTATCGAAGGCCTTCTGGTTTACCGTGACCATATTGGTGGCGATGGTGATGTTCAGGGGTTCGAAGTATTTCAGGACTTCCCAGAATTTGGCATCCACGGCGGTGGGGGACGAGGTCATGACGGAGTCGATGACGCCGGTCTGGAGGGAAGTGTAGACCTCACTGAAGGGCAGGGCCAGGGGCGTGGCGCCGACGGCTTCCATAACGAGGGCGCCGTTCTTGTCATAGGTGCGGGTCTTGAGGCCCTTCAATTCGGCAAGAGTGGTGACCTTCTTCTTGGTCCAGAGTCCGGCGCCGGGCCAGGGGGCCGTATAAAGGATCTTCTGTCCCCATTTCTGGGCGACTTTGTCGAAGTAAGGACGGGAGATATCGAGGAGGAGATGGAGTTCGTCGAAATCCCTGACCAGGAAGGGTAGGGTGACGATCTGGAGGAGCTTTTCATCTCCGGCCACCCCGCTGATAAGCATATCGGAGACGGGAACGAGGCCGTCGCGGACGACCTTCAGGAGTTCAGGGCCCTTGTAGCCGAGGGCGCCGCCGGAGCTGACTACTATCTCCAGGTCTCCCTTAGTGGCGGTTTTTACCTTTTTCGCGAAATCTTCCAGGCCGATGCTGTGGTTATTCTTGGGCGGCCATACTGAATTGGCATTCCAGGTTGTCTTGGCCAAGGCGGGTGTTATGACGAAAAACATAAGAACGGCTGATAATACTAATACTGTCAGTAACTTCTTCATAGATCTCCTCCCTTTTTCAGTGTTTATGCGCCATAGACGCGGTTCACAGGTATTAAGCTTCGCGGACTATACGAAGATGAAAACGGTAAGTCAAGGTAAAAAAGTTTTTCATGAGTTTCCAGATCGCCTTATTGCAGACCATCAAAAATGCGGGATATCTCTTCCATGCACCCGGTGAAAAGGAGATTGGCCGCCTAATGTTCAAAATGCAAAGAGATGCGCTGCCGCTGTTTTTGGGCGTCGAAGACAACCCGATCGGCATACTGACGGATGAGTGAACCGGAAAGGCGCAGGACGGCGTTTTCGTCAGCGAGGAGCTGTTCCGGCGACGGACATTCCTCTGAGGCAGGAAGCGGGAGGCCGGAATAGAGAACAACCACATCGAGATGATACTCATCAAAGCGGGCCTGGATGTCAATAGGCCCTTCCGCCAAGTCCGACAGAATCACGGCCTCCAACAACTCATTGACGGCTGCCTGGACCCGCTGAATGACTTGGCGGCGGGCGCCCCAGGCGCCGCCCTGGCTCTCAAAAAAGCGTAGGGCACCGGACATGCTGGGGAGTTGAGGCTCGATGCGTATAGACGCGCTTTGTGACGTCCCAATGCGGAACAGCAGATTCAGTGCGATGGCGCACAGGGAAGCTATGGCAAAGGGGGAACCGACAATGCTGTAAAGCCAGGGCGGAAGTCTCTGGATGAGTTCCGTCAGTTGGATTGCAGAGAGGCCGACGATTATGGAGCCGCCGACCATGAAGATACGTCGGGTGTCGAGCATCCTGGAGACGATCAGCTCCATTCCCGAAGTGATGAGAAAGGCGGCGGCATAGACGAGGACGGCGCCGATTACCGGCGCCGGCATGCGGGACAGGAGTTTGGCGATGGGGGGAACAAATGCCGTCGCTACGAGGACAATGGCCGTCAACAGTCCGATGCGCCGGGCCGTGGCGCCTGTCGCCGAGGAAAGGGCGATATGAGCGGAAGAGACGCCGGTCCCCATGGTTCCCATGGCCCCTGCCATGGCGGCGCCGACGCCGTCTGCGAGGACACCGTCGCTAACCGTGGCCATGTCCGGGCGAACCCATTCCGTCTGATTGATCTTCTGGCAAGTAATGATACAGGCGACGGTGTCGAGCGAAGAAACCAGGGCCGTCATCAAAAAGGGGATCAGCAACGCCCATTGAAACTTCCAGTCCGGTATCGGTATCGTCGGCAGCGCCAGAAATCCTCCCTCCATGACACCCTGTAGGCTGGCATGGTCAATCACACCTAACCACAGGGCGGCGCCATAACCGGCTGTCAAACCGATCAAAACCGAATATAGACGAATTTTACCCCGGGGCCAGATGCTCAGGGCAACCATAAGGGCCAGGGTAATGAAAGCTACGGCGATAGCATGGGGATCGACGGAATTGCCGCCATGAAGGCCCAGAAAACGTGTAATCGCCGGCCCGACCATGGAGATTCCGAGCATCACAACCGCCACACCGCAAACCTCGGCCGGAAAAAGATGGCGAAAATACTTCAGGAACCGGGAGAAAAATATACTGAATATCCCGGCAATGACGGTCATCCCGAATGTGAGGCCCAGTCCGCCGATCTTGGCCGCCTGAATAGATACGGGGAGATAGATGGGGGTGGTGAGGTTGACAGCCAGATACCCGCTGCCCATGCCTTTCCGACCCAGGCATTGGAGAAAGGTGCCCACCGCCATGGCCAGGATGGATGCCGTCACAACCCCTTCGGCATCCCTTTGTGTCCCCCCCGATTCGGAGACCAGCATCAGTGGGTAAACGATAAAGACAAGTGCGAGGATGGCATGCTGAACTGCCAATAGTAGTGTTGTACGAAAGGGCGGTATATCGTCGACACCGTAGATGATGTTAGCCGGTTTTTGTTCCATGCTTGTTTCTATCGCAAAGAATCCAAAACCTTTTTCTGCATGGCCCCAAAATAATCGTCGGCTTCCTTAACGCTGGCATAAAGTATAATACCATTAAGTAGATTGGCGATCTTAAATACCTTTTCAATTTGCGGCTGCATTTTGATCATATGGACTCTACCGCCGTTACCCTCAATAAATTGCCTTGTTTTAATGACGATACGCAGGCCCATGCTGCTTATGTAATCCAAGTTGGTCATGTCAAACATTATGTCCTTCGTTGTGGGAATAAGAAGTGAGTTCATTTTTTCATCACAGTCTGCGTATGTTGTTCCGTCCAGGCGACCAATAAATTTGACAACATAGCAACCAGGCATCTTGTTTTCGATTTTCATGATCAGAGACATTTCTTTCCTCCCGATTTTATTTGTTTTATTTGCCATACAGGATGGTGAAATCCCTGAATTCACCCGCGTAATATTCGGCACTTGCAGCGATCCCGGTCACCCGGGCCAGCGGGGGGCCATGGTCACACCAACGTCGCATTAATTCCACTTGACCGTCTTCACCCTCAAAGACCGCTTCTACCCGTCCGTCCGGCAGGTTTTTAACCCAGCCCGACAGGTTGAGGGCTATCGCCGCCTCCCGGGTGGCGGCGCGAAAAGCGACTCCCTGGACGCGACCGGAAATGATCACATGGATACGCTTCATTTAACGATACCGTATGGGATAATTATGGACGGGTTCACATTTCGAGAATTAATCGTCTCAAATTATTCGTGCCCATTAAGTGTTTTGGATAGCAACTTGGCGAGCAGTTTTTGCTTTTCCATCCAGAGACGCTCTCCCTCTTCCACGGCGATCCTTTCGAAACAGACCAGATCGCCGGCTTTCAGGTGGGCGAGGCGGTCCTGATCCGCCCGGGCAATCACGGCTACCCGGGCATAGCCGCCGATCGTTCTTTCGTGAAGCTGGATGATCGGCAACCCGTCACCGGGGATCTGGACCGTGCCGGGGACGATACCTTCGGATACGATGCTTTTCGCTACCTCCGGCTTGAAGACCAGGGGCGTCCCTTCCAGGCGGATTCCCGTCCGATTGAGATTTGTCGAGACGGTAAAGAGTCCGTGAAAGCCCTTTTCCCAAAAATGGCGGCATGAGTCAGCGGTGAAAGCGTCGGCTTCGGGGCCTTCTATGACCCGGAGGATGTGGGGGGAATTCATGGGCGGGATCAGGTTCAGGGGGATGACGTTCGTTTCCATTTCCCGGGACTCATCAAGGTGAAGGATATCGCCGCTTTTAAGGGCTGCCCCGCTCAAACCGCCGAAACGGCATTCGATATTGGTTGTGTAACTGTCCATGGCCGCCTCCGCTTTAATCTTTCCTGCAAAACCGATATAGTAGCGAAAGCCTTCCGTAATCTCCTTTACTCGCAGGAGACTGCCCTTTTTTGCCTGAAAGGAAGCCCAGGGTCGAAGCGGCGTATCGTCGAGGAAGGCCTTGACCTTGGCTCCGGTGATGGCGCAGACGACGTCGGCGTCAAATTGCAGGGCAAATCTCGGACCGATAACTTCCATGATCGGTGCGTTTGCACAATCCAGGAGGGAGTACAGGGCCTGACAGGCATAACGATCCAGGGCCGATGACGTGGGTACGCCGACGGCGCCAAAACCAGTGCGCCCCAAATCGACGATCAGGGAGAAGAGGCCGGGATTACGAACGGTAATGGCAGGGGTCATTTTTTCAGCGCTCCTCGATAAAGCGGACTTTGTCGCCGATCTGCATGAGGCTGTAGGGTGGTCGTGCCGGATCGAAAAGCCGGATATCCGTGCGGCCGATAATGCGCCAGCCCGCCGGTGACTCAAAGGGATAAATCCCTGTCTGCAGCTGGGCGATGCCCACTGAACCCGCCGGAATTCTTGTCCGGGGGGTTTCAAGGCGGGGGGCGGCAATACTTTCGTCGAGGGTTCCCAAATAGGGGAAACCGGGGGTGAAGCCCACGGTAAAGACGGTGTAAAGCTCGGCACAGTGTCTTTCGATAACCTCGGATACATCCAGATGGCAGTGTTTAGCCACGAAGGAAAGATCCGGCCCGTAGTCGCCGCCGTAGTGGACGGGAATTTCGTGGATCTGCGGGGGGGGCATCTCGACGGCTGACAAGTCGGCAAGGCGCTCTCTCAAAAGGTCCGCCAGGGTTTCGTAAGACGTCAGATCATCCTCGTAAATCACCAGACAGGAACAGAAAGAAGGTATTATCTCTTTAATATCGATGCGATGCAGTGATATGATGAGGAAAAATGCCCGTCGGACCTTCTCGTGGACCTCCATATCTATCTGGCTGCCGAAGATTATTCGGAGGGCGTTCTCGGCGTAGCGCTTGATAATCATGTCAGAAATTTGGAAAGGGGGGCCAGCTGAATCTGCTTTTCCCGGATAAGACGGTTAATGTTTGCCGCCGCCTCGATGCTCTCCCGATTATCACCGTGGAGGCACAAGGTATGGATCTCCATGTCGATCCAGCGGCCCGTGACGCTTTCCAGGCCCTTCTTTACGACCATCTCTACCGCACGCCGGGCGATCTCTTCATGGTCCTTGAGGACGGCGCCGGGAAGTTTTCGGGACAGCAGCTCACCGTCGTCGGTGTAGGCGCGGTCCGGGAAGGCTTCCAGGGCCAGGCGGATACCTTCTTGCCGGCATCGTTCCCGGAGTTTGTCTGTATTGCCCGTGGCCAATGTCAGGAAGATGGGGTTGCCAAAGCTATCCCGTAGAACGCGGGCGACTTTCATGAGGAGTTCTTCCTCGGTGACCAGATGATTGTAGAGGGCGCCGTGGAGTTTGACATGCTGAAGGGGCAGGGCGTAGCGATCAAGAAAACCCTTTAGCGCCCCGACCTGGTAAATCACGTCGTTGACGAGATCTTCAGGGGCAATGTCCATGAAGCGCCTTCCGAAGCCGACCAGGTCCGGGAACCCCGGGTGGGCGCCGATTCGTACCCCGTTTTCCTTGCATAGACGGACCGTTCTGTCCATGACGGTGGGGTCCGAGGCATGGAAACCGCAGGCGATATTGGCGGAGGTGATATAGGGGGCGACCCCGTCGTCGCCGCCGATGGTATACGCGCCGTAGGATTCTCCCATGTCGCAGTTGAGGTCGATGTATGATTTCATGTTGATTCCATTAACAAAAAAAAGGTCTCTTCGTCAAGGATTGAAATACCAAGAGTTTTTGCCTTGTCCAGCTTGGAGCCCGGAGCCGTACCGGCGATCACGTAATCGGTTTTCTTTGTGACCGATTCCGTCGTTTTCCCGCCCCGGGATTCGATAAGATCCCTGGCTTCCTGCCTGGTCATGCGTTCCAGGGTTCCCGTGAGGACAAAGGTTTTTCCCGCAAGCGCCCCTGACGATTCGGTTACCGCTGAAAAGAGCCGATTAATCGGCGCGATGCCGGCTCTTTTCAGCTTTGCCAGGACCTGCCGGTTCGAT
Source organism: Syntrophales bacterium (assembly GCA_041664405.1). GTDB lineage: Bacteria > Desulfobacterota > Syntrophia > Syntrophales > UBA8958 > UBA8958. The sequence goes on from JBAYKV010000168.1 coordinate 6,731, forward strand.
GGTTCCTGAAAGAAACGGACGATGCTTTTTGCCGCCTCCGGACCGACATCGTGAATCGTCGTCAGTTCATCGACCGTGGCCGCCATGATGTCTTCCAGGACGGCATATTTACGGGCAAGGATCTTGGCCATACTTTCCCCGACATGGCGGATTCCAAGGGCGAAGATAAGTTTTTCGAGGAAAGGACTCATTGTGCCGGCGATTGCCCGCAACAGGTTTCCTGCCGATTTCTCTCCCGTCCTTTCCAGGGGCAGCAACTGTTCAGCCTTCAGAAAGTACAGGTCCGCCGGGTCTTTGATCAGGCCGGCGTCAACGAGCTGATAGACCATCTTTTCTCCCAGTCCCTCGATATCCATTCCTCCCCGGGAGGCGAAATGGACAATGTGTTCCTTGATCTGGGCGGGGCAGGCGATGCCGATGCAGCGGTGGGCCGCTTCGCCTTCGATGCGGATGACGGCAGAACCGCAGACGGGACAGGCTGCCGGGATGGTAAAAGGCAGCGCCGTGGGTTGGCGTTTGGACATGACGACCTTGACGATCTCGGGGATGACGTCTCCGGCCCGTTGCACGACGACGGTATCGCCGATGCGGATATCCTTCCTGTCGATCTCATCCTGGTTATGGAGGCTGGCGCGGCTGACGGTGACGCCGCCGATCGGGACGGGCGTCATGATCGCCACGGGGGTCAATGCCCCGGTCCGGCCTACTTGGACATCAATGCCCTCGATGACCGTGGTTTCCTGATAAGCGGGAAACTTGCAGGCCAGGGCCCAGCGGGGGCTGCGGGAGACGGCGCCGAGTTCATCCGGAAGGGCCAGATCGTCGACCTTGATTACCATCCCGTCGATTTCATAT
>JBAYKV010000169.1:0-7416 GCA_041664405.1 Syntrophales bacterium
AGGGGTCTGCCTTCGGCGATCCGAATCTGCTCCTGGACAAGGTCTTCGCCGGTAATCATCTCCGTGACCGTATGTTCCACCTGCAGGCGGGTGTTTACCTCCATGAACCAGAACTCATTAGTCCGGGAATCGACAAGAAACTCGACGGTTCCCGCATTGACATATTCCGCCGCCCGGGCCGCCTTGACCGCCGCCTGATGGAGAGCTTCGAGAACAGGCTCGGGAAGATCAGCCGGAGCTATCTCCAGCAATTTCTGGTGACGCCTCTGAATCGAACAATCTCTGGTCCCCAGATGCACGACATGGCCGTATTGATCGGCCAGGATCTGGACCTCGACGTGGCGGGGGGATTCGATATATTTTTCGGCGTAAATACGGTCGTCGTGGAAGGCGGCCAGCGCCTCGGCCCGGGCCGAAGAAATATTGAGCATTAATTCCTGATCGCTGTTGACCCTCCGCACCCCCCGGCCACCGCCGCCCGCCGTCGCCTTGAGAATGATGGGATAACCGACCTCCCTGGCAAAGTCCGTCATCGCAGTTAAACCATCCGGTCCCACCGGCAGGCTTTCCGTACCCGGAACCACGGGAATTCCCGCCTTCACCATCATCTCCCGGGCTAAAACCTTGTTTCCAAGATTCCGGATGACATTCGGGGGGGGGCCGATAAAAATGATCCCTTCCCGGAGACAGGCCTCTGCAAAATCGGCGTTTTCGGATAAAAAACCGTATCCGGGGTGAATCGCATCCGATCCCGTATTTACGGCCGCCTGAATGATCCTTTCGATATCCAGGTATCCCCGGTTCGGTTCGATCCCGATCTGGATGACCCGATCGGCAAAACGGTGGAAATAGGCGTCGCTGTCGGGCTTTTCATAGACGGCGATGGCTTCGATATTCATGTCCCGGACCGTCCGGATGATCCGGAGGGCGATCTCGCCCCGGTTGGCAATCAATATACGTTGAATCTTCTTCATGGCAGCATGCTTCCTCGGATAGTCATTTAAGGCGATGTTGCTTAACTCAGATTCCTTTTGATGTCAACAAACTCTCCAAGAGATTTATATGGAAATCCCCCCATCCCCCTTTACTAAAGGGGGGTAAGGGGGGATTTCCATGTTTCGTTGTGCCCACTACGGGCATGGAGGTTAATCAAAGGAATGACGATCAGGCATTTGTGGAGCGAAAGCCCGGCAAACCTGACCACCTTTCAAGGGTAGAAAAGACAAAATAGTTGAAAATATTCATAAATGCTGTTAGTCTTTCTTTCAGGCAGGAAGTGAAAGTAAAGCATGCAGGGGCGCTTCTTAAAAAAGTATGACTTGCTGCCGGAAGAGTGGGAGGTAACTGGAATGAGCAAGAGTCTGTCAGGTTCGACAAAACAGCCAATCGAGAGAGTTCACATTATCGGCGCCGGGGCCGTCGGGGCTGCTTACGCAAGCATTTTTTACGATATGGACCCGGGCTGTGTTTCCTTTATCGCCAGTGGCGATCGTTTTGAGCGACTCCGCAGGGAAGGAGTCATCGTCAACGGCAGGAACTATCCCATCACGGTGCTGAACAGCAAGGAGCCTTTCCCCGCCGCTGATCTGCTTATAGTTACGGTAAAGCATCATCACCTGGGTCAGGCCATCGGGGAAATGAAAAACAGTATCGGACCCGATACGATCGTTATTTCTTTGATGAACGGCATCGACAGCGAAGAGCGCATCGGCGCCGTCTATGGCGCGGAGAGGGTCCTTTACGCCACCGTCGTGGGCATCGACGCCCTGCGGGGGGGGAATAATGTCATCTATACCACCCAGGGAAAGATCTTTTTCGGGGAGGCGCGGAACCCTGTCCTTTCCGAGCGGGTCCGGCGGGTCGCAGATATTTTCCATAGGGCGGGGATTATTCACGAAATACCGGCCGACATGATCCGTATCCTCTGGTGGAAATTCATGATCAATGTGGGCATTAATCAGGCATCGGCGGCACTGAAGGGACCCTATGGCCTCTTTCAGACATCCATAGAGGCCCAGGGGCTCATGGATGCGTCCATGCGGGAGGTCATCGCCCTGGCAAAGCAGCTGGCCATTGATCTTTCCGAGCAGGATATCGAAAAATGGTATGTGGTCCTCGCAAGCCTCAGCCCCACCGGAAAAACCTCCATGCTCCAGGACGTGGAAGCGGGAAGAAAGACGGAGGTGGAGATGCTGGCCGGCAAAATTACCGAATTAGGCAGGAAGCATGGGGTCCCAACGCCTGTAAATGAACATCTGTTTGATACGATTAAAAAGATTGAAGCCCTCAATAAAAAATGATGCAAAAACAATTTTTGGATGTTATTAGTTTTCATCAAGTAGCAATACATGTCAAATCAGAAAGGAAAGGTATTATGAGAAGAAAGTGTTCGGTAATTTTGTCGGTACTGTTTCTATGTGTTGTCTTCGTGGGCTGCGCAACCAAAAAAATGGTCTACACGCCTTATGATCTCAACACCCCGCTGGCAGCGGGTCAATTCATTCAAAAAACAGATAATTTTGTACTCCTCTTCGACAAGTCTTCTTCCATGGACGATCCTTACAGCAGGACAACGCGCTTGGAATTAGCGAAAGATGTTGTCAAGAGGATGGCGGCAACAATTCCCAACCTCAAGCTGAACGCAGGTTTAAGAACCTTCTGGAACGATGAAACCAAGCTTGTTTATGGAATGGCATCTTATGACAAACGTAATTTTCTTAAACCGCTGAAATGTATCATGTGGGGAAGCGGCAACACTCCTATGGCAAAGGCGACCCTGGCGGCAGGCAACGACATGGCGGCATTAACGGGTAACTCAGCTATAATCATTGTCAGTGATTTTGAACACATAGAGAATCTCGACGACATGAGACCCAAAAACGTCATGGCGGCGGTAGCTAAACTGAAAGAACAGTATGGAAGCCGGCTTTGCATATATACCGTCCAGGTGGGAAATGCCCCTAAGGGGAAAAATATTGCCCAGGAGATCGTGAAGGATGCCGGCTGTGGGGCAAGTGTAAACGCGGATGATTTAGGAACTGCGGCCGCCATGGGTGCTTTTGTGGAAAAAATCTTCCTTGGACCTGGTATGGCGGCTGGCGTCATGAAGGCGGCCGCTGCTGCCTCTGGACAATCTTCCCTGAAAGGGGTATCGGCAACGATCCATTTCGATTTCGATAAATCGGCAATCAAGCCGGCATATAAAAAGACGATCGCCGATTTCGCCGCGGTCCTTGTCAAAAACCCCGACGCCAAGGTAGTAATCGACGGCTACACCGATTACATCGGTACAGATAAGTATAACATCGGCCTTTCCGACCGACGCGCCAAGAGTTTCAAGAAGGCACTCGTAAAGAAGTACGGCATTGACGCATCTCGCATCACGATCAAGGGATTCGGCAAGACAGACCCCATCGCCCCGAATAAAACAAGCAAGGGGAGATACGAAAACAGACGGGCGACGGCGATTATAGAGTAACCTTCAATCACCTACCTTCACACAATTACACAGGGGGCCGCAGCATGCAAATCATGCTGCGGCCTTTCTTGCTGGTATGAAAGGGACAATCCCTTCATCATGGTTCCTTAGTTGGTTCTTCCTTACGGGCTTCTTCAGACACGACGGAGGGTGATGACGGGGGATCTTCCCGGACTTCCTCTTTAACTTCAGCTTCTTTAACTTCGTCCACAGGCGCCGGTTCCATTTTAACTTCATCGACAGGACGCGGGTCCATCTCTTTGATCCACAGGGGGTGCCGGTGCCGGGCATAATCGAGGCGGACAGTTCCCATAAAGATCCCCCTGATCATAGGCCGGTTCGGCTTCAGAAGGATCGCGCCGATATGAGCCACAAAGGCCAGGATAAAGAACATGAAGAAGGCATTGTGGGTCCACGTCGCCCAGAGGACCAGGGTCAGGGACATATCCGGGGCATAGAGGTTTTTGTAGGTCTTGACGAGTCCTGACAGAATCAGCATGGCAATAATAAACGCCATCCCTACATAGGCCAGGCGCTGTTCCGGCAGGTATTTATGAAAGGGCGGCTCTTCCCCCTTGCCAAAGAAGCTCTTCATGACCTCGATGGATGATTTCAGATCGCCACTCCGGGGAATCATTCCCTTTTCGCCGAGGATGCCGTGATACAGAAGATGAAAAACGGCGGCGGCAATGAAGACCACCGAGGCGGCGTAGTGAATGTTAAGAGACGTTATGAAATCTCCGGACCATGACAAACCGGGAAGAGAAGTAATGTAGTAACGGTTGGCCATGGGAAGTTCAAATATCCCTGTAACCAGGAGCAGCAAACCGGAAAGGGCAATGGCCCAATGTTCGACAAGCTCAATGATATCGTGACGGACAACAAACCCCTTGTCATTCATAATCTTGTCACTCATGGCGATCGTCCCCTCCCTTCAACCGGTCTTTTCTTCGGGAGAGGGCTACGAAGGCCCCGGCCACACCGGCGACAATGCCGTAAAGCGGCGCCTGGAGGACAACCTTTCCCATCTTGTCCGTTTTGGCCATTCGTCTTTCCGCAGGCCCCATGTCGGGCCTTCCCGGTTGCTTTTTCATTGTCCCGTTGAGGGCGGTAAAAGAAACGGGGGAGACATAAAGGGTTGCCGTACCTCCATTTTCCTTCTTCCCATAGATAAAGCCTTTCATCGCCTTGGCCCGTTCTTCCGCCAGGGCATAGATTTCCTTGCGGTCACCAATAGACATGGCCTGCTGTGGGCAGGCCTCGATGCACCCGGGAAGCTTTCCTGCCTCCAGGCGGTCATTGCAGAGATCGCACTTGTACATGACACCATTGCCGGCCAAAGTCGGCAGGATGTGGAGGTAAATACCTACACCTGACTGGCGCTGGGGGATCTCCCAAGGACAGACGGTCTTACATTTGGCCCCTCCGAAGCAGAGTTCCTGGTCTATAACCACTGCCCCGTTTTCATATTTATGATTCGCCGAAAAGGGACAGATCGTGGCACAGGCCGGATTGTCGCAATGCATGCACCGGCGGGGCACAAAAACAATCCGCTTTTGCCCTCCTTCATCTATTTCGGCCTGATGGACATAAATATAATTATAGGGAGTCAGGCGGTTGAAAACCTCCCGCCTTTTCGACCAGTCTTCAATAGTCTTCCGAGGCCACGGTTCCGGTATAGGTTCGTGAATCTTCGGGATCTTATCCCTGTTGATGGTCTTGCACGCCCCCACGCAGGCCGGCATATCCTTCCCCGGACATCCATCGCACCGGCTCAGATCGATGAGGGTCGCCAGGCGCTTCCGGCCGGCGGAAAACCCCTTCCTCGGAATGGCAAGACCGGCACCCGCAGCGGCAGCACCTGTCGACACCTTGAGGAACGTCCGCCGGTTCAATCCGGTTCTTTCATCTGCACTCATAATAAAGCCCTCCCTTAAGAAAGGTCGGCATAAAGGGCCCGTGCCCTTTGAAAATCCGCCATTGCCGGTTCCGGGTTCTCGACGGGTTAATGAATATGCATTAAAAAATCGCCTGTCAAGACCTTTTTCATAGACCTTTTCCTTGGTGAAACCCTTGACAAGGCGCGTATCGTGATTATATTGAACTCCGTTATTTTATTTCTAGGAATTCAATAATTTATTCGGAGAGCAATCAAATTAATTTTATCTATGGGAGGTATGGCCTATGAAGTTTAGACCGCTGCACGATCAAGTCTTGGTTATCCGGCTGGAAAGCGAAGAGAAAACCGCCGGGGGCATCATCATCCCCGATACGGCAAAGGAAAAACCCCTGGAGGGTAAGCTGGTAGCCGTCGGTCCGGGAAAGATGGATCGTGAAGGAAAGCGTATCCCGTTGGAAGTCAAGGCAGGGGACCGCGTTTTGTTCGGCCGCTATGGGGGCACGGAAATCAAGATCGATGGCGTGGAACATCTCATGATGAGAGCAGACGACATCCTCGGCATTTTGGAATCATAACAGGAGGGAATAGAAAATATGTCAGCAAAAGAGATTAAATACGATAGCATCGCCCGGGAAAGGATTTTGAAGGGCGTGGATGTCCTGGCGAATGCCGTAAAGGTAACCCTGGGGCCCAAGGGGCGTAATGTTCTGATCGAGAAGAAGTGGGGGGGCCCGACGATTACCAAAGACGGCGTCACCGTCGCCAAGGAGATCGAGCTGGAAGACAAGTTTGAAAATATGGGCGCCCAGATGGTCAAGGAAGTAGCCTCCCGGACATCGGATCTGGCCGGCGACGGCACCACGACCGCGACCATTCTTGCCCAAGCCATCTACCGGGAAGGATCGAAGCTCGTGGCGGCAGGGATGAATCCCATGTCACTGAAACGGGGCGTGGACAAGGCGGTGGTCTTGGTCACCGCAGAACTGAAGAAGATGTCCAAAGCCGTCAAGGATAAGAAAGAAATTACCCAGGTCGGCGCCATCTCGGCCAACAGCGATTTTAGCATCGGGGAGATCATCTCCGAAGCCATGGACAAGGTCGGCAAGGAAGGCGTCATCACCGTTCAAGATGCGAAAGGTATGGAAACCACCCTTGATATCGTGGAAGGCATGCAGTTCGACCGGGGGTACATCTCTCCCTATTTCATTACCAATCCGGACAAGATGGAAGTCCGCCTCGAAGAACCCTATATCCTCCTCAACGAAAAGAAGATCAGCACGATGCAGGATATGGTTCCCATCCTGGAACAGGTAGCCAAGACGGGAAGACCTCTGCTCATCATCGCCGAGGATCTGGAAGGGGAAGCCATGGCGACTCTCGTAGTCAATAAACTGCGGGGCACCATCAAATGCGCCGCCGTCAAAGCCCCTGGCTTCGGAGACCGTCGCAAGGCCATGTTGGAAGACATCGCCATCCTGACAGGGGGCAAAGTGGTTTCCGATGATATCGGTTTGAAACTGGAAAACCTGACCCTCGCTGACCTTGGACAGTGCAAAGAGGTCACCATCGATAAGGACAACTCCACTATAGTAGACGGAGCTGGTAAAAGCGCCGACATCCAGGCCCGGGTCAAACAGATCCGCGCCCAGATGGAGGATACGAGCTCCGATTATGACCGGGAGAAACTGCAGGAACGCCTTGCCAAGATCGTGGGCGGCGTAGCCATAATCAAGGTCGGGGCGGCAACGGAAATGGAAATGAAGGAAAAGAAGGCCCGAGTGGAAGACGCCCTCAACGCTACCAGAGCGGCCGTGGAAGAAGGCATCGTTCCCGGCGGCGGCGTGGCCCTTATCCGCAGCCTGAAGGCCCTGGAAAAAGCAACTCTTCCCGAGGATGAGCATTACGGACTCAACATCGTAAAGCGGGCGCTTGAAGAGCCCCTGCGCCAGATTGCCAACAACGCCGGTTTCGAAGGTTCCATCGTTGTGGAAAAGGTAAAGGCCGGTAAGGACGATTATGGTTTTGACGCCGACAAGGG
>JBAYKV010000170.1:0-7400 GCA_041664405.1 Syntrophales bacterium
GATTAAGATGTGGCGGCGGTAATTCGCTATATAAAGGGCATAATAATGGGGATGTAGCTCAGCTGGGAGAGCGCGGCGTTCGCAATGCCGAGGCCAGGGGTTCGATCCCCCTCATCTCCACCAGAACATAGTCCCAGGAAGTCCAAAGAAGTAAAAAACCCGTTAGAAATAGCGGGTTTTTTATTGCCTTTCGTCCAAAGGCATGCTATAAGATTCATTAACATCCAGAAAGTTTGGGGGCTGATTGAGACATAAAAAGCCCCCACGGAGAGGAAAATGATAATAATACTTGACATGGTGGTTCCACATTTGGTACCGAATTAATGTCTCAGATAAAAAAACTGATACAGAAAGCACATGAATCTCCCCAGAATTTGACTTTTGATGAGCTATGCAGCCTTTTCAAGCATTATGGATTTATGGAACGCAAAAGCGGTGGCAGCCATGTTGCCTATAAGCGGAAAGACCCACCCGCAACTACCTATACTATTCAATGTGGTAAGTGCGGGAAGGCCAAGATATATCAGCTCGAATGGTTGATTAATTGGATCGAAGAAAACATCGACAAGTAAATTGAAGGATTTCCTCATGAAGACAAAGCATTCTATTTTAATTCAATGGAGCGATAGCGACCATGTTTTTATTGCATCTACTCCAGAGATTGTTGGCCTGAATGCTTTTGGTGATACACCGGAAGAGGCCGTTAAAGAGCTTAATGTTGCTAAAGAGCTTTACCTTCAAGTTATGGAAGAAGACAAAGAGCCTATTCCACCCCCCGATCTTTTCGTGCAGCACAGCGGACAGCTTCGAATTAGGATTCCAAAATCATTGCATTTGTCATTGAGCCAGGAAGCGAAAAAGGAAGGTGTCTCTCTGAATACATTCATCAGCCATCTTTTGTCTGAAAGGAATGCATTCCATAAGGTTAAGATGGAAATAGAAAAAAACAACCGAGTTTTGATTATTGATCCATTGTCCACAGGTACTGGAACGGGGGACAGACCGTTCATCCCCCCCGTATCACGAACAGAATTGTATGGGTCGGAAACTCCCTCAAAAATGAAAGTTGGAATCATTAATGCACCGCCGGGAGTCCCACAATTGGTTTACATAAATCAGAATTAATGAGGACGTCATGAAATTTGCCAAAGAAATATCTGTTTTCCTCTGCGACGATATTCGCCAAGAAGTTGGCAATAAAGTATCCTTAATGGGAATTTATGGAAAGGACGTAATATTGCCTGAAATTCCTTTTATTTTTTCCAAATTATGCCTATTGCTGTCTGCAAAAGAGGTAAAACGTGTAATTAACGATCTAAAAGTTGTAATCATAACTCCTCAAAACGAACAAATAACCCTTGAAATTCCTGCACCTCCAAATCAGAAGGTACCGCAAGATATACAGATAGGGATAACGATGTCTCCCCTTAACATAAAAGAGGAAGGAGAGGGCAAGATAGAGATTTTTGAGAAAGAAGAATCAAAGCCGTTCATTTCCCATCATTTCAACTTAAAAAAGCATGAGCTCGGTGGAGATAAAAGGCAATGAATAGCTTTTATGATGGTTGCGATCCTGAGATTAAAAGGAGCGCCGGTTCGATGCGGACTTTTTCCCCGATGGTCGTAATGGTAAGCGGGTAAGGCATCACTTACCTGAAGGGATACGGGATATCGAGGGAGCCAGATTATATGATGAGAATATTCGAGCTGCAGCACTGGAAGGACGGAAACCGGGAGACCCCAAGAAAAACTTGACCGCTTCGGCGGTTTTTTTGTGCCTATAAGCGATACTATGGCGGAACAAAATCACATAGAAGTCGAGGTTGACCAAGGCAAGGTTGCCCCTCTTTTTTATGAGCCCGCCTTGATGAATTTTGAGGATAATTTAACTCAAAATTGGGGAAGGTTTAACGTTTGGGGGCTTTTTGGGGGTATGCCAAAAAAGAACATCCATACTCAACCAATTATAACAACTGGTTGAGTCTTAAATGTGATTGACCTCATCCCCAGGAAGACCAAAGCAATAAAAACCCCGATAGATTTAACGGGTTTTTTATTGCCATTCGTCCAACGACGTGCGCGATTCGGCACATGATCTTATCGGCCGCTATCCCTCAACCAAAGGAGCAGCATTTTTCAGCCATCACAGACCAAAGGAAGTTGGTCCGCTATTAAGAGCCATTGACAGTTACACGGGAAGCTTTGTAGTCCGGTGCGCGAAACAGCCTATTATACAGTAGCGGGCAACCAGAATTCATAAACAGGGGTTTCAATCACCTTGACCGGCTTTTTTTGCCCCCAGATGATCTTCTGAATTTTTTCAACCGTCTCCGGGGCAAAATACTGTTCCCCCGTCTCCAGGCATACCCTGGCTGGCACATGCTCTACGAGGTAGAATTTCCCATCCATCTCAAGTGTATACGTCACGTACTGCTCACTGTATGTTTCCTTGATTGCGCTTCCCATCGTTATTTCCTCCGGATAATCCTCAATGATCAGGCTTTGTGACGTGATGGCTCTCAGCGATCGCCCACTTACATGTTGGCCTTGTTTTTTAATCATGAATATGAAAATAGCAATCAAACATTGAGATGGGTTTGATGAAAATCACTCTTACCAATTTTCATTATCTTTCAACATAAAAGGGAGAATTGTCAAGCATGTCACAGGTGAAAAGAGGCAGTTGGGTAAAAATCTCATATACGGGAAAACTCAAGGACGGCAGGGTGTTCGAGACAAACATCGGCAGCGATCCTCTGGAATTTAAGGTAGGAAAGGGTAAAGTTATCAAGGGCTTTGAAAATGCCGTCATGGGAATGAAGGCGGGTGAAACCAAGACCGTCACCATTAAGCCGGCGGACGGCTATGGGGCCAAAGATCAGGATCTGATATGGATCGTGAACGCAGATGAACTTCCCGCAGACGCCATACTGGCACTGGAGACGGAGGTTGCCTTCGCCCGGACCGACGGCAGTGAGGTTGATGGCTGCATCACGAAAATCGCAGGCGACCTGATCACTATCGACGGTAATCATCCCCTGGCCGGTCGTAACCTGATCTTCGAGATCAAAATGCTTGATGTGCGATAAATAAGAGTGAGAAGGACGCATTTCCATGAAAATTGCCATTTCTTCCACGGGACCGGACCTGAACGATCTTGTGGACCCGCGCTTCAGCCGCTGCCGTTACTACATATTCTACGATATGGACACGGGAACGTTCGCGTCAAAGGAAAATACCGCCCCCATGCATTGAGTCACCCGTGAGACGGCTGCCGGGAATTTCGTAGCCGCCGAAAAAACGGATTTTGTCCTCACGGGGCATATCGGACCCAAGGCCGCGGCCTTGCTCAAAGGGGCGGATGCGAGGATCTTTCTCGGCGCTACAGGGTCGGTGAAGTCAGCCGTTGCGGCCTTCCAGGCGGGTCAACTCGAAGAGCAGGCATAGGAGGCGCCGTTTCTTGCGGGGGGATGCACTCGGTTTTTTATCGGCAACTTTTTTTATTTGAACAGCCCGGCAAAGTGCCATTTTTTTCGCTTTTTCCAATTCCCCTTGAGATAAGCATAGTTAGCTAGCAGCGGCAGGACTGAAGTCGCCTCCGCATAGACCATTTTTTCATAGGCCACGTCCACCTTTCCCCACGATTGGGCCTCCCTCAGGGTGGAGCTGGAGCAGGCGCCGTCCCGGACATCCGCCACGGTAATCTGGATGGCGTATTTATGCATGGGGACTTCCTTACCGAGGATCTCGGCGCAGATGACCGTATCCTGTACGAAATTCTTGGGAACGCCGCCGCCGATCATGAGTAACCCCGTGGTCCCCGCCTTGATCTTGATCATTGTCAACTCTCGGAAATCTTTCACCGAATCGATGGACAGACAGTTATCGGGCCGTTCATGCTGATGAAGTACGAGGCCGAATCCGGCGCTGCTGTCGGAAAAGGCCGGGCAGAAAATGGGGACGTCGTTTTCATAGGCCGCCTGAACAAGGGAATCTTTCTTCTTGGCGTGGGTGGTCAGATATCTCCCCATCTCCCAGATGAACTCCCGGGAGGAGTAAGGTCGGGGGGCCAGGGCGTCGGCTATCTCCTTGACGGTGCGGTCACAGCCCTGCAACTGCTCCTCATCTATATAGGTGTCATAGATCCGGTCGATGTAGAGGGAGCGGAGCAGCTGGTCATCCACATGGGGCGAACCCTGATAGTGACTAAACCCGAGGGCCTCGAAAAAATCCATGTCCACAATCGCGGCGCCCGTGGCCACGATGGCGTCCACCATGTTGTTTCTGACGAGATCGACATAGATCTGCATACACCCGGCGGCAGAAGTGCTGCCGGCAAGGGTCAGGATCACGGCGCATTTTCTGTCTTTCAGCATCCGATCGTAGATGTCGGCGGCGTCTCCCAAGTCCCTGGCAGTAAAGGACATATTTTTCATGGCCTCGACAATGCCCACGGCGTCAAAAGACTTGATGTCGATATGCTGGACCGGCTTTCTAAGGAAATCCTTTTTCTTCATATACTCCTCAATTTTGAAAAGATATTTTCCTTTAAATCATAGACGGATAAATGTCAATAACTTAAGAAAAACTACCTTGTCATCCCCCCTGATTTCTGATACGCCTCGCCTCAGAAAGAAGGCAGGCCATGCAAGACGTCTGGACAGTCAGCCAGCTCAGTGAACATATTAAAGCCCTTTTGGAAGCCCGGTTCGAAACCCTATGGGTGGAGGGGGAGGTATCCAACCTGCGCCGACCGGCGTCCGGTCACAGCTATTTCACCCTGAAGGACGACCGGAGCCAGATCCGGGCCGTGATCTTCCGGTCGGCGCAAAAGATGCCCTTCGATCTCGAAGACGGTCTGCATATCGCCTGCCGGGCCCGGATTACCGTCTATACCCCGCGAGGAGACTACCAACTCATCATTGACCGGGTGGAGCCCAGAGGGCTGGGGGCGCTCCAGAAGGCTTTCGAACAGCTCAAGGCCAAACTTCAGGCGGAAGGATTGTTTGATGAGGGGCATAAAAAACCCATACCGTTCCTGCCGAAGCGCATTGGCGTGATCACCTCCCCCACCGGTGCGGTGATCAGGGATATCCTCCAGGTAACGGGCCGTCGTTTCCCTGCGGTTTCCATCCTTATTGCCCCCGTGCGGGTCCAGGGACCTGAAGCGCCCCCGGAGATTATCAAGGCAATCAACGTCCTGCAAAAACAACGTGACGTCGATGTCATCATCCTGGCCCGGGGAGGAGGTTCTCTGGAAGATCTGCACCCCTTCAATACGGAAGAGGTAGCCCGGGCGGTTTTCCTTTCCCCTATTCCCATCGTCTCCGCCATCGGCCATGAAACGGATTATACCATCACGGATTTCGTTGCCGACCTGCGGGCGCCAACCCCTTCCGCAGCGGCGGAATTGATTGTCCCGTCCCGGGAACAACTGTGTCGGCAAATAGAAAGCTCCTACGGGCGCCTCCTGCATGTCCAGCGGCGGTTGGCGGTACGGCGCCGGGAAAGGGTTGCCGAGGCAGCCCGGCGCCTCAAATCACCGGACCGCATCCTCAGCGATTTCCGCCTGATCCTCGATGATCATCTGGATAAGTTGACCTTGTCCATGAACCGGACCCTCGCTTCTCGCAGCCAGGATCTGCGTTATCTGAAGACCCGTCTCACTCAGGCCGGTCCCGGCGATAGAATCAAAAACTCCCGGATTATCGTCGCCCACCGTGAGCAGCAGCTCGCCACGTGGATGCGGAGCTGCATCAAAGAAAACAGGCATGCCATGGATCGGCAACAGATCGCCCTCCAGAACCTCAGTCCTCTGGGGGTTTTGCAAAGGGGTTACAGCATCACCCGCCGGCTCCCGGAGGGAACCATCGTGAAAAATGTGGATATCCTTGCCGCCGGTGATCATATCGATGTTCAGGTAGCCTCGGGAAATATCCGCGCCCGGGTGGAAGATGTGGTATAAGTAGAAGACTGGAAGGAAGAAATCATGGCCAAGGACAAATTTGAAGAAGCCCTGAAGAAACTTGAAGAATTGGTTAAAAAGATGGAATCCGGAGATCTGGCCCTCGAGGACTCCCTGAAGGCCTTCGAGGAAGGGATACGTCTGATTCGTTTCTGCACCGGGAAACTTGATGAGGCGGAAAGAAGGGTGGAAATTCTTATCAAGGATGATCAGGGCGACATTACCCCGGCGTCCTTCCTGCGGAATGAAGGCGATGCGCTCTGAGCACGGGACGACCCTGGAAACCTATCTCGCGGAGCGTAAGGCCCTCATCGAAGCGGCCCTGGAACGGTTCCTCCCCGGGGTAGAAGGCGGTCCGGAAATCATTCATCAGGCAGTCCGCCATAGCCTTTTCGCCGGCGGTAAACGGCTGCGGCCTATTCTCTGCGTGGCCGCCGCCGAGGCCGTCGGCGGCTGCGGACAGGATTCCCTTCCCTGCGCCTGCGCCCTGGAGATGATCCACACCTACTCACTGATCCATGATGACCTGCCGGCGATGGACAATGACGACTATCGACGGGGAATGCCGACGAGTCACCGGGTCTTTGGCGAAGGGATCGCAATCCTTGCCGGGGACGCCCTGCTGACCGAGGCCTTTCATCTCCTCTCCCGCCCGGAATTCACAAAGGACGACAACACGGAGAAACGCCTCCAGGTGATTAATCTTATTGCCCGGGCGGCAGGCACGGCCGGCATGGTCGGGGGGCAGGTCATGGATCTGCGGGGGGAAGGAAAAACCGTGGCCCTGGAGACCCTCGAGGACATGCACCGACGCAAGACAGGGGCCATGCTTACCGTTTCTGTCGTCTCCGGGGCCATCCTTGCCGGAGCGACAGCGGTACAGACCGCAGCCCTTTCCCGTTACGGTCAGGATATCGGCCTTGCCTTTCAGATTGCCGATGATATCCTGAATGTTACCGGCGACAGCTTCCTGATGGGCAAAGGTACGGGCAGCGACCTATCCAGAGGGAAGACTACATTTCCTGCCCTGATGGGACTGGAAGCATCCCGGAGACGCCTGACGGAGCTGGTCGCGGAGGCTGCTGCTCACCTCGCCGGTTTCGATCACCGGGCCGAGCCCCTAAGACAGATTGCCAGATACATAATGGAAAGAAATAGATGAAAAGAATACTCAACAGCATCAACGATCCTGAGGATATCCGGAGCCTCGATCTCCCGTCTCTGAGCATCCTTGCCCAGGAAATACGGGAACTTATTGTGGAGACGGTTTCCAGGTCCGGTGGCCATCTTGCCTCCTCTCTGGGCGCCGTGGAACTGACCCTGGCGATTCACTACGTCTTTAACACCCCCAAAGATAAACTCATCTGGGACGTGGGGCATCAGGCTTACGCCCACAAGATCATCACCGGACGCCGGGATGTTTTCCACACCCTGC
>JBAYKV010000171.1:0-7387 GCA_041664405.1 Syntrophales bacterium
GCGGACCCACTCCTATGATACCGGTGCGGCATGGGAGAATCTGGCCCTGCAGGGGAACTTCAGCGGTTATGTTGTCCACGGCATGCAGGGGTTCGATTACGAACTTGCCCGGTCATCCCTGAACATTCCTGATGATTTCACGGTTGAAGCAATGGCAGCCATAGGCATGCTAGGAAACAAGGAAGACCTGCCCGATTACCTACAGGAGCGCGAATCACCCAACGATAGACGAAAACTCATAGATACGGTTTTCGAAGGACCCTGGGTCTCACCTATCCTATAATCATATAAGTCTTTAGTGACGCAGCCTCTAAGTTTTTTGAATTGCGGTTGAAACATGCAGATTTAGGAGGGTGATTTTTCGTATGGCTAAGGGTGTTATATGTGGCCAATGATAATTTTGTTAATAAAGGGGGGACTGCAGGTCTCCTCTTACTTTTTGTTATTTTCCCGCAACTGCCGCCAGAAATCCATCCGCTCCCTGATGGTTTTTTCATAGCCCCGTTCCGTTGGCCGGTAAAAACCGACCTTTTTTTTGACCAGCGTCTCGGGCAGGTAGTCCTGCTCGGCAAAGGCATCCTGGTAATCATGGGCATACTTGTAATCCTTGCCGTAACCAATCTCCTTCATCAGTTTCGTCGGGGCGTTGCGAATATGGAGGGGCACAGGCAGGGTTCCCGTCTGACGGATCGTTTCCTTTACTTTGCTATAGGCGGCATACAGGGCGTTGCTTTTGGGCGCTGTCGCCAGGTAAACAGCCGCCTGGGCCAGGGCAAGTTCCCCCTCAGGGATACCGATAAAATGAAAGGCCTGCATGGCGTCCATAGCAACTGCCAAGGCACGGGGGTCGGCGTTGCCCACATCTTCCGAAGCAAACCGGACCATCCGGCGGGCGATGTAGAGGGGGGCCTCCCCGGCGGCAAGCATTCTCGCCAGCCAATAGAGGGCGGCATCGGGATCGCTCCCCCGCAGGCTCTTGTGAAAGGCCGAAATCAGATTATAGTGTTCTTCTCCACCTTTATCGTACTGGAGGGCCTTTTTCTGGAGGGCCTTTTCGACAGTTTCCCGCGTAATGAGCCGCTTCCCTTCCTCCATGTCCATGACGAGAGAGGCCGCTGCCTCCAGACTGTTCATCGCCGTCCGGGCGTCACCATCGGCGGACCAGAGGATGACTTCCACCGCCTGAGGTTCGATCTGAATGTGCAAACCGCCAAGACCCCTCTCTTCGTCCGTAATAGCCCGCGCGATCATTGACCTTATTTCTTCTTCCGAAAACGGCTTGAGGATCATGACTCGGGAGCGGGACAGGAGGGGGGCGATTACCTCGAAGGAAGGATTTTCCGTAGTGGCGCCAATCAGGGTGATGAGTCCGCTTTCCACATGGGGGAGAAAGGCATCCTGCTGGGCCTTGTTGAAGCGGTGAATCTCATCCACGAATAAAAGGGTCTTCTGTTGATGTTCCTGCCGTTGGGCAAGGGCCTCCTCGACAACGGCCCTGATCTCTTTAACCCCAGACAAGACGGCGGAAAAACTCGTGAAATGTGATTGCGTCTCTTGGGCGATGATCCGGGCCAGGGTCGTCTTTCCCGACCCCGGGGGGCCCCAGAAGATCATGGAAAACAGGCGATCCTCTTCGATAGCCCGGCGCAGGAGGCTGTCCCCCCCCAACAGATGTCCCTGACCGATATACTCGTCCAGGCGCCGTGGCCGCATCCGGTCCGCCAGGGGGTGGAAATCCTTATCCTGCCAAATTTTATCCTTTTTCATCCTTCTGCATCTACCTATGTGCGGTCGGACTTCCGCCGGGCCTTGGCCTTCTCGATGAGATCGAGGAGGGTCGTCATCTTATCCGGGGGCGTCTGGCGGCAGAAGTCATCCCATGTATCGTCATCCAGGGTATCCCGCAGGAAGCTTTCCACAGGGAAGAAACTCTCCCAGCACCGGATGATCCTTGCACAGGGCAGATTTTCCGCTTCCCGGAGGCAGTAGGCAAAAGTCAGCTCGTGCCCAAGCTTGGGGCAGCGGATCTCCCTGCCGTCATAGGCGATCTTATCAGTCATGGGTAGGGTCCCGTCTCAATAAATAGTATTTACACCAAAATAATCTCCTGCAAACCCATCCCCACCCTTGCCCCGCTTGAGGGGGAGGGAGAAAGGCAACCATCGTCACAATGACATTCCCGTCCCCTAAGGCTTGGGAAAGCCCTCAATCGCCCGCAGCGCTCTGGCGATTTCCTCGTCGGGCATTTCATAAGGAATCAGCTTACCTGCAAGGTAGGCGTCGTAGGATGCCAAATCCACCATACCGTGGCCGCTCCAGTTGAAGAGAATGACCTTTTCCTTACCCTCTTCCTTGGCCCGCCGGGCCTCGTCCACGACGGCGGCAATTACATGGTCCGTCTCCGGGGCGGGGATAAAACCCTCGCTGCGTGCCCACATAACGCCGGCCTCGAAGGAATCGATCTGATGATAGGCCCGGGCCTCGATGATGTTCTCCTTCACCAGATGGCTGACAATGGGGGCCATCCCGTGGTAACGGAGTCCGCCGGCATGGATAGGTGCCGGGACATAGTCATGACCCAGGGTGTACATGGGCAGGAGGGGCGTCATTTTTGCGAGATCGCCGAAGTCATAAGCAAAGGGACCGCGAGTGAGGGTGGGGCATGATGTCGGCTCCGCGCCGACGATCTTTACGTCTTTACCGTGGATCTTGTCGCGGACATAGGGCAGGCAAATACCGGCAAAATTGCTTCCCCCTCCGGCACAGCCCATGACGACATCGGGATAGACACCGATTTTTGCCATCTGTTTCTGGGCTTCGAGACCGATGATGGTCTGATGGAGCATGACATGATTAAGAACACTGCCCAGAGAATACTTGGCGTTGGGGTGGGATACGGCGTCTTCAATGGCTTCGCTGATGGCGATGCCGAGGCTCCCCGGTGAATCGGGATGTTCGGCAAGGACATTACGGCCCGCCTGGGTAAGGTTGCTGGGACTGGGGATACACTCGGCCCCCCATACGTTCATCATCATCCGCCGGTATGGTTTCTGTTCGTAACTCACTTTGACCATAAAAACCCGGCACCCGATGCCGAACATCTGGCAGGCCATGGACAGGGCGCTTCCCCATTGACCGGCCCCCGTTTCCGTTGAGAGATGTTTAACACCGGCGACCTTGTTATAATAGGCTTGGGGGATGGCCGTGTTGGGTTTGTGTGACCCGGCGGGGCTGTTGCCCTCCATTTTGTAATAGATCTTCACGGGTGCATCGAGGAGTTTCTCGAAATTGCGGGCCCGGCAAAGAGGCGAGGGTCGCCAGATCAGGTATTTATCCAGAACCTCTTCGGGAATGTCTATCCAGCGCTCCGTGCTGACCTCCTGCTCGATGAGATTCATGGGAAAGATCGGCGCCAGATCTTCCGGGCCAACGGGCTTCCCCGTGGCCGGGTGAAGAGGCGGCCGCAGCGGCGTCGGCAAGTCCGCCTGGATGTTGTACCACTGCCTGGGGATTTCATGATCTTCCAGCAATACCTTCATGGTTTTCATATTCATCTCTCCTTTAAAAAAATAATTGTCTAATAAAAAAGCCATGGGGTGTTCCCATGGCTTTTGATTTCCGATTGTGTCATGGGGAGGTTCCTCCCTGCCCACAACCTGTTTAAAACAGTTAACGCGGGCAGACTATATCAGCCTGCCACCACCAGCAAAGATTCATGTTCGTTCTCTTAAGCATCGTCATATTGTTCTAGGTCCCGGCTAGATTATGGCTCGACCTATAACTAATCTTTAAAAAATGTCAAGATAAAAAAGTGATTTCAACCCTGACGGCTTCGCAAGATGATCGAGAGGCGAGGCGCGCTCCGCATGAGGAACGGAGGCGTACTTTCGCATACATCGCGGTGACGAAGGCGGAAGCGCAACGATGCATATGGACATTTTGCGAAGCCGTCAAACTTCCCAGTTTGACATCAACCCCTTATGCCGCCGATACCATAGATTGGGAGCAACCCGATAAAGGAACCGGGAAACAGGTCCGATAAATTCCTTGACCCGCTTGTCGAACTGGCAGGCCTGGATGATCATCTCCTTGATGTCTCCCCGGGTGCCTCCTTCGTTGAAAATCTTGTAGGCACAGTGAAACAAGGGGCTGTACATGTTCTTCTTTTCCAGATAACGATGGACGTTGCGGATCGTATTGGGTCCTTCTGGCGTCCCATCGATCCTCGCCAGGACCTTCAGGTTGGTTTCGATGGGGTTGCCGCTGTAAAGCTCATGAAAGTATTTGCCATAGCGATAATTCTTGCTGGCCATGGACGAGACGGTAACGTACATATCACCCACCCCGGCCTGGCTCTGAAAGGCCTGGAAACTGCCGCCCAGGAGCATGGACAGCGAGCGGATCTCCACACCGGCGCGGGCAAAGATGGTGCCGGGAATGGAATCGTCAAGGTCCAGGCAATCCGTGACACCCTTGATGTTGGCCACGACATTCTTCAAGGAGCCGCAGGCCTCCACTCCAATAACGTCGAAATTGTAGTATGACGTCAGCTCCCGCCGGTTGAAGCGGATCAATTCCTCCCTAACGAGATTCGCCGGCGCGCTTTTGCCCGCCACGGTTACACAGACGGGATTCCCCAGGGCGATATCGACATCGAAAAAAGGTCCACCGATGCATACGACCTCATACTTATAGCTGAGGCTGCTCAGGTTGCTGTGGATCAATTGTGACGGGGTAATGAGTTCCTTGGTGTTTTCATCGGAGGTTAGACCCTTGATGGGAGAGATGAGGCAGGTGTCTCCGGATTTTCTTTCCATGAGCGGCTTCAGATAGTTGAGAAACTCCGGGAGCTTGTCCATTGTCAGGCACAGCACGATAATATCGTTGTCATCGACGACCCGCTCAAGATCATTGGTGGCATAGACCTTCGGGGCTAAACGGGGGACCTTTTCCATTCCACCCAGGCGTTTGGCGAGATCCTCGGTCAGGTGTTTGGGGTTGAGGTGTTCCCGGTTGATATGACGGCAGACCTCGGCATCATGGTAATAGATCGTAACCCGCTTGTTGTCCCGACCGAACTTGTATGCAAAGGAAGTCCCCAGGCGTCCCGGGCCGATAATGGCAATCCTTGTAGTGTCAAATTCAGCTAACATTTTTTCCAAGTCCCCGTGAAATAGGGGGGAGTATAGGGGAAAAAAAGCGGCCCGTCAAACAATATTCAGTATTATCAATCAAATTGCTTTTGACTTCTCAGGTTTAGCCGTTTATACTGCACCCCGAAATGGTCCCCGAAGGAGGGGAAAAAAAGAAAGGAGAAAGTAACATGCCCGAAAAACACTTGGCCTTGATGGTCCAGAAACAGGCAAAGAAATATGGTGAGCGGACAGCCCTCCGTTACAGGGAAAACGGCCAGTGGCAGGATATTTCATGGAAAGAGGTTGGCGAGCAGGTCCGTGCCGTCGCCAAAGCCCTCCTGGAGATAGGAATCAAAACGGGAGACATGGTGGGGGTATTCTCCCAGAACTGTCCGGAATGGACCATTGCCGATTTAGGAATTCTCAGCGTCCGTTGCGTCTCCGTTCCAATTTACGCCACCAACACGGCGAGGCAGACGGAGTACATCGTCGATGAAGCGGAAATCGCTGTTCTTTTCGTCGGCGCCAAAGATCAGTATCAGAAGGCGACCTCCATCATCAGTGCGTCAAAATATCTAAAAAAAATTATCGTTTTCGACAGCAGCGTTCCTCTCGCCGATGGCGATCAGGCCATGTATTTCAAGGATTTTCTGGAGCTGGGCCGCAAGTCCACCCGAGATCAGGAACTGGAGGATACACTTAAGAAGGCCGACATGAACGAACTGGCCACCCTGATTTACACCTCCGGGACTACGGGGGAACCCAAAGGCGTCATGCTCAACCACTCCAACTTTTACTTTTCCTTTCAGGCCCACAACAAGCGCCTCGCCGTCAGCGACCAGGATATATCCATGTGTTTCCTCCCCTTAAGTCACGTCTTTGAAAGGGCATGGAACTACTTCGCCCTGGGCTCCGGCATGATCGTCACTTATTGTGACGACACCGCCAAGATCGTAACATACCTCCAGGAGGTCAAACCGACGATCATGTGTGCCGTTCCCCGGTTCTATGAAAAGATCTACGCCGCCGTTTTCGAAAAACTGGAAAAGGCCCCACCCTCGAAAAAGAACCTGTTCAACTGGGCCGTAGAACTTGGCGAACAGGTTTATACGCGAGAAAAAGAGAAAAAATCCGTCCCATGGGATCTCAAGCTCAAACACAAGATCGCCGTGAAACTCGTCCTCGGGAAACTGCGCGGCGTCGTAGGAGGGAGAATCAGGTTTTTCCCCTGCGCCGGGGCGCCCCTTTCCAAAGAGATCGAGGAATTTTTCCATTCTGTGGGCATCCAGATCAAATACGGCTACGGCCTGACGGAAACAACAGCGACGGTGACTTGCCATGAGGAGTATTTCTACAAACCCGGAACGGTGGGAAAAGCCATCTATGGAGTCGATGTGAAAATCGCCCCCAACGGCGAGATCCTTGTCCGGGGCGAAACGGTTATGAAGGGCTACTACAAGAAACCGGAGGCGACGGCGGAGGTCTTTGAAGACCACTGGTTCAAGACCGGTGATGTAGGCATTCTCGAAGACGGCTACCTGACTATTACCGACCGGATCAAGGACCTGATGAAGACCTCGGGGGGCAAGTATATCGCCCCCCAGCTCATCGAAACAACGATCGGCAAAGATCATTTCGTCGAGCAGATATCCATCATCGGGGACCAGCGTAAATACGTCGCCGCCCTCATCGTTCCCGCTTTCGACGCCCTGGAGGATTATGCAAGGAACAACAATATCTCCTGGACCTCCCGGGAAGACCTTATCCAGCACCCGGATATCGTTCAGTTTTATCATGATCGGATCGAACAGAATCAAAAGGAACTGGCGGGATTTGAGAAGGTCAAGAAGTTCAAACTGATGGCCAAACAATTTACCCAGGAGGACGGCGAGATGACCCCGACGATGAAGCTCAAGCGGAAGGTCATCAACGAGAAATACCAAAGTGTCATCGACAGCATGTATGGGGAATAGGCCCGGCCATGAAATACGAAGAATCAAAAATCGGCAGAGTTTTTATCCTCCGCCTGGAAGACGGCGAGATCGTTCATGATATAATCGAAGCCTTTGCCCGGGAACACCATATCCGGGCGGCGGCCCTGATTATTCTCGGCGGCGCCGATGACGGCAGCACCCTGGTCGTCGGCCCCCATGAGGACCGCAGCATCCCCGTCGTCCCCATGACCCATGTCCTCGCCAACGCCCACGAAGTAGCGGGGACAGGAACCCTCTTCCCCGACGAAGACGGCGCCC
>JBAYKV010000172.1:0-7339 GCA_041664405.1 Syntrophales bacterium
CATCCTTGCGAATTACCGGAACCGCATTTTACCTGTTGTCTATTGGTTTGGCTGTTGGGGCGCTGTTTAATTTGTATCATGACCATAAACCGGAGACTACCATTTGGGGAATTGTCATTGCCACTATATCAATCTCAGTTATGTGGATACTGATCCGTTACAAAGTGAAGGTGGGGAGGCAGCTTCATTCCGAGGCCATTCTTGCCGATGCAAATTGCAGTCGAGTCTGCCTTTGGCTATCCTGTGCCTTGTTGCTTGCCAGCGCAGGATATGAACTTACAGGCATCGGAGGTATTGATGCTGCCGGGGCCATTATGATTGCCATATTTTCATTTCGTGAGGGCCGGGAGTCCTTTGAGAAGGCCAGGGGTGAGACCTGTCATTGCGACAGATGTGGAAAATGAAAGATGATCATAAAGATGAAATGGAAAAACTATGATTGAAATTCATTCAGATTCCCAGGGGAGTAATGAATTCAAAGATTACGATCTTGTCTGCCATTGTTTTGGATATACGAGGAAAGACATCGAAAAAGATTCTGCTGATAACAATGGGCACTCAACAATTTTAGAAAGAATTACAATCGCAAAGAAGGCTGGAAAATGTGATTGCGCTCAGAAAAATCCTAAAGGCCGCTGATGCATGGCTGATGTCCGCCAGGTGGTGGACACAATTGCAAAGAAAAACGCCATATAATAGCCATATCAGCACGGGCCAACGATTTCGTTACGCTCCATAACCGGTGGTGAGCTTGCGCTACTTTCTTTTGAGTCGTTAATCCTCTGTTTCGATAAATAACGACTACGAACAATTGAAGATGATATTAAGGTCTGTCCATGTCTTTTTTCCATGGACCGCATTATGTTCTAATACAAAGCGACAAAGGAAAATTTATTTCATATCGCTGAATTGCGATTGAAACCTGCATGTTTTGGAGGTTGATTTTTCCGAGGACCGGGAGTATTGTTGCCTTCCTGAAATCAATGCTCGTTTGGTTTCCTTTTTCATTGTAGATTTCTTATGAAAAGCGTGATAACAAAAAAATTATCTGGATTGTTATCTTCACAGAAGATCATAGCTCGTTAACTCTGATTGAGGTTGCTATGGATAGATATACTAACACCCCATGGCTGGATTTCATCGCATCTTGTAACCGACGGATTTATTAGATTTTATGATCTGTACATATTATATGTTAGCATAGAATGAAAGAGTGACTATGAAACTAACAATAAAATTAGTATCGACTGATATTGAATACAATGTTTTTTTTAAAGAACCACTATTTAATTACATTGAGAATGATTGGAATCTTCATGTATTAAGAAATTTGATAAAGATTTATGATTTAAAGCTGAATGAAATCAAAATAAATCAGCTATCGCCTTCGGATAATCTTTACCATTTTATGAAGTTTTATGGTCAGAGTTCATTTGATGTTTCCCTTGGGTTAGAGCAAATTACTTCAATGATTAGATTTGCTCTTAATGAAGAACAAATCTTTGATTTGAATTTGAGGCTCGCTGGGATTTATTTAAATTCGACGATTGATCGTCAAAGATTTACGTTTTATCAGCACGCAGAAGTTGAGGGAGATGTTAATGCGTTTATTGCGAATCTGAATCCGTGGGTTCCATCTGATTTCAAAGGAGTGTTGGTTGGAAAAGGAGTTACTTATAATTTTGTGATCCCGGATGACAATGCAATAATTAATTGGACTTTCGCAAATTCGGTGCCTATTGAAGGAGGCATATTCATCAGTCTTCAATTAACATTTGAGCCAAATAATTATGACTTTAAGAAATCTTTTGAATTAGCAAGAAGTTACTATGATTCATTTTTGGACTCGTTAGGTATAGCAGTGCAGATGGAGCAGAAATAATATGAGCGCAAATGCGACAAATATGTATGGATTTATTGATCAAGGGCAAACTCCACTTCAACCACCAAGGCGAGAACAGTCTTGGCCAATGCAAGTTACAGGAGTACAGCAAAGCGGGCTGTCTGCAGACTATGAATTAATGCGAAGAATAGCAGCTATCGAAACGGAATTACGAAAATTGGCAGGTTCCTTAAATGTATTTAATATGCCTATAAATAGTCTCAATAGCAAGAAATGGAAATTGAGAAAGCCGCCCTTAACCGTTATAGTTGAAAGAAGGGGTGAGGAGGAATTCATTGCCTGTTTATACGACATAAATCTATATGGTTATGGTGATTCTATTCCAGACGCACTAGATGAACTGCGATATGCTATTGTTAGCCAATATGAATTCTTATCAGAAAAGAAAAAAGAAATTGAATTGGGAGAACTACCAGAAAGGCAATTAGGCTTTTTAGACGAAATTATGGAGCAAGTCGATGCTTGATCTCGATGGCATTAAAATCGTTTTTGACAAACTAAAGGATAAGGGTGAGCCAGGAGAGTTCGAAATTATTGAATGTGGGAAAAAAGAGAAACGTTATTCATACTATTATAAAGGGAAAGCGATCTTTACATTTGGTTTGACAAGAAGTTCTTCTGCAAAGTCAAAGAGGTTTAATTATATTCCAGAGCAAATGTACCTATTGAGAAGTGAATATCGAAAGATGCATGATTGCTCGTGGTATAAAAAACAATATAATGAAAAAATAGACTCAATGGAAAAATAGACAAGTAACCCGGTCTATACACTGGCGCTATTTTCAATATTTCCTAATTATAAATATCCTTTGCCATGAAGGTTTGCCATGAAAAAGGTGACGGTCTATTCTTTTAAGGGATA
Organism: Syntrophales bacterium; assembly: GCA_041664405.1. Taxonomy (GTDB): domain Bacteria; phylum Desulfobacterota; class Syntrophia; order Syntrophales; family UBA8958; genus UBA8958. The sequence goes on from JBAYKV010000172.1 coordinate 2,766, forward strand.
CAAAGTGACGACCAATAAAACTATAATCTCTGATCGCATGGCGACCCTTGATGCTATCAAAAGATTCGGCTGTACCCCCATCATGGAGAGATCCAAAGAGGTTGATGCTTCAGAGATTGACGAGGAGGGTCGATATCCCAAGATAAAAACGCATACAGTTGAGGAACAATTTCCAGGGAGAAAATATTGACGGTCTCGTCTTTCGGATCGCCCTTCATCACTTCGCAATCTTTCCATCCATAATCTTCACTTTTCACAATGTGCTGACGACAAGGACTCGTAGATGAAGACAATAACCAGCCTATTTCATTTTTTCTGCTCTCGCGCTTGAGCATTACGGGTTCAAAGCTACTACAAAAGCACGTTACTCCAAAATAACGACTTCCAATAAAATTGTACGTATCACCTCATCTCTATTTGGATTCTTCTCAAACAAGCTACTCATAAAAAATATCAGGACAAGAATAAGCTGATAGTTTCAAGTGCAGCTTTACAAAATACTTCCCTTAAGATATTGGTATATTGTACAATATATTGAAAGAAGGTCAGAAAATCATGAACACCCTGAAGATCATCATAATGCTGGCCGCCCTGTCGGGAATTCTTCTTGCGGTCGGATATTTTGTAGCTGGTAAAACGGGATTGATCATCGCCCTCGTTCTATCTGTTGTCATGAACTTCGGCAGCTACTGGTTTTCGGATACGATTGTTCTTAAGATGTATGACGCTATTCCTGTGTCTGAACAACAGGCTCCTGAGTTCTACAACATCGTGAAAGAAACGGCAGGCAAAGCAAAGATGCCCATGCCCAAGGTTTATATCCTTCCCAATAAAACTCCCAATGCCTTCGCTACCGGCAGAAATGAAGACCACGCCGCCGTAGCAGTCACTTCCGGAATCCTGAAAATACTGAACAGAGACGAACTGGAGGGAGTCATCGGGCATGAACTTTCCCATATCAAACACAATGACATTCTGATCAGCACTATGGCGGCAACAATAGCAAGTGCAGTGGTTGTCATTGCAAACATGGCGAAATGGGCTGCTCTCACGGGAGGCGCCGGAGATGATGGAGGACGATTTGTGACGCTTATAGCTACCGCTGTGGTAGCGCCAATTGCTGCCACATTAGTGCAGATGGCCCTTTCCAGATCGAGGGAATACTATGCTGATGCAGGAAGCGCCAAGCTAACTGGAAAACCAGAAGCAATGGCAAGTTCATTGGAGAAATTATCCAGAGCGTCGCAAAAGATTCCCATGGACGCTAATCCTGCCACTGCACACATGTTCATTGTAAATCCCTTGTCGAGCAATATGGTTATGAATCTCTTCAGCACCCATCCCCCCATAGAAAAAAGGGTGGAAAGACTGAGAAACATGAAATATTGATTATCCACCCATACGATGTTCATGATTGCCATGACTTTATTGAATCCTTCTCAGCCGGCGGGTTCTCAGGATGGCGACGGCGCTCAGGAAACCTATCCCGGACAGGATTAAAATTATCCCGGCGGTTTCCCGCGGTGAGGGGATTTCGCCGAGCTGGAGGGCGGCGGCGACAATGGCGATCACCGGCGTAGCCAGGGTGCCCATCGTCGCCATCCCCGCCGGAAGCCTTTCCAGGATGTAAAACCAGAGCAGGAAGGCGATGACGCTCACTAAAATAACATTGTAGGACAAGGCGACAATGAATACCGGGGTCCACTGAATGGGAGACGCCGGCAGGATAAGAGAAATAATTATCAGTGGCGCCGCACCGTATATCATCTGCCAGGTCGTGACCGAGAGGAGGTCGAACTCCCGATTTCGCCTCATGATCCGGGTGACAATGGCGCTTCCCGCCCAGGAGACTCCCGCGATCACCGCAATGATGCTCGACCAGAGCTTTGCCCCGACGGCATGAAAATCCACCATCAGCCCCAGACCCGTGAAGGCAAGGATTACGGCCAGCCAGTCCAGGCCCCTCATTTTCTCGCCCAGGATGGGCCAGGCGAGGAGAATAACCCAGAACGGCATGGTGTACAGGAGGATGGCCGTCTTCCCCGCACCGCCGCTCACCAGGGCCCACACGGGAAGGCCGAGCCCAAAGGTCGTGGAAAGCAATCCCAAAAGCACGGTCCACTTCACCTGCCGTGGGCGGATGGGCTTTTTTGACCAGAGCAGGATGGCGAACATGAAGACGGAAGCCATGGCTACCCGGATGGCCGCAAATACAAAGGGGTCGCAGAAGCGGAGCCCTTCCTTCATGACCACCCAGTTATAACCCCAGATCACGCTCAAAAAGGCGAGGGCAAGAAAGGGTTTCCCGCTACTGGTCGCTGATGTTGTCTTGTTACTCATGAATGGCGAGCCTAAAAGATTGGACCCTTGCTGTCAAGATAATCTACAGCATTTATTTGTGAGCAAGCTTGTAGGGATAGGTGTCGGCAGGATCGTAAGGATCGGGGGCGTATTCGAGAACCTGGGCATAGGTCAGGGAGCGGACGGCGTGGGCGACGCCCGGGGCGATGAAGATCCGATCCCCGGTCTTGAGTTTCGCCGTGGCCATCTCGCCGGTTTGCGGATCCTCAAGGAGGAGCTCGATCTCGCCGGAGATCACATACAACCGGTCTGTTTTCTTCTGGTGATAGTGATGCCCCCGGTCAACGCCGGTCCGGGGGGAGTCGATGTCCCAGTAAACGATCTGCCGGAAGGAGTCGTCTTCGCGGTTGATGATCTGGGTCATCTCGCCCTTATCGGAATAGATCCTTCTTTCGGCCTCATCAGGGCCGCCGATCGGCAGGGATTCGATTGTTACCTTTGATCCTAACATGCTAATTCTACTCCTTCATACGCCCAGATAGGCCCGTTTGACCCCTTCATCGTTGCGGAGACTCTCCGCCGTATCGGCCATGACGATGCGGCCGGTCTCCATGACATAGCCGCGATGGGCCACCTTCAGGGCCATATTGGCATTTTGTTCCACCAGAAAGATCGTCGTCCCGTTTTCCCGGTTGATTCTACGGATGATATCGAAAATCAGACGGACATAGATGGGGGCCAGGCCCAGGGACGGCTCGTCAAGGAGGAGCAGGCGGGGGCGGGCCATGAGGGCCCGGGAGATGGCCAGCATCTGCTGTTCCCCGCCGCTGAGGGTTCCCCCCTGCTGATTACGCCGCTCCGAAAGAATTGGGAAGAGTTCGAAGATATGGGCTATGTCCTTTTTGACGCCCTCTTTGTCTTTTCTCAGAAAGGCCCCCATATCGAGATTCTCCGTGACCGTCAGCCAGGGAAATATCCTGCGGCCCTCAGGAACCTGAGATATCCCCAGGGCCACGATCCTGTCGGGACTTATGCCCGCGAGGCTCTTCCCCATAAAGCGGATTTCTCCGGAACGGGGCGGAACAATGCCGGAGATGGACATGAGGGTCGTCGATTTACCGGCCCCGTTGGCGCCGATGAGGGTAATGATCTCCCCCTCGCCCACCTCTATATTGACGTCCTTCAGGGCCTGAATGTTGCCGTAATAGGTCTGGACATTGATCAGTTCAAGGACATTCGTCATAATTTGATGAATCCGTTAATTGTCAAATAATTGGCCAAAATTGCCGGCTTCGTAAAAAGATCTGCAGGCAAGGCGCGCAAATCCAGAGGAATGAGGCGTACTTGGCGTACGCCGCAGTGACGAAGGATGCAGCGCAACGCAGCATCCGGACTTTTTACGAAGCCGGCACATCTGTGTCTTCTTCGCCCAGATAGGCCTTGATCACGATGGGATTCGCCAGGATCTCCGCCGCCGTTCCTGACGCGATCATCTTTCCGTAGTCCAGCACATAGATGCGGTTGGAGATGCTCATTACAATGCGCATGTCGTGTTCAATCATGAGGACGGCAATATTTTCTTCTTTGCAGATGCGACGGATCAGTTCCTCAAGGGCGTCCGTCTCCCGGGGGTTCATACCCGCCGCCGGTTCATCGAGGAGGAGCAGGAAGGGCGTCGTGGCCATCGCCCGGGCGATCTCCAGACGCCGCTGGTCCCCGTAGGGAAGATTCTTGGCCAGTTCATTTACTTCCTTGGCCAGACCCATTTTCTCCAGGATGGCGTAACTCTTGTCAACAATGTCTTTCTCTTCCCGGCGTGTCGCCCCATCACGGAGGATCGCCCCGAGGACGCCCGCCCGGGAACGGCAGTGCCGGCCGATCATGACGTTCTCCAATACGGTCATTTCCGGAAAGAGGCGGATGTTCTGAAAAGTTCTCGCCATACCCTGCGCCGTCACCCGGTGGGTCTTCATGCCGCTTATCCGCCGCTGTTTCTTCCCCGGCGGCGTCACGAACACATCTCCCCCCGTCGGCTTGTAGATGCCGGTTATGCAATTGAAAAAGGTCGTTTTCCCCGCGCCGTTGGGACCGATCAGGGCCACGATCTCGCCGGGGATGACCTGAAGACTGACCTTGTCGAGGGCCCGGAGGCCGCCAAAGTCCATAGTCAGATCTTGCACGTCCAGAAGGGGTTCCATCACCGCCGGCCGCCCTCCTTTTCCGCCGCTTTCCTGAATTCATAAATCCGGCGGACGCCGACAATGATTCCCTGG
>JBAYKV010000173.1:0-7310 GCA_041664405.1 Syntrophales bacterium
AACTCGTGGGTTTTTGCTTCCAGTTCTTCACCCCGTTTTTTAAGGGCCGCCTCGGCTTCCTTGTAGTCGGTGATGTCGAGAAATGAGGCTATGCTCTTGGTGGTGCCCGGAATCATATCCACAGTCAGGTATATATTCCGCAGATCGCCTTTCTTGTTATACCAGCGGAATTCATAATTCTTTGGGGGAATCTGGGGGTCGATGCGTCTGAGGTTGTGATGGATCTTCATGGCTTCCACATCATCGGGATAGGTAAATTCCGTCCAGCTTTTCCGGTTTTCGATTTCTTCCTTGGTATAGCCGAATTGTTTGACAAATTCATTGTTTACAAAGGAGATGGTCGTGTCGTTCTCAAGAACCATCGTTGCCGCCCCCGTAGTTTCGAAGACCGTCCGGTACCAGTTTTCCGACTCCTTGATTCTTTCTTCCGCCTGCTTGCGGTCGGAGATGTCCATGGAATTGCCCAAAATGGCGGGCTTGCCTTCGTATGAGATTGACGCTACCGTCTCCATGATCCAGCGCCTCCTTCCGTCTTTGGCGATGATCTGAAACTCATGGGTGGAGATCCGTTCACCCTTGAGCATCATGCGGGCGTTTTTTTTGACCGTTTCCCGATCTTCTGGAGGCACGAGAATATCAGATTTTTTGCCGATGAGTTCGTCCTTCGTATATCCTGCGTAGTAGGCGGCGTTCGCGTTGACAAAAACGAATTTGCCCTCCTGAACTACGTAGATGCCTGCTACGGATTTTTCCGTCAGCGTCTGAAAGAGATCTGCCGTTTCGTCAGGTGATTCATTTCTTTGCTGCCGACGATCATTCTTTTCCATATTATTCGCTTTCCCATAACCCTACATATTCGCCAGAAGGCTCTTGATCTCTCTTATGATTTTTTGAGCATGTAATTAAAAAGTCCATCAAGGTCAGTAGGAGCAAAATTATCATTTTCGTCCGTTAGATTTTGGAAGAATCAAAACAATCCATCGATTCTAGCCTTATTGCCGTTTCCTTTTTTGATAACTACGGTTAGATCTTCAATGCGACCGACCCAAAATATACTCTTGTCCTAAACGCCGCCAAGGCCCAATAGGGACAAAATGAAAGAGGGATCGTTTGACCCCTCTTCTTGCGTGCGTATCCCGTACATTTTCAAGAAACTCCCCACCCTACATTAACCTCCTCATCTTCGTGAATATACTTGAATGACACATTTAACCTTACCCTGAAAATAGGCGTTCCCTCCGCGATGACGAGATCCTGCCTTACGACCTCGGCGATTCTTAGATTTTCCAGGGACTTTCCGGCCACCGCCACGACATTCAGTGCCGCATCTTCCCAAGACTTTTGACTTGCTCCCACCAGTTCAACGAATTTGTAAACGGACATAGCGTTTCCTCCTTTCATTGTTTTGCAGTGCAGCATCTCCCCAGGGCCTTGGACTTGTTCCTACCAGTTCGACGAATTTGTAAACGGACCTAACGTTTCCTCCTTTCTTTTATTCTGGTAAGAACTTGCTTTTTCAATTGTGAATTATAGAGAAGGCGGATTTGTATGTCAAATAAATACTATCTGCAAAATGTCGGGGTGGGCGAAGGCCGAACAACAGGTGGTTGCATTGTTTTTCGGGCTGTGATTTAAGGGTTTCATGCATCGACATAAAAAACATGAATGGTGCCGGGCGGAAAAACATGCGGATAATCAATGGCGGTGGGTGTTGTCGGCAGCCCTTATATTTCTGTTTTTGGCCTTGCCTTCCTGGGCGCAGGCGTCGACTTCCCTCCAATTCCTCGGCGCCGCCCGGACAGTCGGCGGCAGCGCCTGTCTCCTGGAGACGGGAAAATCAAAAATACTCATTGATTTCGGGTTATTCATGAGCCCCGAGGATCGGTTCCGTAACAATATTTTACCCTTCGATCCCTCATCCATAGATTACGTGCTCCTGACCCATGCCCATAGCGATCATGGGGGCAGAATCCCCCTATTGTATAAGAATGGTTTTCGAGGCAAGGTGGTCGGTATTGGGGCTACAAAGGCCCTCACCCGCTTGATTATGAGCGCCAGTCTTGATTATACGGACCGGGAAGCGGTCGCCCTGTTCGGTTCTCAGGATATTGCGGCGATGATGAATAATTTCATGTCCCTTTCCTACGATCGCAAGGTTGATCTATTGCCGGACGTCGCCGTCCGCTTTCGGAATGCCGGCCATATCCTTGGTTCGGCCATGATCGAGATATGGTGCAAGGACGGCGATAAAACCATAAAAATTGTGTTTACCGGCGATATGGGTAATACATCCATACCCCTGCTCAGGGCGCCTTTTGACATCCGGGAAGGAGATTTTGTCATTGCTGAGGCGACTTACGGAGCAACACAGCGGACCATGAACAAAAGGACTCAGTTCGGAACGGAGATACACAAGACTTTGGAAGCGGGAGGAAGCGTTTTGATTCCGGCTTTTACCCTTGACCGTACCCAGAAGGTCCTGTTCATGTTGGGCAGATTGAAGCGGGAAGGCATCATTCCGGGGCAAACGCCCGTTTACGCCGACAGCGGCATGGCAAGGAGAATTACGCGGATTTATGGGCGATACAGCGGGCATTTCCATCCGGAAGCACGCAAGCTCACGGATGGTGGTCAGGATCTTTTTCGTTTTCCGGGTTTCCATGATGTTTCCGGGGCGGAGGCTCTTCGGGCGCACGAGCTGGGAGAGCAGGCGATTTATGTAACTTCAAGCGGAATGCTGGATCATGGCAACGCCCCGCAGCATCTTGAAAAGATGATCGAGGAGCCCCCAAATCTCCTGGCTATTGTCGGCTGGCAGGCCCCGGGTTCTCTGGGTTCACGACTTATCGCCGGGGAGCAGCGGGTAAGGATTCCCGTCCGGAGGGAAGGGGAGGGCGGTGTAGGTGCCGACAGCGTCGAAAAGGATGTAAAAATGAGAATAATGCAGTTTGATCTCTTCTCCAATCATGCCGACGCCTGCCAAATGTTGAACTGGCTGGCCGGTTTCGTTAAGACAAAACAGGTTTTTGTCGTTCATGGAGACAGAGAAAATACGATAAATCTGACGCGAATTATTGACCGCAATCTTGGTTTCAAGGCCGTTGCACCGGAGTTGAATGACAGGATTATGCTTTCTGCCGATCAGCAGTACCGGAACCTCAAAGCCGGAGCAATACCCTGTGCCGGTCTTGGGGGCAGTGAAAAACGAGAAGGAGATATGGACTTTTGATGTGCTCTCTACAGGATACTTATTTTGACAAAGTGATGCCCGATGTGATAGCTACTGCTTCATTTTCGAGGTCTCCGTAATGAAAAGATACTTGTCAATGTTGATTCTCTGCGCCGCCTTGATCATCTCTTTTGGTGAGGCCCCGGCGGCAGAACCCCTGATCCGGGAAGGGGAAGAGCTCACGCTGGAGAGGTGTCTGGAAATCGCCGTCAAGAATCAGCCCGTAATAATGCAGTACCTCTATACCACCCAGGCCAATGAGGCCCAACTGGGACAGGCAAAATCGGGATATTACCCCAAGCTCGATGCCTATTCATCATTTACCAGTTACAACGCCGTCAAGCAGACGAGCGACCCCTATCCTCCCATTAATACAGCTTATGGATACAAGTACGGCGATAATACCCTTAGCCTTACCCAGAAAATATATGATTTCGGGAAACGGGAAGACGGCGTCGATGTGGCGCGTCTCAACCTCGATTCATCTCGGATAGATGTGGAAAATCAGATCACCGCAGTAGTCAATAGTGTCAAGAACGCCTATTACCTTATCCTCAAGTCAAAATACTCCCGGGATGTCTATATTGACGTCAGGGATCAGTATCGCAAGCAGTTGGAGCAGGCTAAACTGTTCTTTGAAGCCGGAAAGAAGCCTAAATACGACGTGACCAACGTCGAGGTCTATCTCAGCAATGCCGATCTCAAGCTCATCGAGGCTGAAAACGAATTGAGCAAGGCCTGGGTTTCCCTGAATACCGCGATGGGTTATGGCGGTGCCGCGTCTTACACCGTCAAAGAGATTAAAGTCCTCGAAAGTTACAAAATTACGGAGCAGGACGCTGTCGACCGGGCAAATAAAAACCGTCAGGATCTGCAATCCCTCCTTGTCCAGAAGGCCTCAGCGGAAAAATCGGTTTCCCTGGCAAAAAAGGACTATTTCCCTTCCTTTGATGCCAACGCCGGCTATGAATTCGCGGGCAGTCAAACGCCGCTGGCCCAGGGACTGACGGCAGGGGTGAGTCTTTCATGGAATCTCTTCCAGGGGTTTTCAACCCAGCAGGCGGTTCAGAAAGCCTTGGCAAATATGCGGGTTACGGAAGCCAAAATTGCCAGCCTCAAACTCCAGATCACCCAGGATGTCAAGACGGCCCTGTTTAATCTTAAGAAAGCCGAAGAATCCATCGCCAACGCCAAAGTGCAGGTCAGGCAGGCCACGGAGAATATGGAATTGGCGGACCTCCGTTATCAGATGGGTCTGGGGACGACCCTGGAGGTAACGATTGCCACCGTCAATTACAGCCAGGCCAAACAGACGCACATTACTTCCCTGTACGATTATGTTACGGCAAAAGCCAACCTTGAAAAAGCGATGGGGGCTAGATAATTGGAATGAAAGCAGAATAAGTGGAGATAAAACATTGAATTATATGATTATTCATCTAAGCGCTAATCCTGCCTTGGCAAGGAATGGAAAATCGGCGGGCCTACTGCGGGTTTGTCATCCTTTGTCCCTCCTTATGCTGGCGGTTTTTATAATCGTGGTTATCGGGTGCGGCAAAGAGGCGCCGCCGCAGGGATTTCCACCTGCGACCGTCCTTGCCGCCAAGACGGTGCAGAAAGAGATGCCCCTGGCGATTCCTGCCATCGGTACTGTGGAGGCTCTCAAATCCATCAATGTATATTCTCGTGTCAACGGACAGCTTCTCCAGATCCATTTTCGGGAAGGTCAGGATGTCCGCCGGGGCCAGCCCCTCTTCTCAATCGATCCCTCCGCCTACCGGGAGAAGCTCCATCAGGCAGAGGCCAAATTGGCAAAAGATACCGCTCAATTGAAGTTCAACGATGAGGAGGCGAAGCGTTATGCCTTTCTGTTTGGAAAAGGGGCGGTGTCGAAATCGGAAGCGGATAAATACCTCACGGAAGCCGCCTTATACAGCGCCAACGTCAAATCGGATCGGGCCGAAGTGGAAGACGCCCGGTTGAATCTGGCTTATTGTTCCATTATCGCCCCTTTCGACGGCCGTACCAGCGCCTATGGCGTCCACCTCGGAACCATTGTTCGGGCCAATGACACCTCGCTGACCACCCTCAATCAGATCACACCCGTCTATGTGCGATTTTCCGTGGCCGAGAGGTATTTGACGGACATTCATAAATACGTCAAGAGCGGATCGGTTAGGGTAAAGGCAAGCTCCACGAAAAATTTGACCGGCGAAGTTCCTGCGGGCAAGTTGGTCTTTATCGACAATGCCATCGATACGAATTCGGGCATGATCACTATGAAGGCCGAGTTTGCCAATGTCGACAAATTACTCTGGCCGGGACAGTTCGTCAATGTTTCACTCCATCTGACGATGCAGCCGGGTGCGGTTGTAGCGCCTCTTCGGGCCGTTCAGCAGGGCGAAAAGGGGCAGTACGTTTTTGTCGTCAAACCGGATATGACCGCGGACATCAGACCCGTCGTCGTTGATCGCACCATGGGCGAGGAGGCCGTGATTGCCAAGGGCTTGTCTGGCGGGGAAACCGTAATTACCGATGGACATCTAAAGGTGCGACCGGGAGGAAAGGTGGAGATCAAGGAGAATCTCGGGGCCACACCGGGAAACAACAACGCTAAACCTGCACCAGGGGGAAGGGGCAAGTGAACATTTCCGCCCTCTGGATCCGTCGACCCATCATGACCAGTCTGGTCATGATCAGCATCCTGTTTTTCGGGATCATCGGCTATCGTAATCTTCCCGTCAACGACCTGCCCCAGATGGACTATCCGACGATCCAGGTTTCCGCTAACCTGCCCGGGGCCAGTCCGGAAGTCATGGCCGCTACTGTGGCCACACCCCTGGAGAAGAAGTTTTCCACGATTCAGGGTCTCGAATCCATGACCTCTTCGAACACCCAGGGTTCAACATCCATTACTATGCAATTTTCTCTGGACCGCAATATTGACGCGGCGGCCCAGGATGTGAATTCCATGATCTCGGCGTCGATGGGAGTCCTGCCCACCATGCCGGCGCCCCCCACCTACCAGAAGGTAAACCCGGCGGAATGGCCGATCATGTACTACGCCATGATCGGGGAGACGGTCAAAGATACGACGACTTATAACTACGTCGATTCCGTCATTGCCCCGAACCTCTCCACGATCCAGGGTGTCTCCGAGGTCATCAAATATGGAAAGAAATACGCCGTCCGCATCCAGGTCAATCCCCACAGCCTTGCTACCAAGGGGATCGGAATCAATGAAGTTGCCACCGCCCTGTCCGCGGGCAACGTCAACATTCCCGGCGGTACCCTGGACGGTCCTTATCAGTCCTACACCCTCGATCCCCAGGGACAACTGAAAAAGGCCGAAGACTATAACCCGTTGATTATCGCCTATCAGAAAGGCTATCCGGTCCGCGTTCAGGATGTGGGGAAAAGTATTGATAGCGTGGACAGCAAACGGGCGACGGTCTGGTATGTAAACGACGAGATGTCCCAGAAGACGGTTGTCTTTGCCATCCGGAAGCAGCCGGGGGCCAATGCTGTGGATGTGGCACGGCAGGTCAAGGAAATCATGCCTAAGCTGCAGGGGGAGATTCCCCAGGGCATTGAGGTTCGTCTTCTTTTTGATCAGACGGATTTTATCAAAAGCTCGATCAAGGACGTCCAGTTCACCCTGCTATTGACCGTCTGTCTGGTCGTGATTGTCATCTTCCTATTTTTGCGCTCATTCAGGCCGACAATCATCACCAGTATCGCCGTCCCTCTATCCCTGGTCGCCACCTTCGCCGTCATGTACCTATGCGGCTACAGCCTCAACAACCTCTCCCTGATGGCCCTCGTCCTATCCGTTGGTTTTGTTGTGGATGACGCCATTGTCATGCTGGAAAACATCATCCGCCGCATGGAGATGGGCGAGGATGCCATGACAGCCTCCACCCGCGGCTCCCAGGAGATCGGTTTTACTATCCTTTCCATGACTGTTTCCCTCGTTGTCGTCTTTATTCCCGTGCTCTTCATGGGCGGTATCGTGTGCCGGCTTCTGCGGGAGATTTCCGTAAGCATTGCCGCCGCCATCCTTATTTCCGGGTTTGTCTCC
>JBAYKV010000174.1:0-7298 GCA_041664405.1 Syntrophales bacterium
CCAGCACGCCCTGTTTCATCGGATCCATTTTTTCTGGCGTATCCACCGGATGCACCACACGGATATGGACCTCGATCTAACCTCGGCACTCCGTTTTCACCCTCTGGAAATAATAATCTCCCTCCTGATCAAAATGGCCGTGGTGGCCGCTCTCGGCCCTCCCGCCGCCGCCGTCTTCATTTTCGAGGTACTTCTCAACGGCATGGCCATGTTCAACCACGGGAACTTCCGAATCCCCGCACGGATGGACAATCTCCTTCGTAAGATCCTGGTCACCCCCGATATGCACCTCGTCCACCACTCCACCCTCCGGCAGGAGTCGAACCACAATTTTGGTTTTAACCTCTCCTGGTGGGACCGGCTCTTCGGAACGTATCGGGCGGAGCCGGCAGCGGGCCGCGAAGGTATGATCATCGGCCTAACGGGCTTCCTGGATGACCGATACGCACGCTTCTGGAAGATGATTCTCAACCCCTTCGAAAAAGGGTGACAAGGAATGGGGTTGAATCCTCTGCCGAAACCAGACCCATCCGCCGTTCATGCCGCCCCTGGATGAACAATTTTTATCCGGGTAATCTCCTTGACATGGGAGAATGGCGTCTTTATAGTTGCCGCCAGGAAAAGTGAATTTCTATCTATAAGGACGTCCTATGGTATATCATATCCGCGCTCTGTGAATACACTCCCCATCGACCATATCCTTACGGTGCTGAAAGAGGCCGTCCGCGCCAAACCTGCTATTGTTCTCCAGGCCCCGCCCGGCTCCGGTAAAACGACGCGGGTCCCTCTGGAGCTCCTGGAAGTAATTCCCCCGGCGCAGGGGCGGATCATCATGCTCGAACCGCGGCGAATCGCGGCAGTTGCTGCGGCCCGCTGGATGGCCCGGATCCTGAGGGAACCGGTCGGTCAGACCGTCGGCTATACTATCCGTTTCGACCGCCGGATTTCAAAAGGTACCCGCATAGAGGTAGTTACCGAGGGAATCCTTACCCGACGCCTCCTGGACGATCCCGCTTTGGACGGGGTCGCCATGATCATTTTCGACGAGTTTCACGAGCGGGGCCTCCAGGCGGACCTGGCCCTGGCCCTGAGCCTCGATATTCAACGGGGCCTCCGGAAAGATCTCAAGTTGCTGGTCATGTCGGCGACCATCGAGGCCGGTCCCATTGCCTCCCTGCTGGGCAACGCCCCGGTGATTTCGGCAACAGGTCAGGCATTCCCCGTGGAGGATCGTTATTTGCCGGACAATGGATGGGTAGGGGCCCGTGGCGAACCATTAGAGGATCGTACTGTCGGCGCTGTCCTCACCGCATTGAGAGAAACGACGGGGGACATCCTCGTTTTTCTGCCCGGGGCCGGGGAAATCCGCCGGGCCACGGCGGCCATACAGGAGATCATGAAGAGGTGGGAAGACCCCGTTTCCCTCCATCCCCTCTATGGAGATTTGCCTTTCGCGGAGCAGGAACGGGCAATCCTGCCGGCCCGGCAACGGAAGATCGTCCTGGCGACGAATATCGCCGAAACGAGCCTCACCATCGAAGGGGTCCGGGTCGTGATCGACGGCGGACAAGCCCGGAGGCTCCAGTATGACCCCGCCACGGGCATGAATCGTCTCGTGACGGTTACGACGTCCCGGGCGTCGGCGATGCAGCGCCGGGGCCGGGCGGGACGCCTCGGGCCGGGGATCTGCTATCGCCTGTACAGCCGCCACGTCTATGAGTCCATGGTCCCCTTTACGCCGCCGGAGATCCTCACCTCCGATCTTTCCTCCCTGGTCCTCGAATTGGCGGCTTGGGGAGTAACCGACCCCCTGGACCTGGCATGGCTCGACCCACCGCCAAAAGCGGCCTGGGAAGTGGCCCGGCAGCTCCTCAGGGATCTGGACGCCCTGGACCAAACCGGGGCGGCGGTGACGCCTGTCGGCCGCGCCATGGCCCGCCTGCCCCTCCACCCCCGCCTGGGGAGATTACTGCTGGGTGCCTCCGAATCAGGGCGTCTACGCCTGGGAGCGGATCTTGCCGCCCTCCTTTCCGAACGGGACATTATGCGTCGGAATAACATGGATGACAGGGAGCGGCAGGGGGAAGCAGACATCAGCGAACGCCTCGACATGCTCCGGCGCTGGGGGAAGGAAAAGCAGGCCCCCGCAGGAACGGACCCATACGCCTTACGGGCCGTCGAGCGGGCGGCGCAACAGCTCCGGGATTTGGCGGATACGGCAGCGGGAGGGGCGGTCCGGACAAGTGAAGACCCGGATATTCCCTCCCTCCTCCTCCGCGCCTATCCTGACCGGATCGCCAAAAGGCGCGTCGAAGGGGGCGGTCGCTATCTTTTGGCTCAGGGAAGAGGGGTGCGGCTGCCCCGGGGGAGCGGCCTGGCCGCAAGCCCCTTTCTCGTCGCCGTACACCTTGATGGGGGTGAAAAGGCGGAAGGGACGATCCACATGGCCGAGCCCGTAACCGAAGAGACCATCAGGCGGGAAATGAGCGCCCATATTGAGACACAGCGGCAGGTGGAATGGAACAAGCAGGAAAGCAGGATTCTCTCGTTCTTTGCAGAGCGGCTGGGGGCGCTTACGCTCTCGACAAAACCTTTCCCCGCCCCTGATGAAGAGGCAATCCCGATCCTGTGCCAGGCAATCCGGTCCGGGGCAACTGCGCTGACCTTTGACGGGGAAGCCCGTAAATTTCAAGGCCGCGTCGCCCTGCTGGGGCGCGCATTTTCCGAGGAGAACTGGCCGGATCTGGCGGAGGAGGCACTCCTGTCGTCCCCGGAAGGATGGCTTGCGCCCTGGCTTACCGGCTTCCGCACCGGGGAGCAGCTTGCCGGTCTTGCGCTCCTCCCGGCCATGAAGGCCCTCCTTTCCCGAGAGCAGCGGAAGCGCCTTGACGAGGACGCCCCGACAAACATTGTCGTTCCCAGTGGCCGCAGTGTTTTTCTGGATTACGCCGCCGGGGAGTTGCCCATCCTGGCCGTCAAAATCCAGGAGATGTTCGGTCTCGCTACGACCCCCACTATAGCAGGTGGGCGGGTGGCAGTCCTTATCCATCTCCTGTCGCCCGCCGGACGTCCGGTCGAGATCACCCGTGATCTTAAGGGATTTTGGGAAAGCGGCTCCCCCCAGGTCAAGAAGGAATTGCAGGGACGCTATCCGAAACACACCTGGCCCGACAACCCATGGAACGCGGTACCCACGCAACGGACTCAACGCCGAAACAAATAAGAGTGGATCTCATTTTTTAAGAATTATCCTGATCCCGCTGACATGCCTTTTCATGCGTTTTTTCGGTAAGGCGCATTTCCCGCCGGGTCTTTGCCTCCCCATGGCGCCGCCGCTGCGTGTCCGTCTCCAGGATCAGCGGCGGCAATGTCAGCGCCTTGCCATTCTTGTCAAGGGATACATAGGTCAGATAGGCCGTCGAGGTATGGAGCCGCTCACCGGTGAGGAGATTTTCCGACTCTACGCGCACTCCCACTTCCATGGAGGCTCTCCCGACAAAGTTCACGCTGGCCCGGAGGGTGACAAAGTTCCCGACAAAGACGGGATGATAGAAATCCAGCCGGTCCACGGAGGCCGTGACGGCATTGGACCGGGCGTGCCTTATGGCCGCAACGCCTGCCGCCGTATCGATGAGTTTCATGATTACCCCACCGTGAACATTACCGGCGGGATTGGCATCCTGGGGATTCATCTGCTGCGCCATGACCACCGAACTATCTCTTACTTTTTTAGCTTCCATTCTTAACCTCTCTCTTCTCTTTCTTTATTATTACTACCAATTATATCAAGTGCAGTAAAATATCAAACCTCATTTCATAGCCACAATAATCATTTTTGCCGTTATTTTTACCGTTGACGCTTCACCATTCTTATCCTATGATGAATTTCGATGATTTAGAAGAAGGAGGTATTGTCATGGCCGATGAATCGGGAAAACATCTCAACAAATCACGTGTCAACTTGTGGATAGCGGTCATTCTGCTCGTGCCGATCGCCGGTTTTATTTTCTATACCTGGATCACGTTAACCTGGAATTTCTCCCAAGGTGAAAGGACCGGTTATGTCCAGAAACTTTCCAAGAGCGGCTGGGTCTGCAAGACCTGGGAGGGTGAAATGGCCATGGTGACCATGCCCGGCGCCATCCCGGAGAAATTCTTTTTCAGCATCCGGGACGATAATGTAGCCGCACGCATCAATAAATTGGCCGGCAAGCGGGTTTCCGTCGTTTACGAACAGCACAAAGGCGTGCCGACGACCTGTTTCGGAGATACGCTCTATTATGTCGTTGATGTCAAGGCGATTGATTAACTTCACATAAAAATCTCCCTTACCTCCCCTTTGCCAAAGGGGCGTAGGGGGGGATTTTTATTTTTCGTTGTTCCCGCTTCGGGCATGGGTGTTAGTTGAAATAACGATCGCCCTTGTGATACCTGTTTCCCATGCTATCTCTTTCTATGCAGAAAGGACGATATCTCTGTCTTGCCATCATCATCGTCATTTCCTTGCTCGCCCATGGCTGCGGCAAGGGGCAATACAAGACCAAAGAAAAGAGAATCGTCCGGAAGATGCTGGTAACCGGTTATGATGCGGGGAAGAAATCGACGGGATGGAAGCGCAAATGGGGACTCTTCTTTCTGCCCCCCGTTTATGCCTACGGGCCCAATGAAGGCAAACGCAAGGAGGTCGGCATCACCTCCGACGGCAGCAAGGCCAAAAAAGGAACCATCGCCGCCGACATCATCCGCTATCCCTATGGCACAAAGATGTACGTCCCCGGTTACGGATGGGGGGAGGTGCATGACATCGGCAGCGCCATCAAGGGGGAACATATCGATCTCTTTTTCACCAGTGAAAAAGAAGCCAAAAAATGGGGGAAGCAATACCTGGATGTCATCATCCTGTTGAAGGAATAAGGGAATAAATGGACTTTTTCTTTAAACCGAAAAGCATTGCCGTCATCGGCGCGACAACCAACCCCTTCAAGGGTGGCAACGCCATCCTGAGAAACCTGACAACCGGTTACCAGGGCAAAATATATCCAGTGAACCCCCGTTACGACGAGATCGAGGGCCTTCCCTGCTATCCTTCCGTCAGCGCCATCCCCGGCCCCGTCGATCTGGCCATCGTCTTCGTCCCCGCCCGCCAGGTCCCCGACGCCGTCGCCCAGTGCGCCGACAAGGGCGTCCGGGGGGTGATCATCGAATCCGGTGGCTTCGCCGAAACAGGGGCCGACGGCAAGAACCTCCAGTCCTCCCTGATCAATCTGTCCAGGACAACGGGAATCAGGCTCTGGGGCCCTAATTGCATGGGCCTGGTTGACGCTGTAAACGGCCATGTTTTTTCTTTTATGGATCCCCGGGCCTTTAAAGCAGGTCTGATTCCCGGCAGCGTTTCCCTGGTTGTCCAGAGCGGCATGTTATCGGCGGGATTTCTTGTCGATATCATGACCCACGGCATCATGGGTATCAGCAAGGTCTGTTCGGTAGGAAACAAAATCGACGTCGACGAGTGCGACCTCCTCCCCTGGCTCATCGAGGATAAGGATACCGCGGTCATCGGGCTGTACCTGGAATCCCTCCTCAACGGCCGCCGTTTTATTGACATCTGCCGGAACTCAACGAAACCGATTGTGGTCCTGAAAGGCGGCAAAAGTGCGAAGGGGGCCCAGGCCGCCATGAGCCATACGGCCAGCCTGGCAGGAAACGAACGGATTACCCAGGGCGCCTTTGCCCAGGCCGGTGTTGTCGAGGCGAGCGACTTTAAGCAGATGATGGATCTCTGCCGTACCCTGAGCATGTTCCCCCCCCGGAGAGAAGACCATCCCGGTCGGGTGGCCATCCTGACCTTCAGCGGCGGGGCGGGTATCGTTTCCGCAGATTTTCTGGAAGCGGAGGGCCTGGAAGTAGCCGATCTTTCCGAACAAACTAAAGAGTCGCTGGGCAGGCTGTTCCCGGAATGGATGCCCGTAAGCAATCCCGTGGATCTCTGGCCCGCTCTGGAACGTCATGCCGGCGGAAAGGTAGATGTAATCAGCCAGGCGTTAACAGCGGTGCTTGCAGATTCCCGGGTGGACGCCATCCTGCTCCACGCCTTCGTGGGCAATTTCCGTATCCTCTTTGATATTAATGACTTGGCACAACAGATCAACGCGGCCCATAAGCCCGCCTTTATCTGGCTTCTCGGAAAAAGGGAAGAGGCCTTCAATTTTTACAACGAGGCACGGACCCTTGGAATCCCCGTATTCTCGGAGATCGGCCGGGCCATCGAATGCATGGCCGCCGTATTTAAGAAAAGGGAGTATTAACGGGATACCCGTCAGGAATTACTTATTCCGGAATCAGGTCGATGATTGTGATTTCCGGTGGTGAAAGCAACCGCACCGGCGGCCCCCAGGTTCCTGTCCCCCTGCTCACGTAAAGACGCGACCCTTCCGGCAAGTCAAAAGATCCGCCCTGTAAGGGGAAAACCAGCCCCGTCACCATGCCGAACGGGAAGATCTGGCCTTTGTGAGTATGACCGGAAAGTTGGAGATCAAAGGCCCCCAGCGCCCCTGGATCAATAATCGGCTGGTGCTTGAGAAGAAGCTTATATCTCTGCCCGGGGAGATCGGCAAGGATCTTGGTTTCCGGAATTCCACGGTAATTTCCCATCCTTTTCCCCGCCGGATCGTCCACACCGGCAATATCAATCATCCCCGCAACATTGATCCCTTCGCCCCGCAACACCGTAAATCCGGCCTTGCGGGTAAAATCGAGGGCCTGATCAAGGCCAGCGTAGAATTCGTGATTTCCCGTAACAGCGTATTTGCCGTATTTCGCCTGGATACTCTTCAGGAGCGGCAGCGATCCATGGATATTGTCGATCTGGCCGTCCACGAGATCACCCGTGGATACGAGAATATCCGGCGCCGCCTTCTTTACCGCCTCCATCATCCTTTCCAGACGTCCATCCCGGACAATCATTCCCACATGGACGTCGGAGATCTGCACGATCCTCAGTTTCTCGATATTTTTGGGGATTTTTACCGACCTAATGACCAGGTACTCCGTCCGGATATTGATGGCCTCGAAATAACCGTAAATATTGACGGTAACGGCAATGAGGAGGGGTGCCAGGAACAGGACAAGGGCGGAGGGATAGAGATGGTTCAGCTCAAAACCGCCGATATCGCTGTTCATCCAAATGGCGAAACGGTAAAAATCAAGGCATAGGGACGCGACAAAAAATAAAAAGCCCACCCCCATCCAGGAATAACCGAGATAGGAGAGAAAACAGGCGGCCCCCTCATAGCCCTGCC
>JBAYKV010000175.1:0-7189 GCA_041664405.1 Syntrophales bacterium
AGTTCCATCCCCAGATGAGGAAAAGTTCCCTTGTCTGCCCCTTGCCTGTCACGCCGTAAAGACGGGCGGAACCATGCCGGCCGTCCTCAATGGGGCAAATGAAATTGCCGTCCAGGCTTTTTTGGATGAAGAAATCCGGTTTACCGACATCGCCGGGGTGATAAAAAATGTCATGAACGCCCACCAGACTGTTTATTCGCCGGTATTGGCGGACATAATCAATGCCGACCGTGAAGCCAGGCAGGGGGCAATGAAGAGGATAAAGGAGAAGAGAGATTGGTTGGCACAAGCATAGTATCCGTGATCATTCTATTGGGAATTCTGATGTTTTTCCATGAGCTGGGACACTTCCTCATGGCAAAATATTTTAATGTGGGAGTTCAGAAATTCTCCCTCGGGTTCGGACGGAAAATCGTTGGTAAAAAAATTGGTGAGACGGAATACCTGCTTTCCCTCATTCCCCTCGGTGGATATGTGAAACTTCTCGGGGAAGGGGAGGGGGAAGAGCTGACACCGGAAGAACAGCTGCGATCATTTAATCAACAATCGGTATGGAAGAGAATCGCTATTGTCACGGCGGGACCGGCCTTCAATTTCCTCCTGGCCATACTGATTTTTGCCATGGTCTATATGGTCGGCGTACCGGTGCTGACGACTGCCATCGGCAATGTCCAGGATGGTTCTGCGGCTTATCAGGCAGGAATAAAGGCTCATGACGTCGTCCAGGCCATTGACGGCGACAAGGTCACCCGCTGGGATCGGATGGCGGAGAAAATATCCGTCAGCGACGGGAAACCGCTGGTTTTTACCGTCAGTCGTGCCGGCGCCCCCCTGGACATCACCGTCGTTCCCCAGCCGATGAAGGGCAAGAATATCTTTGGCGAGGAAAAGACCTCTTTCAAAATCGGTGTCAGTCCCGCCAAAGATACGGTGATCGACCGTCTGAATCCCGTCGAGGCTTCCTGGACCAGTATCAAGCAGACGTGGTTTATCACCAAGTTGACCCTGCTGAGTATCGTTAAGATCATGGAAGGAGTCATCTCCCCCCGGACCCTGGGGGGACCCATTCTCATTGCCCAGATGGCCGGCGCCCAGGTCAAGGAGGGGATCATACCCTTTGTCTTGTTCATGGCCCTCCTCAGTATCAACCTGGCCGTTCTCAACCTGTTGCCCATACCGGTTTTAGACGGCGGTCATCTGATGTTTTATATGATCGAAGCGGTCCGGGGCAAGGCGGTCAGCATGAAGACAAGGGAACGGGCCCAGCAGGTTGGATTTATTCTTCTCGTTATGTTAATGATCTTTGTCATAATGATGGATATTGATAGACTGAATATCAAGATGGTCAACGATATTACGAGTATTTTTACCAAATAGCATGAATATTCTTGCCATTGATACCTCCGGAGTGACGGCCAGCGTTGCCCTTTTACAGGATGAGACGGTACTTGCGGAGATGTTTTTAAATCTGGGGCGTAACCACTCTGAAATCCTGCTGCCGTCAATTGATCATCTCCTGACAGCTACAGGCCTCGAACTAAGGGCAATTGATGTCTTTGCCTGCACAGTTGGTCCGGGCTCCTTCACGGGGATTCGCATCGGCGTCGGTACGATAAAGGGATTGGCCCTTGCTGCCGATCGGCCTGTCGTCGGCTTGTCTGCCCTCGAGGTTCTCGCTATGAATGCAATGGGTTTTCAAGGGAAAATATGTCCCATGATCGATGCCAGAAGGGAACAGGTATATGCGGGTTTATATGCCGATAATGGTTCGGAAGCATTGATTAACATAATTCCGGAACGACTGATTGAGGCAAATGAATTCCTGGAATTGATAGAGGGAGAGACCGTATTCACAGGAACGGGGGCGGTTAAATACAGGGACATAATTCAACGGGGGTTGGCGGGAAAGGGTTATTTTGTCGTCGACCATCGGAATCAAGTTCATGCCTCGACTGTGGGGGTTCTTGCGGGCAGGAAGGCCCGCGCCGGAGGACTGACGGATGCTGTGAAGCTCACCCCCTTGTATCTGCGCCGTTCGGAAGCGGAGGAAAAAATGGATCGCCAGTGTTGACAACACGGGCAAATTCTCATAAAATCATCGTCAGTCAGGAACCGGCAGCAAGGTATCAGGAGATCTGATAAACATATTTCAGAGGATAAATAGATGTCACATGACAGCCCCATAGCCCCCGAAGGTGTTCCCTTCATCATTTCCGCCGTCCTTATTACATCCGTGTGTCTATATTTGGGATGGACATGGGCGGCCGTGATTTTCGGATTGACAACCCTTTTTGTCACCTGGTTTTTTCGTAATCCTAAACGCAATCCCCCCCCTGATCCCAAGGCGATTATTTCTCCCTGCGATGGAAAGGTTATTCGCATCGAGACAGTAGAGGGCCACGAACTGCTGACCGGACCTCTGAAGAAGATCAGTATTTTCATGAATGTGTTCAATGTCCATGTAAATCGCATTCCCTACGACGGCGTCATTGAGGATATTCATTATTATCCGGGGCAGTTTTTTTCTGCGAATCTCGACAAGGCATCCACTGATAACGAGCGAAACGCCCTGATCATAGGCCTGGGAAATGGGGAAAAAATGATTGTCATCCAAATTGCAGGTCTGATTGCCAGGAGGATTGTCTGCTGGGTTGCCAAAGGGATGAGTGTAACCAAGGGGGAGAGATTCGGTTTGATACGCTTCGGTTCAAGGCTGGATGTCTTTCTGCCCCCCCGAACTAACGTTTCCGTCCGTTTGGGCGACAAGGTTCGGGCCGGGGAAACGCCGATAGGAGAGATGCCATGAAAGAACGGCCCCGGTTTCCGAAAGGCAAGATGAAGAAGGGCATTTATGTCCTTCCCAACCTGTTTACCACGGCGAGTCTCTTTTCCGGATTCTACTCCATTATCGCCTCCATGAAGGGACAGTATGAGGTAGCGGCAATCTCCATATTGGTTGCCGCCGTTCTCGATGCCCTGGACGGACGTATTGCCAGAATGACCAATACGACCAGCAAATTCGGCGCCGAATACGACTCCCTGTCCGATCTGATTTCTTTTGGTGTTGCCCCGGCGATTATGGCCTATACGTGGTCCTTGTTTGCCTTCGGCAGATGGGGATGGCTGGTGTCATTTCTGTTTGTGACCTGCGGGGCCTTGAGGCTGGCGCGTTTCAACATTCAGATCGGAATTATCGACAGCAGGGTATTCAACGGTCTGCCTATTCCCGGCGCCGCTGCGGTCGTGGCCACGGGGGTGCTGATTTACTACAAGCTCGGAGGAGTCGGACATTTCAACCACTTGCTTGTCCTCATGTCGGTACTTGTCCTTGCCCTTTTCATGGTGAGCAACATTAAATATTACAGCTTCAAGGACCTTAACTTTTTTGCCCGGAAGCCATTCATGTCTTTTGTCCTGATCATCTGTATCTTGATTATTGTGGTTGCGGAGCCGCAGATCATGATTTTTACCTTCACAGCGGGTTACAGCCTCTCCGGACCGGTATGGCTCATCTTCAAGTTGGCAAAAAAGCTGCCCGGAATGAAGGGAGATGGTTCTCCAGCGGCAAAGCAAGGCCCGGTGTCGTGAATACTATTTGCTAAATATGCATAACTAAGCCAAGCGATCAATGCTTCGGCAAGCTCAGCACGAACGGAAATAAACAGCAAGTTTACTTTTTTAAGGAGATATAGTTATATGAAAGCCTTTCGCGTAGCGGTAGTGGGCGCCACCGGCGCCGTGGGAAATGAAATGATCAAAATTCTGGAAGAGCGTAACTTTCCCGTGGGGGAGATCAAGCTGCTTGCTTCCGAGCGTTCTCTGGGCAGGTCTCTGGAATATAAGGGGAAAAGTATTCCCGTGGAGGTTCTGAAAGAAGATTCCTTCACGGGGGTGCAGATAGGTCTGTTTTCCGCCGGAGGCAGCATCTCCGAGAAGTTCGCTCCCCTTGCCGCCCAGGCAGGGTGTGTGGTTGTAGACAACACCAGCGCCTTCCGCATGGTTCTGGATATTCCCCTGGTCGTACCGGAGGTTAATCCGGAGGCCATCGCCCTCTACAAAAATCGGGGAATCATAGCCAATCCGAATTGTTCCACAATTCAGATGGTTGTCGCCCTGAAGCCCATTCATGACGCCGTCCGGATCAAGAGAATAGTTGTCTCCACCTATCAGGCCGTATCCGGTACGGGGAAGAAGGCCGTTGATGAGTTGAGTGATCAGACCCGCGCCCTGCTCAGTTTTAAGGATCCCGTCGTCAAGGTCTATCCCCACCAGATTGCCTTCAACTGCTTGCCCCAGATCGATGTCTTCGTGGATAACGGCTATACGAAGGAAGAGATGAAGATGATCAACGAAACCAAAAAGATCATGAACGATCCTTCCATCGCCGTGACGGCAACGACAGTGCGCGTACCTGTCTTCTATGCCCATTCCGAATCTATCAATATCGAGACGGAAAAGAAGATCACTCCCCGGGAAGTGAGGGATCTTCTGGCTAAGGCCCCGGGGGTTATTGTCGTCGATGATCCGCAGCAGCGTCTATACCCCATGGCCATTCATGCCGCGGGGAAAGATGGAACCTTTGTCGGCAGGATAAGGGAAGACGAATCCATTCCCAATGGCATTAATATATGGGTAGTCTCTGATAACCTGCGTAAGGGTGCGGCCTTGAACGCCGTACAGATTGCGGAAATCCTCGGCAAAGACTATCTGTGAGAGGAGAGCCCGGCCCATGAGAATCACCGGGGGTGAAATGCGGGGAAGACGTATTTCGCCCCCGCCGACAAGGGATGTAAGACCAACGCCGGATGCCGTCCGGGAATCCCTTTTCAATCTTCTCCCTCCTGTCAGTGGTCAAACCTTTCTCGATCTTTACGCAGGCAGCGGGATCGTAGGTCTCGAAGCCCTGAGTCGGGGAGCGAAATGCGCCGTTTTTGTTGAAAAGCAGGCCATTATTGCCAGGAAGATAAGGGAGCAGGTTGCTGCGCTCGGGTTGGAAGACAGCTCGCTGGTCCTGACGATGAGCGTCGATAAGGGCGTTGCTACCTTGAGCCGTCGTGAGGAACGATATGATGTCATCTTTGCCGATCCGCCCTATGAGCGGGAATTTATCATCAAAACCCTTCATTACTGCCGGAGGGATGATCTGCTGGCGACGGGAGGGCTGCTGGTCCTCCAAAGGTCGGTAAGGGAAAAAATTGAAGGAATGGACGGCCATCGGGAATTTGTAGCTGTTGATGAACGACGCTACGGGGACACGGTGCTGACTTTTCTTACGCATAGATTGAAGGAGACTTGTTAACATGAAGAAAATTGCTGTCTATCCGGGATCTTTCGATCCCATCACCAACGGTCATATTGATATTATTACGAGAGGGCTAAGAATGTTCGATGAATTGATAATTCTTGTTGCCTATAATCCCAACAAATCTTCTCTTTTTACCGTTGAGGAAAGAATGGATATGATCAGGCAGGTAATCATAAAAGATGAGAAAATTCTGCGGGTGGATTGTTCATCGGGACTTCTTGTCGATTATGTCCAGAACAAGGGGGCGAATGTTATTCTCCGTGGGCTCAGGGCCGTATCCGAATTTGAATACGAATTTCAGATGGCCCTGATCAACCGGCGCCTCGATCGGGACATCGAAACCGTTTTTCTCATGACGGGATTCCAGTGGTTTTACACCAGCTCCAACTTAATCAAGGAAGCGGCCAGTCTCGGGGGATCGGTAACGGGACTTGTTCCCGATATCGTCTTCGAACGGCTCCAGAGCAAATTTAATATTATCAAAAATTAATAAACAAGAACAAGCGAGGTCATATGAAATTAGCGCAACGAATAGGCAGGATCAAACCCTCGCCGACCTTGGCCATCACGGCGAAGGCCAACGCCCTGCGGGCGGAAGGTCGGGATATTATCGGTTTCGGGGCCGGCGAACCGGATTTCGATACCCCGGAAAATATCAAGGCTGCGGCCGTGAAGGCCATACAGGAGGGGTTTACCAAATACACGCCCGTGGGCGGCATTGACGAACTAAAGGACGCCATTATTGCTAAAATGTCCAGGGATCATGGGCTTCCCTATAAACGTTCCCAGGTCGTTGTCTCCTGCGGGGCAAAACACTCATTGTATAACCTGATTCAGATCCTCTGTGAGGAAGGAGATGAAGTTATCATTCCGGCTCCATACTGGGTATCCTATGTCGATATCGTTGTCTTGGCCGGGGCGACGCCCGTGATTATCGATACCCCCGAAGAAGGAGGCTTTAAACTGACCCCGGAACTGCTGAAGAAGGCGATTACGGACCGATCAAAGGCCATTATTCTCAACAGTCCCTCCAATCCGACGGGATCTGCCTACCACCGCCGTGAGCTGGAGGCACTGGCCGCAGTGATCGAACCGACGAGTATGACTGTTATTTCCGACGACATCTATGAAAAGATCCTCTATGATGGGTTTGAGTTTTTCAGTATCGCAGCGGTCAGCGAAGCGCTCCGGAACAGGACCGTAGTCGTCAACGGAGTGTCCAAGGCCTATGCCATGACGGGCTGGCGGATCGGTTATGCCGCCGGACCGGAAGAAATAATTGCCGCCATTACCAAGTTGCAGAGCCAGAATACCTCGAACCCGACGTCCATCGCCCAGAAGGCCTCCGTAGAAGCCCTAAATGGCGATCAGTCAGCTGTCGCCACGATGGTAAAGGCCTTCCGTGAAAGGCGCAACATTATTGTAGATGCCTTAAATGCGATTCCGGCGATTTCCTGCCCCCTTCCTCAAGGGGCGTTTTATGTCTTCCCGAATGTCTCGGCACTCTATGGCCGCTCCTGTCAAGGCAGGAAGATCGCTAATTCATCGGACCTGGCAGCGTACCTCCTCGACGAGGCCGATGTAGCCGTTGTTCCCGGAGCGGATTTCGGCAACGACAATTACATCCGCCTGTCCTATGCGACGTCATTAAAGTTAATTGAAGAGGGAATCAAACGGATCGATCGGGCTTGCACCCGGCTCGTTTAGTTTTATTCACCTTGTCGACATGGAGTTGTAAATGCCGGTAAATTCGAGAAGGAAGACGCGGCCGGTCTTTCTTGGCAAGGTACAGATAGGCGGCGACGCCCCGGTGTCGGTCCAGTCCATGACCTCAACGGATACCCGGGACGTCTGTAAAACGCTGGCCCAGATCCGCAGGCTGGA
>JBAYKV010000176.1:0-7169 GCA_041664405.1 Syntrophales bacterium
TTCGCTCCATGCAGGCGGCCCTGAAAGACAGCGGCCTCGGGCCGGAGGATATCGACTACATCAATGCCCACGGCACGGCGACAGCGGTCAACGATGCCATGGAATCCATGGCGATCAGAGAGGTCTTCGGCAGGCGTGCCTACGCCGTTCCGGTCAGTTCGACCAAGTCGATGACGGCCCATACCCTGGGCGCCTCCGGAGCCCTGGAAGGGATTGTCTCCCTCGTGGCCCTGGCCCACGGATTTATGCCGCCCACCATCAATTACCGCGATCCCGATCCCCGCTGCGACCTCGATTACATCACCGCAGGGGCCCGACCGGCCGCACTCCGGGCGGTCCTCTCCAACTCCTTCGCCTTCGGGGGCAACAATACCACCGTGATCTTCGGGAAATACCCCAACGGGAGCGCCGGCCATGCGTAACCATCGACTGCATCCCGAAGACTCCGGACGGGTCGTCGTGACCGGCATCGGGATGGCGACCCCGCTGGGCGTCGGCAAAGAGGAGTTCGGCAGCCGGCTTTTTTCGGGGGAGAGCGCCATTTCCGACATAAAATCGTTTGGGACGCACGGTTTTCCCTCCCACCTGGGGGCGGAGGTGACCGATTTCTCGCCCCGCGATTTCATCTCCCTGAAAAACCTGCGCCGGATGGACCGGATCTCCCAACTGACGACGGCGGCGGCGCGTCTGGCCCTGGACGACGCGGGCATCGCAGTTGATTTGGCCAACCGCGACCGCATCGGCATCCTGATGGGGACGGCCTTCGGCGCCACGGATGTCACCGTCCACCTGGCAGAAACACTGATCAAGGAAGGTCCTTCCTTCGTCAACCCCATCCTGGTGCCGAACACGGTCCTGAACGCAGCGGCGGGAAACGCCTCCATCGAGCTGGGTTTTCGCGGCGTCAACGTCACCGTCACCCACTTCGCCGTTTCCGCCGAGGCGGCCCTGGCCTATGGCATCGCCGAAATCCGGCGGGGCGCCGCCGATTACATCCTGGCCGGGGGCGCAGACATCATCTCCGCCTTCTATTTTGAAGCCCTCAGCCGGTTTTTCGCCCTTTCTCCGGGGGACGGGGAAAAGGAGGCCTGCCGGCCCTTCGATCGAGACCGGAGCGGCATGGTCGTCGGGGAGGGTTGCGGCATCCTCTGCCTGGAAAGCCGGGAGTCGGCCAGGGCCAGAGGGCGGAAGCCCTATTGTGAATTAACCGGCATGGGCATGGGGTCGTCGCCGACGCCGCCGACCCAGTGGCCCACCGATCCGGCGGGCATCAAACGGACGATCCGGCGCGCCCTTGACAATGCGGGCATCGGCCCCGAAGATATTCAGGCCGTCTCGGCGGCGGCAAACGGCGGTCTGATCCTGGATGCCGTGGAGGCGGCGGCCTATGCCGATATCTTTGCCGGCGCCAAGGCCAAGGACGGTCCTGCCATCACGTCGCTGAAGGGCGCCCTCGGGGAGAGCTTCTCCGCAGGGGGCATGCGGGCATGCGCCCTGGCCCTGTCCCTGGAAAAGGGGGCACTCCCCCCGACGGCTGGGCTTTTGGAACCCCTGACCCCCCTCGCTTTCGTCAGGGGCAAAACGAAGGCGCTCCCCATCGAACATGCCCTCCTCGCCGGCATTTCCTTCGGCGGAACCTACGTTTACCTTGTTTTTTCACATTCCCAAGAAGAGGAGGAAGAACATTGAACATCGGCGAATGGATCCAAAAGCGGGCCATCGTCCGCCCGGAAAATCACTTCCTGAAAGATAAGGACCGCATCTTCACCAACCGGGAGTTCAACGAGCGGGTGAACCGAACGGCCCATGCCCTGAAAGGCTGCGGTGTCGCCAAGGGCGACCGGGTGGCCCTGCTCATGTCCAACCGCAGCGAGTTCCTGGAAATATTCTTCGCCTGCGCCAAGCTGGGAGCGGTCGTAACACCCCTGAATTTTCGCCTCGCCGCACCGGAGCTCATGTATATAATGAAGGACGCCGAACCCGGGATTTTGATCTATGACGCCGAGTTTGCCCCGAGAGTGGGCGAATTGAAAGCGGCCGGCCTGGCCCTGACCCATTATTTCCGCCACGGAGGCGATTCCCTTCCCGACGATCCTCCGCCCAATGATCCTCAGTTTGAGGAGAGGGTCGATCGTTGTCCCGTGTCGGAGCCCGCAGACCCGAACGACGTGGATCTGAAAGATCCGCTTTTCATCATGTACACCGCCGGGACGACGGGCGATCCCAAGGGGGCCGTCCTGACCCACGGGAACGTCCTTTTCGGGGCCATCCATTCCCTCCTGGGCTATGGGGTGGACCGTTCCTACAAGTCCCTGGTGGTAGCCCCCCTCTTTCATATCGGCGCCCTCGCGGCCTCGGTTACACCCATCATTTACGCCGGCGGCAGCATCGTGATCAGTTCCTTCTACAACGCCGCGGAGACCCTCAAGATGATCCAGGCGGAGAAGATCAACTACATGTTCGCCGTCCCCGTCATGTTTCAGTTAATGACGGAAACGGAGAGCTGGCCGGTTGCCGATCTCTCCCACGTCCATTTTTTCATCTCCGGCGGCGCGCCGATACCACTGCCCGTCATCCGGAAGTACCAGGAAGAAAAGGGCGTCGGTTTCGTCCAGGGCTATGCCCTGACGGAAACCGGACGCCTGACATCCCTCGATCTCGAAGAGGCGATCCGCAAGGCCGGTTCCGTCGGCAAAGAGGTCTTCCACGTCCGTTTGCGCATCGTTGACGAAAAGGACCGGGATGTTCCCGTCGGCGAGCCGGGGGAGGTCATCGTCCAGGGACCGAATGTCTTCCAGGGATACTGGCGGAAAGAGGAGGCGACAAGGGCGGCCATGGCCGGGGGCTGGTTTCACACCGGCGACATGGGCCGGCGCGATGATGAGGGCTTCGTCTACATCGTCGGCCGCAAGGTGGAGATGATCATTTCGTCGGGCGAAAACATCTATCCCGTCGAGGTGGAAAGGGCGCTCCAGGCGCTTCCGCAGATCGCCGAGGCGGCTGTGGTGGGCATGGCCGATCCCACGCGAGGGGAAGCGGTGGCGGCCTTCATTGTCTTGCGAAAAGAGGCCGTGATCACGGAGAGCGAAATCATGGCGGCCTTGCAGGGCAAGATAGCCCCCTATAAAATCCCCCGCAAGATCATTTTCGTCGATGCCTTCCCACGGAACCAGGCGGGAAAGGTCCTGAAACGGATCTTGAAAAAGCGGCTGGATCCGGCCTGAACGCAGTGCGGCGCTCCCCACCGGGAAATTTTGAACCGCTTGACAGGAGGGTTTATCCCCTCTATAGACAAGGCATCAGCTGTCGTTTTGAAAAACTGTCCGTTCCATGAAGAGGAAGGAGAAAAGGGATATGCTATTCAGAGCCATTATACTGGGGTTCGTGATCATCACATTCCTGTCGGGATGTGCGGTCATCGGACGGAATAAGGATTTCCGGCCCTTCGATGAGCAGGTCCTCACCCAGGTAAAACCCGGCCAGACCACCGCTGCGGAGGTCACCAAAATGTTCGGCCCCCCCAGCCAGATTGTCAAGCTGGCCAACGGTAACGCCTATGTGTACGACCGGACCCTGAGCAAGGCTACGGGCGTCTGGCTGGTGCTGGTAACCTTTGCCAATTATGACATCCAGCATGATCGCATGGTCTTTTTTATCAACAAAAACGACGTGGTGACCCACTATGGCAGCAGCTTCAAAACCGATACGGCCGCTTATGGGACGCCGTTCTAAGCGCCACCTCGGGGCAATGATCCTGCTTGTTGCCTCCCTGGTCCTCGGGGGCTGTCTTTCCCTGCGCATCGACAAGGTCACCGACGGTGCGGAAGTGAAACCCTTGCCCCGGGAATTTGCCGTCGGCAAGACCACCCTCGCAGAGATCCTCGCCTCCTATGGCGCCCCTTCCGACATAGTTGAGATGAAAGGGCATTTCGCCCTCCATTATCAGCGTTCTTTTTATCGGGGGGGCCAGCTCTCCTTCTCCGTACCCCTGAGCGATGTCCTGAAGACGTCCCCCAAGCTGGATGCCACGGGCAATCTCCTCCGTTATGACGCCGCCGTGTTCATCCTCACACCGGACGGCATCCTCTCGGAAATGACCTACGAAAACGGCATCGCCCGACCGCTTTGGAACACCTACTGGAAATAGGGCCGTGCACGGCAACGTCAGCCACCGGATTGGGCTTGAAACGCCAGATAGCCGCCAATGATGAGGGCCACCAGGAGCGCCAGCCGTGCCGCCCACATCAGACTCGTGTGGGCGATGTGCCGCGTACCCTTCGGTTTGATGCCGGTGACGGCCGCAATGCCGGTAATGATTACTACGAGACCAATCCATTCCAACCAATTCATATCGTTATGTCCTCCATCAGCCTACGAATAGAACCCAGGCTTCGCTCTTTCAGTCTGAGGTTTGTCTGTCATCGGAGTTGCAAATGGATTGCCAACACCTGCAGGAAAATAATAATCTTGGATTCATCCTTTAATAATAGATGGTTATACTAACAGGGGGGGACAGCATAAAATAATGAAATGATCAGTTTGGCCACAATATTTGGTGGAACCTCAGGATATTGAGGGAGACTTTGAAGGATAGGGACATCCACCTATTTTTCCTGAGTGGTTCTGAGCGGGAATGACAAGTACAACTACATTCGTTCCCATTCTTGCCTCCTATTTGTATAAATCAAATATTTTGTACAAATAGACTGGAATATTTGAAAGGTTTGTTCGGTAGGCACTGAATGAGGTATTGATTGGATAAGCGCTCTCTGTTACTCTAACAATCATGAAACTGCCCTTCCGCGTCAATGATGTGTTGTTGGTCTTCGTGGTCCTTTCTTCCATGATCGTCGGGATCGTTTACCCCGACTTCGGAGCTTATTTCCAGGCGATGCCCATGTATTGCCTGATGGCGCTGTTTTTTCTCAGTTACCTGTCCATCGAACTGGACACCGTCCGGAAGGCGCTGCAACGCTATCACCGGAAAATTCTGACCTTTACCCTGTTGAAGAGCATTCTTCTGCCCGTCCTGCTGTTTTACATCTTTGATTTCCTTGCCCCTGCCTATGCCCTGTCCGCCCTGCTGCTGACGGGGGTATCCGCCGGGGTCGTGGCCCCCTTCATATCCAATCTCGTGAGAGGCAACAGCTCCCTTGTCCTTGTCGTCGTGGTCATTACCTCTTTTCTGACGCCGGTTACATTGCCGATCCTCATTGAGCTCGTAGCGGCGAAGCAAGTGGAGATTTCCCTTTTCGGGATGATCCGCATGCTGGCATTGGTGATCTTCGTTCCCATTCTGGCCGTTGAAGTCCTGAGACGCCTGGCCCCGGACCTGCTGAAGCATTTAATGAAAAAACACTTCCCCATTTCCCTCGTACTTTTTGCCGTTATTAATCTGGGGGTGTTCTGGCGCTATTCGTCTTTTTTCAAAAAAGAACCCCATACGATTGTCATGGCGTCCGTCGTTGCCGTTCTGCTGGCTGCGATCTACTGCATCGTCGGCATTTTATTTTTCAGGAAAAGTTCCCTGGAGAATCAACTGGCAGGCGCGGTCATGCTGGGAAATATGAACAATGTATTGGTGATTGTTTTCTCTTCTGAATTCTTCGGCCCTGTCGAAACGATGGTCGCCGCCATGTATATCATCCCTTTTTTCAGCCTCGTGATCCCCCTGAGATACTATCGCCACCTGAAAACAAAGACCGCCTGACCGGACGTCATCCCCATTCGCCTTTATCTGCGCTATATCCGGACAGGGAGAGAATTTCCGGTAATTTATCAATTCCCCTCATGCCTTTGCAGCGAGCCGGCAACCGAACTCGAACGCTTTCCGGCAGTCATCCGGGAACACCTCTTTACGTCGTGCCGCCTTCTTAATCGGGTCCATGTACTCCATTATCACCTTTGAATAGTCGGGAAACTGACAGGTGTCATAGGAGCAGAGGGTTTCAGCCGCGCCACCGAAGGTTCTGCAAAACGATGCCTCGGTGGAGCTAAACATCGCCCCATAACCAATTTCGGCGCTCATCTCCTCGGTCGCGTTCATGGTGTAGATGATTCCCGTTCTGATCTTCCGCGGGAACGCGGACCGGGGTAGCTGACTATATACCAGGGGAGCGAAGAGAAGGCGTTCAATGAATGAACGCATCTCGCCGGTCATGGCTCCAAAGTATATCGGTGATCCCAAGATGATCGCATCGACTTCGTCCTCGATCTTTTTGAGGATCGGGCTCAGGTCGTCTTTCACGGCACATCTTCCGTTGTGCGGCCCATCAATTATTTTGCATGCGAAGCAGCTCCTGCATCCCTTGAAGTCAAGATCGTACAGGTGCACCAACTCGGTATCAGCCCCTTGTGAAGCAGCGCCTTCGAGCGCCTTCGTCAGCAGGGTCGCCGTATTCCATTTCTTTCTCGGGCTTCCATTGATTCCGATGATCGTCATATCTCACTGTCTCCTTCCTGATTGCTTATTGCTGAGTGAAAAGATCAGCCGCAAATGAAACGAGTCGTCTGGATTGTCTGGTTGGGCAAAGATAATTACACTTCAAATTCAGTACGAGGCAGTTCAGACTGCCGGATAATGGACTGTAAAGTTCCGATACGAATTCCGGCATGGTTGGGAACGGGAACAGTGATGGTGCGATTAGGTAACCGTCGCTGCATAACAATATGGCTGCCCCGCTGTCGGATTTCCGTGAATCCATGTCGAGACAAAATAGCACATACTTCCTTGCCTGAAAGGATAAGCAGTTTACCCAACGGCAACCTCAACTTGTGTGACGAATACATCTCCACGAAGTCGGAGTTGTATCTCTTCAGCAGATGCCGTTTCAAAGAATAACTCTAATGCCTCCTTAAGATTATCTCTTGCGCCCTCAATGGTATCACCTTGACTTGCAATATCTAATTCAGGACACAACGAGACATAGCCAGTATCTTCCTTTTCGATGATTGCTGTAAGTTTCATCTCCTAATCCCTCCTATATCAACCACGATGGATCCATTATCTCACAATATCTACAATTTTCATAGCGCGGATAGGCCTGCCGAATTGACTCAAATTAAATCTTACCCAAGGAGGTGAATAAAAAGGATCGTTGACTCATAATTCGATATTACCGAATCCCGACTATTTGACGGAGGGTTGAATATGAGTCCGCAATCGAAAA
>JBAYKV010000177.1:0-7167 GCA_041664405.1 Syntrophales bacterium
CCCAGGCGGCGGCCATTTATGATCACAAAATAGCGCAGGCCAGTATTGAAAAGTCAATAGGTCTTCCATGAAGAAAAAAATCTTGACCATCGCCGGCATTTTGATTCTGATCATCATTGCCTCCGCCGCCTTTGTGCTCATGCGGGGCGGCAACAAAGGGATCAAATATCGAACGGATAAGGTCTCAACGGGGAATATCCGGGCGACCGTGACGGCTACGGGGAAGGTCAACGCCGTCACCACGGTGATTGTCGGCGCCCAGACATCCGGGATGATCAAGGCATTATACGTTGACTTCAATTCCCCGGTAAAGAAGGGCCAGATCCTTGCCCAGATCGACCCGGCCACGTTTGCCGCCAAGGTTGAGCAGGCTAATGCCAACCTTTACCTATCCCAGGCCAATCTGCAAAAGGCCGAGGCGACCCTCCAGGATGCCAAAAGGACCCTGGTAAGAAACGAAACCCTCTTTACCAGGAATCTTATCGCCCGGAGCGATCTCGATACGGCAAGAACGAATATGGAAACGTCTCAGGCCCAGGTGAGCGCTTCCAAAGCCCAGGTCGATCAGGCCAGGGCTTCCCTGAGATTGGCGCAAACAGATCTGGCCTATACAACCATTCGCTCTCCCGTCGACGGAATGGTCATTTCCCGGACCGTCGATATCGGCCAGACCGTAGCGGCAAGTTTTCAGACCCCGACGCTTTTTAGCATCGCCCAAGATCTCACGAAGATGCAGGTTGAAACTAGTGTTGACGAGGCGGATATCGGACGGGCACAGGTAGGACAGCCTGTCGAATTCACTGTTGACGCCTTTCCGGAACTTGTGTTTCACGGCAAGGTTTCGGAGGTGAGAAATTCGCCGACGACGGTCCAGAATGTAGTGACCTACGAGGTCATCGTCCGCGTTCACAATCCGGAGATGAAGCTCCGACCGGGAATGACGGCGAACGTATCGATGATCATCGACAGCAAACAGGGGGTGCTGAGAATTCCGAGCGCCGCCCTGCGGTTCCGCATGCCCGAAACGACCGGGAAGAAAGACATCCCCGCCGGCAAAGGGCAACAGGTCTGGATTCTCGAACAGGGGATTCCGAAGAATATTCCTGTCCGGATGGGGATCAGCGACGGCAGTTATACCGAGGTCGTAGGCGGGACCCTCCGCCCCGGTCAGGAAGTGATCATCGAGGCGATGGATCCGAACAGGAAGAAAGATAACCCCGGGGCGGCGACACCGCGTTTCATCAGATAAGATGCCGGATTTCATTAAGGGACAATTATCTGCAAATGCGATTATGAGTCTTGAGATATCGGTAAGGCCGGGATGATTAGAACGCTGGACGTCACAAAAATCTATCAGGTTGGAGAGATGACCGTTCCGGCGCTGAATGGAGTCACCCTGACCATTGGCCGGGGGGATTTCGTGGCCATCATGGGTCCCTCCGGTTCGGGCAAGTCAACCTTCATGAACATCCTCGGCTGCCTTGATCTGGTTACATCGGGCAAGTATCTTCTTGATGGAATCGACGTTAGCCAATTTTCCAAGGATGAACTGGCAGAGATCAGAAACCGGAAGATGGGATTCGTTTTTCAGGGGTTCAACCTCCTTTCCCGGGCTTCGGCCCAGGAAAATGTCGAACTGCCCATGCTGTATAGCGGGATCAACGCCGGAGAACGCCGGCAGCGAGCCCGTGAGGCGTTGGTGAAGCTGGGCTTGGAGGGGCGTGAACATCACCTGCCCAATCAGCTTTCCGGGGGACAGCAGCAACGGGTGGCCATTGCCCGGGCCATGGTCAACGAAGCCCCCCTGCTTTTTGCCGATGAACCGACGGGTAATCTGGATACGAAAACAAGCATGGAAATCATGGATCTTGTTGCCCGGCTCAACGAGGAATCACATATCACGATCATCCTCGTAACCCACGAGATGGATATCGCCGCCTTCAGCCGGCGGGTGATCCGCTTTCTTGACGGCGTCGTGGTGAGCGATGTTAAGCAGGGGGAATAGGTCATGGTCATCAGTGTCTGGTCCACAACAAAAATAGCCTTCCGGGCCCTCTGGGTCAACAAGATGCGGTCTTCACTAACCATGTTGGGGATCATCATCGGGGTCGGATCGGTTATCGCCATGCTGGCGGTGGGGCAGGGGGCCAGCGAGAAGATTTCCGAGCAGGTAGCGTCAATGGGGAGCAATCTCCTCATTGTCATGTCGGGCAGCATCACTTCGGGGGGCTTGCGCATGGGCAGCGGCACCCAGATGACCCTGACCCTGGAGGATGCCTATGCCATTGAACGGGAGTGTTCCGCCGTGGCGGCGGTAGCACCCATGCTCAACGGCGTCGCGCAGGTCGTGTATGGAAATCAGAACTGGTCGACCGGGATTCAGGGAACCACGCCAGGTATTCTAGAAGTCCGGGATGCCGCCCTTGTTTCCGGGCGGTCTTTTACGGAACAGGATATCCGTGCCGCCGCCAAGGTGGTCCTGTTGGGGCAGACGGTAGTGGATAATCTCTTCGGTTCCATGGATCCCGTGGGACAGATCATTCGGATCAAGAAGGTTCCCTTCACCGTCATCGGGGTCCTAGAAAAAAAGGGTCAATCCATCGTCGGACAGGATCAGGACGATCTGGCCTATATTCCCGTAACTACTGCGCAAAAAAGAATTATCGGCACTACTTTTGCCGGGATGGTGCGGACAATTCTCATCAAGGCAAGAAGCGCCGCTGATATGGAGAGGGCGGAAAGACAGATCACCGACCTTCTCAAACAACGGCACCGGATTAGTCCCAAAGGGGAAATGGATTTTTCGATCCGGAACCTGACCCAAATGCTCCAGGTTGCCGAGCAGTCCACTAGGGTCATGACCCTGCTTCTGGGGGCTATCGCCTCCGTCTCGCTCCTGGTCGGGGGGATCGGGATCATGAACATCATGCTTGTGTCCGTTACGGAAAGGACCAGGGAAATCGGGATACGCATGGCAGTGGGGGCGAAAACCTGGGCCATCCGTATGCAGTTCCTCGTCGAGGCCCTGACCCTTTCTCTGAGTGGAGGTGTAATCGGGATCATTATGGGTGTAGTCACCTCCAAGATCCTCTCTGAGCTTGCCGGCTGGACAACGATCATCTCACCCCTGTCCGTTCTCCTGGCTTTCGGGTTTTCCGGCATGGTCGGGATCTTCTTCGGATTCTATCCGGCCTACAAGGCTTCTTTACTGAACCCCATCGAGGCTTTGCGCTGTGAATGACAAGGCAGCAAAAGAACGAAACCATAAAATTCTCCTTGTCGATGATGCGGAAGAGATGCGCGTGCTGATTACCCGTCAGTTGCGAAAGGCCGGTTATGACAAGGTGAAAGAGGCGGCATCGGCAGCCGAGGCCTTTTCCATCCTCGGCCTGGACAGGGGTAGTGGTGATAGAACGGTTGCCGGCATCGATCTTATCGTCATGGATATCGTTATGCCGGAGATTGACGGAATTGATGCATGTCGCCGCATCAAGGCGGATGACCGTTTCGAGGATGTCCCCATCATCATGATCACGGCCCTGGCGGATAAGGGAATCCTGCAGTCGGCCTTCGATGCCGGGGCAATGGATTATATCACCAAACCGGTGGATAAGCTGGAACTCATTGCAAGGGTCCGTTCATCCTTGCGCCTCAAGGATGAAATGGAAAAACGCCGGGATAGGGAAAGAGAATTGCTCGTCATGTCCCGGGAACTCGCGGCGGCAAACCAGATCCTGCAACGGTTGAGCCTGCTGGATGGACTTACGGGCATTCCCAATCGCCGACGTTTTGATGAAGTCCTCGCTCATGAATGGAAACAGGCGATGCGCAGTAAACAACCCCTTTCCATGGTCATGATAGATATTGACCATTTCAAGGCCTTCAACGATCACTACGGGCATCTGACGGGGGATGACTGTCTGAGAAAGGTAGCCCTGGCCATGAGCAGCATTTTAAAAAGACCCACAGATTTTTTGGCCAGGTACGGCGGCGAAGAATTTGCCGCGATTCTTCCCATGACGGCAAGTGACGGCGCCGATGCTATCGCGGGGGCCATGAGAACCGGAGTTGTAAACCTGGCAATTCCCCACGACCATTCATCCGCCGCCTCCCTGGTAACTATCAGTATGGGGGTAGCCACGCTGGTTCCCCGAAGGGGCATGACGGCGGCGATGCTGATTTCCGCTGCCGACCAGGCCCTCTATGAGGCTAAAGCAGGAGGTCGGAACCGGAGCGTAGTGAAACGACCTAGCCCTTCCTGATTCCCAGGATGGTCCGGGCTTCCCGGGGAGTCGCCGGTGAGCGGTTCAGGGAGGCGGCTGCCCGGACGGCCCACTCTACCTGCTCATAACTTCCCTTGGCCAAATCTCCATTTGGCATGCGGGTATTATCCTCCATCCCCACCCGCATATGCCCCCCCAAAAGACAGGACAGGATATTGGCGGGGAACTGCTCCGGGCCGACGGCGCAGGTTGTGAAGTTGGCATTTGGGGGCAGGGCGTTTTTCATGGCCATCATGACGTCGGGTCGGAATTTCTGACCCCCTGCCACCCCCCACACGAAATTGAAATTCATGGGTTCGGAAAAGAAGCCCTGCCGGCCGATGAGGAGGGTATTGTCCAGACCACCGATATCGTAGCATTCGAGTTCCGGTTTGATCAGGTTTTCTTCCATGGCCTTGCCGAAATCCTGAAGCATGGTGAAGGTGTTCTCGAAGACGTAATCAAAAAATATCTGCCCGGAATTACGGTCGATAATGCTGAAGTTCATGGTATTGGTATTCAGGGAGGCCATTTCCGGCTTGACGGCAACGATCTGGGCCAGACGCTGCTCGGCGGTCTTGAAGGCCCCCACCGCTGAAGACAGGCAGATGATAAGGTCCGGACAGCGTTCTTTGATGGCATCATAAACGGCCTGGACCCGGTCGATATCATGACTGGAGTCGCCGTCGTCGGTCCGGGCATGGACATGAACCATGGCTGCCCCGGCGTGGAAGCAATTTTCGGCTTCAACCGCGAATTCCTCGAGGGTATAGGGAACGGAAGGGTTGTTTTGTTTAAAGGTCGCCGCTCCCGTGAGGGCGGCGCAGATGATGACAGGATTTGACATGGACATATGACCTCCTTGGATTAGTTGGATTAACTGGCAGCCTTCTTCACTATGTACAGAGAAACAACAACGGCAATCACTACAAACACACCAAAGAGAGTAAAGAATTGTTCCACATATGTAAGACCCTCATACCAGCCAATCGTCTGATAGTAATACGTCAGGTACTGGCCCTGCAAACTGTCGATCATGGCTACCTCCCGGCAAGCTATCTGTGTCAGTCTTTTTCAGACCTGCACTAATTTCATAAGGTTCAGTCTGAGTAGATATATCCCTGTTTTAATGGGTAACTTTCACTTAAGGTCCTTATTTTATCAGGAATTTGCGGGGAATTCTACAAATATTCTTGCTTTGCCCCCGTCTTGTGATAATAAACATGTACCAATAACCTTTTGTGAGGAACGATATTATGCCCCGAAACAATGAAAAAACATGCTGCCTCAATCATCCGGATTTGGAAATGGTTGTTTTAAATGAAAAAAACACGGATACTTTTCATGCTATCCGCCTGGCTACCTGGGAATATGGGAAACGGGTAAAAATGGAAAATAAATCCACGGGTTTCGATGTTTATGCCTGCCCGGAATGCGGCTATAGCGAGTTCTACCTGACCCCGTCCGAATTGAAAATAATCCGCAAAGCCCCCTGAGAGATATTGCGATTGTGCTGAAATAAAAAATTTAATCCGCTCTGTAGGTCCGATTGGCCGCACGCAGTTGATGCAGCATCGATTGACCCCCTCCGGTTAATATGATTTTCGACGTATGGTCAGAAACAAATCACCAGACCTTCGTATCGAAGAAGGTCTGGTGGATGATGGATTTTTATTAAAATAGAATTATTTTGTCAGTGTCAGCTTTACACCTTCAAGGGCGAGTTTGAAATTGACACCCTGTGTGAGGGCAAAGAGTTTGATTGTAACTCCGTTCTGATTCTTCATCGTAATTACACCGGCGCCTCCTGCTAAAGTAGCCTCAGCTGAGACGGTGGTATAGATCCCGTTAAAGTCTTCTAGTTTTTTCAAGTTGAAGACTTCGCCGTTTGCATTCACTTTGCTGACACCCACGTCAACTACAGACAGCCCTTTAATCTTGAAGGGATATTCTTTTACCTGAAAGGTTAAGACGCCGTCTCCCCAGCTATAGCCTATGCCAACAGCAACCTGGCCCTGTGAGAACCTGATGGTAGCATCCGGCTTATCCTGACTGAAGGCAGGACCGGAGATTAAAAAACACATTATCAAAACCATAACACCCAAACTCAACGCCTTCTTCATAAGCAATACCTCCTTTTCTGTTTCGGGATTGTCTCCCGTTTGATCCATCACTTGCCCAATATGGTTTCCATTGTTATTTCCAACCAGATCCGAGGTTGCACAAGGCCCCTTCGGTATGTGTAGCGACTTCCCAATTCTGACTGAGCTAGTGTTTACAAAAGAGCCGCTTCATCCAGCCGTTAACATCGGTATGCAGCATATCACAATTATGACTGAAAAAGAACATCAATGATGTTGATTCGAAAACCTGTATCTTCATCGCGGTTGTTGATCTATTGAATTCAGAAAGACGTAGTACTTTTGGCCCCCCTCCATACTTCAACTCCGGTGTGAGCGCTAAAAAGCACAGGTTAAAGAAAGTTAAAGACAGGTTAAAAAATTTATACGTATAAAATGCAAAATTTACGAATAAAATGGCGGAAGTGCATGGGAATCGAATCCATGCTTCGTTTTGTAACTATTAGTTATTATTAACAGAATTTCACACCTAAAAATCCTGGGGGAACTTTGGGGGAAACCGCCAATCAGGTTATATCTCCTGCCGACAAAACTTTTCGTCTCACATTGTTGCATCTTTCAAATACTTGCTATCAGATCTATTCCATACATCGGTAAATAAACCGGCAAAAAATATTGCATAATATTCCGCCATCGTATAATATCTCCCGTAATTATGAATTATTAACAAGCCATTAACCGGCAAAAATATCGGCAATTGGAGGCAACAACATGCGCTCTCAAATCCACAAAATGACCCCGCTCCTGCCCGAAAAGGCGGACGA
>JBAYKV010000178.1:0-7162 GCA_041664405.1 Syntrophales bacterium
AAAACCATCGTCATCTTCAAGATTATCGACTACGTTCTTGATTCTCATCTCCCCGTTGCGTATCTTCCGTCCAATATCCACGACCTCATTGATGCAGACAGTGACACTAAAAACCGAATCCATGGTATCCCGGATGCCATCCTCAATTTTTTTGGCAATTTCAACCTCCCCCTCCCGGCTAAGCAAGGATACCATCCCCATCTCCCGAAGATACATCTTCACCGGATCGCCGGTCTTGCCGGCCACGGGCATCAAACTGATAAGGTCCTCGTCTTTTGACCCGACAAGCTCGCCCGGAGCCTTTTTGACGACCAGCTTTTCTCCCTTTTCCGTGTCGATAATATCGATGTTCTTCTCCCCAAAAAGCATGATGATATCGTCAATCTGATCCGACGAAATGACATCCGACGGCAACAGATCGTTCACGTCGTCATAGGTTAAAAAACCCTTTTCTTCTCCCAAGGACATCAATTTCTTAAATTCCTCGGATTGGATGTCTTTTCCCATAAATGAGCCTCCACCTTACCCTTTCGCTAATACTGCCTTTTCTGCCTTCATCAGGTCTCCCTTTTCAACAAGCAGGCGCTGACACAATTCCTGGTCACTCCCCTGCTGAGCCCTGATCAGCTTCATCTTCAAGGACCGGTGCCTTTCCTTGAACCATTTGCGCCTGATCTGGTGGATCATGTCACTGAAAACCTGGTCAACTGTGTCTGCCTCCCAGGCGCCCGAATCAATGAGACGACTTAATATCTCATCCCTCAGGGGCCCGGCCTCCAGATGGTCAACAAAGTCCTTAAGGTCGATTTTCCCGATCCTGCCATAATAAGTTTCAACAATCTTCCCCAAGTTCCTTAATTCGTCGCTGCCGAAGCATTTCAGGATATCGGCGTTAACCATAGCGGGAATCTTGTCGGGATGATCCAGGATCAGGGCAATAAAGTTCATTTCCAGCGCATCCACGGGGTATGAGGACCGATTTTCGTTCTTCGGGGGAACGGTTTCGTTAGGTTTCTTCCCCATTCCCTGGATGACTTCCGCCTTGAGAATAGCTTCGTCAATGCCTATCCTTTCCGCCGCGAGTTTAATAAAGAGATCTCTCTCCGCGTCGTTGTCCATTCTGGTTATAAAAGACAGGGCTTCCCGGAGCGCGCCCCGGTTATGATCGAAATCTCCCCTGCTCCCGACCACGGTATCAAGATAATATTCCACCGCCGGGGGAGACTTTTCAATCAATTCCTGGAATCTTTTCTTTCCGAAGTTCCGAACATAGTCATCAGGATCGGAGGCTTCGGGAAGTATCACGGCCCGGGTGTGCAGGTTCCCATCAATAAAGAATCCCAGGCTTCTTGCCAGCGCCTTCTTACCTGCCTCATCACCATCAAATACCACTGCCACATCTTTCGTATACCTGCGGAGCAAATCGACATGATCCCGGGTTAGGGCGGTTCCAAGGGTAGCAACGACATTTCTTACCCCGGCACTCCAGAGGGACAGGAGGTCGAAGTAACCCTCCACCAGGATGGCATAACCGCTTTTTCTGATATCTTCTTTCGTCCTGCTGAGGCCGTACAGGTTCTTTCCCTTGCTGAATAATACCGATTCCGGCGAATTTAAATATTTCGGCTCCCCTTCCCCCAGAAGTCGCCCGCCAAAAGCGATGATCTGGCCGGCCTGGTCTTCAATGGGAAAGATAAGTCTGCCCCGGAAGCGATCGTAATATTCCCCCCGTTCATTTTTTGCGAGGAGTCCCGACTGTTCGGCCAGGGGCAGGGGCACCCTTTTTTGTTCCAGATAATCCCTGAGAAACCTCCAGCCCTCCAGGGAATAGCCTAACTGGAAAGTATTAACAGCCTCGGCGCCGATATCCCGTTTCCGTAAATATATCTGGGCTTTCTGACATTCCTTCCCGTTCAATCGGGCCAAATAATAATCTGAAACAAGGGCATGGAGACGGAGCATTCTCTCTTTGAGAGTCAATTGCTCTTTTTCCTGTCGGCTTAGGGGTCGATCGGGAAGGGCAACGCCTGTTTTTTTCGCCAAATACCGGATCGCTTCGGGGAAAGTCAGGCCATTTATCTTCATGGCAAAGGCGAGGGCATTCCCCCCTTCCCCGCAGCCGAAACAGTAAAAAATCTGCTTGTCCGGACTCACCGTGAAGGAGGGTGTCTTCTCCTTATGAAAAGGACACAGACCGCTATAGTTCCTTCCTGCCTGCTTCAGACTTACAAACCCCGACACAAGATCCACGATATTTATCCGTCTCTTTATTTCGTCAATCTTGTCTTCAGGAATCGAACCTTTAGTCATCTATGGTACTAACCTGAAAGCCTGGACTTAACCTTTTCACTTACGATCTTGCCATCCGCCCTGCCGCTGATTACAGGCAAAAGGGCCTTCATTACCTTACCCATATCTTTGGGACCTGCGGCGCCCGTCTCTTGAATGGCCTTTTCTATCGCCGCTGTGAGATCTTCTTCCGAAAACTGCTGAGGCATGAACTCCTGAACGACATTCAGCTCCGATGTCTCCTTTTCAACCAGATCCATTCTGCCGCCCTTCTCGAACTGCTCAATGGAATCCCGGCGCTGCTTAACCATCGTTGCGAGGACCTGCATGAATTCCGCCTCCGTTGCCTCCCGCCTCAGCTCTATCTCTTTATTATGAATGGCGTTTTTCATCATCCTGAGGGCGGACAAGCGGATTTTTTCCTTGGCCTTCGCCGCCTTGATCATTTCCTGTTCTATTTTTTTATTAAGTTCCATATCCTTTTTCATCCTCACATATCACTGAAAAATTTATGCCTCTTAACTTATCCACCATTTACTTTTTGT
Source organism: Syntrophales bacterium (assembly GCA_041664405.1). Lineage (GTDB taxonomy): Bacteria > Desulfobacterota > Syntrophia > Syntrophales > UBA8958 > UBA8958. Next base: position 2,835 of record JBAYKV010000178.1, read on the forward strand.
CAACGAAGTATTCAGGCCTCAACCAAGGCCATCCTGAAGTTTCTTCCCCCCTAAAATATGCATATGGAGATGGAATACAACCTGCCCCCCCTCTTCATTGCAATTGATTACCATCCGAAATCCGCCCTGATCTATACCCTTCATCCTTGCTACTTCCCGTGCCGCTGAAATCATGGCGCCCATAACCTCCATTCTATCCTCGGAAACATCAAGAATGGTGGCAATGTGTTCCTTGGGAATAATTACCACGTGCACGGGAGCCATGGGATGTATGTCGTCAAAGGCGAGAACCCTTTCATCTTCATAAACTTTGCGGCATGGTATCGAACCTTTGACAATTTTACAAAAGATACAATCGTCCATTTTCATACCTCCTGTTTTTCCTTTGTTTTCCGGATTGCCTCCTCCAGGGAAAGGGCGCCCGTATAAAGAGCCCGGCCGGCAATCACACCGATAACTCCGGAATCTTCAATTTCCAGAAGTTTCTCGATATCGCCTATGCCCCCGACCCCTCCGGAAGCAATGACAGGAATTTTGATCGCCCTGGCGAGGGCCTTTGTCGCCTCAATATTAACTCCCGTTTCCATGCCGTCACGCCTGATGTCCGTATAAACCACGGCGCTTATCTGGCAGTCCCCATAGCTTCGGATCAAATCAATCGCCGTCAGAGAGGTGGTTTCCGTCCAACCCTGCACGGCAACCATCTCATCCCGGGCGTCGATACCCAGGATAATCTGATCTGCATAGGTCCGACAGGCCTCTCGAACCAGTTCAGGGTCTCTCAGCGCTGCGGTTCCCAGGATAATCCAGCGGACCCCAAGTTTCGCATAACTCGCGATTGTCTCCATGTCACGTATGCCTCCCCCCAACTCCACAGGGATACTTACGGCACGGATGATGTCACCGATGGCCTCCCTGTTCTGGGGGGACCCGACAAGGGAACCATCGAGGTCCACCACATGTATTCGTTCCGCACCTTTATCCTGCCAGCGTTCGGCAACATCCGCCGGATGCTCGCCGTAAACGGTCGTCCGATTGAAATCCCCTTGCGCCAGCCGCACACATCGGCCTCCCTTGAGATCAATAGCAGGTATGATGATCACATCGCATCCTTTAAAAAAATTTTGGGATGGTAGAAAATGAGGAGCAAATCAAATGATCTATGCCTTTGCAGAGCGGCTGTTTTAAATTAAGGATAAACGCCGGATCGAATTCAGGCCCGCATGGTGCTCAGGGGTTAACCCGGACCGAATCTTTTGCCACACCGGGAAATCTTCTGATCGTGTCCTCCATTCCCTCCATAGCCAACTCTTTCGCCGTAAGCCATCGCCCCCTGTCTTTCAGGAAATAGGATACCCCCAGTACATTTTCCATCAACGATGACTGGGTTTTATTGAATATGCCCTTCCAGACGAGAGCCCCATCCTGAACCCTGAATAAATGGATTTCAAAGAAGACCGATGCGGGTTTTTCCACAGAATAATCATAACCCCACCTCTCCCGGTAGCGGTAGAGATATCCCACGACAATGGCGTCCGCATTGAGTTCTTCTCCCACTTCCTTAATCACCTGCGGCATGGTCGCCCGGAAAGAGTTGCTGCTGACCCTGTTGTAAATACCTCCTACCCGGTCGGGCGAAACGATCTCGAACTGAGGATAGGCAGAAATTCTTTCCATGAAGAAATCCTGGAGAAAACGTTCCGGGCTCTTGAGATCATTATCCGTTTTCAGAACAGATGCAGAAAGTGCATTTTGAGTGGCATAAGTAGCTACCAATTCTGGGGAAACTTGCTGAAAGGGCATGACGGCTATGCGTCTGAATGTGATGTCCTTGTCCTTCATCAGGGATGAAGATACACCGCTGGCACTCTGACAGCCGGAAATCACGATTAGAACCATCAGGCACGCCAGAACCCGCCATTTCTTCGTTACGATGATCATCATGTATGTGCTGAATCTGAACATTATATGGATCCCACCCGCAAGAATCCCTACGACGGGTTAGAAAAACAACCCCGTATAGGAGTTGAAAGTACTTATTAAGTTAGAGACTTCCCTTTGTGGACATGACGCCCTGAATCCGGTCATCCAGACTCGCCGCCCTTCTTAGAGCACGGGCAAAGGCCTTGAAGACAGACTCGGCGACATGGTGGTTATTCTTACCATAGAGGACATTGATGTGCAAGGTCATTCCGCTATGATCCGAAAAAGACTTGAAAAACTCCTTCAGCAGGGCGGGATCGAAATCCCCGATCCGGGCCTCTCCGAACTCGACATGGTAGATCAGGTAGGGCCTTCCCGAAATATCGATGGCGATGCTGCAAAGGCTCTCATCCATTGGCACAAGAGCTGATCCGTAACGCTTGATGCCCTCTTTGGAACCGAGGACCTCCTTTACCAATTGTCCCAGACAGATCCCCAAATCTTCAACCAGATGATGGTCATCGACATCCCGGTCACCTTTCCCCGCTATCTTGATGTCGAAAAGACCATGTCTGGAAAAGAGAGTCAACATATGGTCCATGAAAGGAACCGTGGTGTCAATTTCCGCGCGGCCCGAGCCATCCAGATCCATTTCCATGGAAATGGACGTTTCGCTGGTTTTCCTTTTGACCTTTCCCTTACGCATTTCCTCTCCTCCCGCTGCCGAACCGGCAGGCCTTCCTTTCACTTAGCCAAGCATTCAATTTATATTACTTTATTCAAGGCATATTCAATAATGCCCTCAGCGCCAGCCTCCTTCAGGAGGGGGATCAAATCCCTGACGATGCTCGTGTCCACAATAGTTTCCACGGCAAGCCATTCCTCGGAATACAGGCCGGAGATGGTTGGGGCCTTCAGAGATGGCAAAAGTAAAATTACTCGCCCCAGATTTTCCCTGGCAACATTGAGTTTCAAACCAACCTTTCCCATGGCCTGCAGAGATCCGTTGAGGAGAGTCTTTATTTGATCAATCTTCTGCCTTTTCCAAGGGTCTTCCCAGGCGTCACGATTTGCGATCAGTTGGGTGTTGGTTTTCATCAACTCATGGATGATTTTCAATTTGTTGGCACGGATGGTGGACCCCGTCTCCGTCACCTCGACAATGGCATCTACAAGACCCTCGACAACCTTGGCTTCCGTCGCTCCCCAGGAAAACTCCACATGGATGTCAATGTTACGTTCCCGAAAATATTTCTTTGTGAAATTGACTAACTCTGTGGATATTCGCCGTCCTTTCATATCCTCGATGGTCTGAATATCCGAATCCTCCCTGACTACCAGGACCCAACGCGCTTGGCGAGTTGATGTTTTGGAGTAAATAAGATCCTGTATCGTCACCACTTCCGATTCATTCTCGATGACCCAGTCTCTGCCGGTCAGGCCAAGGTCAAGAACTCCCTCTTCTACATATCGAGACATCTCCTGGGCGCGGACAAGGATACATGTTATTTCCTCATCGTCAATGTCGGGAAAGTAATTTCTACTGTCATAAGTAATGCGCCATCCCGCTCTTTTAAACAGGTCAACGGTACTGACTTCAAGAGAACCCTTCGGTATTCCCAGCTTGAGCTTTTTCATCGATAGACATCCTCCGGGTTGAATATTCGCTCGCCAATCACCACAATCTGATCGCCATCGATTCTCCGATAGAAACATGACCTGTATCCCGTATGACAGGCGGCCCCACCCCGCTGAAGAACCTTGAGGATCACTGCATCCTGATCGCAGTCAACCCTTATTTCCTTGACTTCCTGCATATTTCCCGACGTCTCCCCTTTGACCCATAAGGACTGCCGCGACCGGCTCCAGAAGGTAGCCATCCCTGTTTCAAGTGTCTTTTCCCATGCCGTCTGGTTCATATAGGCAAGCATTAGAATCTCGTTTGTATCAAAGTCCTGAACAATAGCCGGGACAAGACCGCCGACCCTATCAAAATCTAGAGAAATCATTATTTTTTTGTCCTTCATCAAGTCAGTCAAAACATTTCCCGCCCATCGCTGAGCAAGGGGGGCATGGTAATGGAATATATTCATTTTATCAAGCATTATTTTGCCGTTGTGATGAATTTGACCTTGCTAATCGTTATCTTTTTTGATACTTTTTATGAAGGAAGAAATTTTACTCTTTGGAGGTTAAACCCATGCCCCTCCTTGTTGGCGGCGCCATTGCCACGGTTTTAGGTCTGCTCGGACTGATTGTCTGGTGGCAAGCCTTTGTCATCATTCTCAAAGGGGCTCTGCCCATCATGCTGCTCCTCGGGGGTGGTCTTGCCATGTATGTGGGTTACGATGACATCCAGGACCAACTTCGTGAAGACAAAAAGAAACAGGACGAGAAGCTTGATA
>JBAYKV010000179.1:0-7134 GCA_041664405.1 Syntrophales bacterium
CACCCCGGCCAGGAAGGTCCGGGACATTTCCGCCTCGTAGGTAGAGGCGTATAAGTGGTTGAACAGGACGCCGTCGATATTGTCCAGCTTCAGGGTTTCCTCAAGAATGCGAACAAAGATCGTGTAATCAAAAATCTCTCCTAAATCAAGGGGGTTCTGATGGGCAATAACACGGGTCAGATAGAGGGTTTTGAGCTTTTCCAGGAAGGCCGGCGGGAAAGGGACCATGTCAAAACCGAATTTCTCGCAGGCGTCGGCGGAAAGGACTGCGTGGCCTCCGGACCGGGACAAGACGGCAACGCGCCGTCCCTTCATTATAGGCAAGCGGATTATCTTGACGGCGTTCAGGAACTCCCGCTCCTCCTCGGCGCGAATGACGGCGGCCTGACGGAAGAGGCCGTCCACGACATCATCGCCCGTGGAGAGGGCAGTGGTATGGGATTGGGCGATCTTCGCGCTTGCCTCGCTCCGGTTTGATTTCTGGACAATGACAGGTTTGTCCGCCTGGACGGCGAGATCGTAGAACGCCCGGCCCCGCCTGAAGCCCTCGAGATACATGGTCACGACGTCCGTTTTATCATCATCGAGAAAATAATCGAGAAAATCGACCTCATCAAGCTGGAGTTTGTTGCCGATACTTACAAATTTACCTGGAATGATGGCGTTCTCGGGGAGGGAGTGGAGATAAGTGCCCCCGACGCCGCCGCTCTGGGCGATCATGGCCACCCGGCCGCCGGAAGGGGGATTCTTGAAAAAGGCAAAGGGCATCATCATCTTGATGTCAAAATTAACCGTCCCCACGCAGTTGGGACCGACAAACTTGATCCCGTATTTAGCGGCCACATCGAGGACTTCCTTTTCCAGGGAATGATCGCCGTGGGAATATTCGCTGAAGCCACTGGATTCGATAACGACACGGCGTATCCCTTTCCGGCCGCAGGCGTCCATCAGGTCGGGAATGGTTTTTGCCGGGGTCAGGAAGATCGCCACCTCGGGGACCTCGGGAAGGCTCGCAATATCCGTGTAAATGGGGATCCCGGCTACCTCTCCCGCCTGGGAACCGACACCGTAGAGCTTCCCTTGATAACCACACTGTTTGTTGTTGAGGAGAATAATCTGGCCGAGGTTCATCTTCGTAGCCGAAGCCCCGACCACGACCATGCTTTTCGGGAAAAAAAATGTTTCCATGTTTTTACCACCATATATCTTAAATTATCATGCATAATGATCAGTCCGGACTCCCTATAAATAAATCGCCCCTCCCTGTCAATCTCTCCTTTCTCCCTTCCTTCCTTTCACCTTGACATCATTGTGATTACCTGTAGAATTAACCTGTCGCTACATGGGACCATGAATGACATATCGGATTCCTGACAAACCCGGAATGACGTGGGAAGGAGAAAAGTTATGCCCCTGGAAAAATGGAAAGAGCAATACCCGGAAAAATTCGCCTCCGAAGGGGAGATATTCAGCCATATTCACCGGGGAGACACGATCTTTATCGGTTCAGCATGCGCCGAGCCCCAGCATCTTGTGCAGGGTATGATCCGTTATGTCAAATCCTATCCCAAGGCCTTTTTTGACGCCGAGGTCCTCCACATCCGCTCCCTTGGCGTCGCCCCCTACGCTACGGAAAAGTTCAAACACAACTTCCGTCACAATTCCTTCTTCATCGGCGACAGCACCCGGGAAGCAGTCAACAAAGGCGTGGCCGATTACACGCCGGTCTTTCTCTCCGAGACGCCGGAACTGTTCCGCAGCGGCCTGGCCCGGGTGGACATCGCCCTCATCCAGACTTCCCTCCCCGACGATCACGGGTACCTGAGCCTCGGGATCAGTGTGGACATTGTCAAGGCCGCGGCCCAAAAGGCCTCGATCGTCGTCGCCCAGGTAAACAGATTCATGCCCCGGGTCCACGGCGACGCCTTTATCCACATACGGGACATTGATTTTCTTGTCCACTATGACGAAGACCTTCTAGAATACAGCAATGAAGCGGATTCAGAAATCGCCCTCAATATCGGCAAATACGTCGCCCGTCTCATCGAAGACGGTGACACGATCCAGGTCGGCTACGGGCGCATCCCCAACGCCGTCCTGGCGAACCTGAAGGACAAGAAACATCTGGGCGTCCATACGGAACTGATCAGCGACGGGATTATCGAACTGATGAAGTCGGGAGTCATCGATAATTTAAAAAAAACGGTCAACCCGGGGAAAACGGTAACGACTTTCTGCATGGGGAACAAGGCCACCTATGATTATCTCGACGACAACCCGGCCATCGAATTCCGGACTATCGACTATACCAACAATCCTCTGGTCATCGCCCAGCATGATCACATGACGGCCATCAACAGCGCCCTGGAGATCGACCTGACCGGCCAGGCCACGGCAGAATCCATCGGAAAAATCTTTCACAGCGGCGTCGGGGGACAGGCGGATTTCATGCGTGGGGCCGTCTTCGCCAAAGGTGGCAAGTCCATTCTCACCATTCAATCCACGGCAGCCTGCGACGTCGTCTCCCGGATCGTCCCCATGCTCCGAGAAGGTTCCGGCGTCACCCTTACCCGAGGGGATCTTCACTATGTGGTTACGGAATTCGGCATCGCTTACCTCCACGGGAAGAGCATCCGGGAACGGGCAATGGAACTCATCGGCATTGCCCATCCCAAGTTCCGCCCCTGGCTCATCGACGAGGCCAAGAAGTTGGGACTGATCTACAAGGATCAGGCATTTATTCCCGGCGTCCGGGGCGAGTATCCGGAACACCTGGAGAGTTACCGCACAACTAAAAAAGGGTATAATATTCTTTTCCGTCCCATCAAGATCAGCGACGAACCGCTGTTGAAGGACTTTATCTACTCCCTTTCGGATCAGAGTCTTTTCCGCCGGTTTATGTCGGTACGGAAGGATGTGCCCCATGAAGTGCTGCAAAAGCTCGTCATTATTGATTACACAGTGGAAATGGCCATTCTCGCCATCCTTCCCCGAGAAGAGGCGGAGGTGATCGTCGGGGTGGGGCGCTATTACACGGATCCGTTGCAACATTCGGCGGAAGTCGCCTTTGCCGTCAAAGACACGCATCAACAACTAGGGATTGGAACGGAACTGCTCGCCTATCTGACGTATCTGGCCAAACGACAGGGGCTCCTCGGCTTTACGGCGGAGGTCCTCGCGGAGAATCAGCCGATGCTGCACACCTTTGAAAAGGGCGGCTTCGATCTGGAAAAGAAGATAGTAGCCGGCCTCTGGGAACTCAAGATGACCTTCCGGGAGTGAGACAACCGAAGAATAATATTATCGGGAACGATATTCATGAGAAGCAGCTGACCCCCTCCCATTTTCACGAGATTTGCTGTGTCATGTCGATTATTTGAATGAGCAGAAAAATATCGAAACTTTTCGTAGCGGATGAAAGTAGGTGGCCATTTTGATCCGGCGTCAGGAGAAAATATCGTGTTATTCACATCTTGCCGGGGCATTTGCGGCAATTGCCGGTACCGTCTATTTAATTTATGTGGCGCGAACGTCGGTAGCTCATGTAGTAGTCTCCATTGTGTACGGTTTTTCGGTAATCATGCTCTTTTTAGCCAGTGCTTCATATCATGCGTTGAAACAAAATGAGAATGAAATATCTATTTGGCGAAAACTGGACCATTCTGCCATATTTTTCATGATTGCCGGCACTTATACGCCTGTTTGTTATGTATATCTTTCGGGGTATTGGAGATGGTCGGTTATCATAATCCAGTGGGCACTGGTTATTGCCGGGCTGTTTTTGAAATTCTTCTATCTCAAGGCACCTCGCTATTTTTCCACGATCATCTACCTGCTCATGGGATGGGTTGGGATTGCGGCCATTAAAGAGTTCTTGACAACCATGCCCCCCAATGCCGTATTTTACCTTTTTGCCGGAGGGATATCTTTCACTGTTGGGGCGATATTTTATGCCATCAAAAAACCGGTTTGGGATTCAGGGCTGGGGTTTCACGAAATCTTTCACCTGTTCGTGCTCCTGGGTGGCGTATTCCATTACCTGTTAGTTTATATTGCCCTGGCAGGATGAAGGATCGAAAAATACCGGCAAGAAAAAGTTAATGTCAGGTCATTGTCGGCCAGATGACCGCTTTACCGCTTTGTGAGTAAATTATCGAGATATGCCTTGACTTTGCGTGAACAGTAAAGTATTTTTACCTGACATTTTGTACCTCGCTATGGTCTTAAGTCAGTGCGGTACAGTTAAAGTTGAGTTATAACAATTTGAAGTGCAAAGGCGGCCACCATGCTCTTTAGAGCTTTGGTGGTTTTTTTATTTCTATCATATTTGATAGTTCGACCTAAGGTTTATGTTCATAAAATGATGAAACGATTAAAAATTTGCCTCATCAATCCCAAATTTGAACCATCCTACTGGGGACTGGATTACGCGTTGCTCCTCTATCCGGGAAATAAGCAATGCACCATGACCACGGGCGCCTTGCCTCATCTCGCCGGACTTATACCGGATCACGAGGTTTATCTCCTGGATGAAAACGTCGAGAAGATTGATTTCGAGCTTCTTAAGGGTTTCGATGTTGTCGGCCTAACAGGGATGATCGTCCAGAGGGACAGAATGAAGTCAATTCTGCTCAGGCTTTGTGAAATGAAAATTTTCACCGTTGTGGGGGGCGCCTACGCTTCGGTGAATGAAACCTTCTTCGAAGGCCTGTGCGATGTGGTCTTTTCCGGCGAGGCGGATGAGACTTGGCCCGAATTCGTTGATGAATTCGCTGCCGGTAGGGCGTACAAGAAGTTTTACACACAGGAAAATCGGACGATCATGACCACCTTGCCCAAACCGCGATACGACCTCCTCAAGGTTGACCGGTATGCTTCAGGATCGGTCCAGTTCTCTCGGGGTTGCCCCTTTCAGTGTGAATTTTGTGATATTATTGTGACCTTTGGCCGGCGCCCAAGAACCAAGCATCCTGAGCAGGTCCTTGAAGAACTGGAAGACATGCGCAAGGTGGGGTTTTTCTCCTGCTTTATCGTGGATGATAATTTTATTGGCGACAAGAAGGCAGCAAAAGCGCTACTCCGTCTTATCATTCCGTGGCAGGAGAAGCACGGCTATCCTCTGCGACTGACTACCGAAGCAAGTATCAACCTGGCCGATGATGCGGAGCTGCTCGATCTGATGTATCGGGCAAATTTTCGCTCCGTGTTCATAGGTATTGAGACGCCAAGAGTTGCCTCGCTTCTTGAGACAAAGAAGTTTCAGAACACATCGAACGGATCGCTGGAGGAGAAAATGGGGCGAATCCGTAATGCAGGTTTGGACATTAACGGCGGATTCATCGTCGGGTTCGATCAGGATGATATCACCATTATGGAAGAACAATTCCGCTTCATTCAGGATAATGGCATCCTGCTGGCGATGGTGGGCATGCTCGTTGCCGTGCCGAAAACACCCCTCTTTGAACGTCTGGAGCAGGAAGGCAGACTGAGACTTGACCGCCCCAACTGCAATTTCGTACCCAAGCTAATGACGTCCGGAGAACTACAACAAGGTTACTGGGATCTCCTCACCAGGCTCTATAGCCCTCAAGCCTTTCTCGATCGGTACTTCAGGGTTTTTCTACTTCCGGAATTCAATCGAAAACGGGCGGAAATATGCGTCAAGGCCAATGAAGGTAAAAGCATTCCCACGCTGGTCTATGGTCTGATCCTGCTCTGGAACCTGTTCCGGGCCCTTTCCAAGGACGGCAGCCTGAGAACCGTGGGGATCATTTACATTCGCTATTTCTTCGGACGCAGTGTAGGTTACCGAAATGATATCGTTGGTTTTGCCCAGTATATGAACCGATGTGCCACCCATTGGCATTTCTACAAGTTCACCCGGGAGGGTGTGGCGGGTCGGCTCCGCCTTTTCAATTCCGGATAAGACAGTTCTTGACGTGTCCTCAAAATGGCGTCATTCTGGCCTGTTTGTCGATTCCCGCCGGAAAGGAGGGGCGCTGAGGATGGAAGTGCAGCCCTGGCCCTGCAACCAGGATTGTAATCGCCGCAGCCCTTCTTCCACGGATACCTGAGGTGCGTATTTCAGCTCCCGCCGGGCGGCGCTAATGTCAAACCAGTGGGACGTCGAAAGTTCCTCCGCCAAAAATCGCGTCATCCGGGGCTCCCCTGGCAGTTTCAGGGCCAGATGGATAGCTTCGACTACCGCTCCCAGCAGGACGGCGACGGATTTCGGGATGCCCCTGCGGATCGGCGGAATCCCCGCCATCGCCAGGATGCGGTTGACGAAATCCCAGAGATTGACCGGCTCGCCGTTGGAGATGAAGTAGGCCCGGCCCGAAGCGCGCGGGTTGTCCCTCAAGGCGTCGGCAGCCAGGAGATGGGCGGCAGCGACATTGTCTATGTAAGTCGTATCGATGATGTTTTTCCCGGCACCCACCCGCACGATCTTGCCGGCCCGGGCCTGGGCGAGGATGCGGGGGATGATCTGGGTGTCCCCCGGTCCCCAGATGAGGTGGGGGCGGAGGGAGAGGGTCCGGAGGGCCGGGGAGTCGGCGGTGAGGACATGGCGTTCCCCTTCTGCCTTTGTGGCCGTGTAGGGGGAGCGGGGATGGGATGGATAGGGAACGGATTCATCGACCCCTTCCATGTCGGCGTCGCCGAAAACGACGCTGGCGGAACTGGTAAAGACCAGCCGACCCACGCCGGCGTGACCGCAGGCGGCGAGGATATTCTTCGTACCCATAACGTTCGAACGGTAGAAAGAATCATAGTCCCCCCAAACCCCGGCCTTGGCAGCATTGTGGAAGACGACGGCGCAGCCATCGCAGGCCCGTTTCACCGCCTCGGGATCCGTCAGATCCCCCCTGATTACCGTTACGCCCCGCTGCCGCAACTCCGGATAGTCACCGCGGGCGAAACTCCGCACGGCATAACCGGCAGCCAAAAGATGTTCGACGATGGCCCGTCCCAAAAATCCGCCGCCGCCGGTGACGAGGACTTGCGTCCCTGCCGGTTGGGGCGCTTCGGAAATAATTTCTCTTCCTTCACAGTTCATCATTTATAATGTTTTTTAACTTGATGGATCACAACAAACATGACCAGAGAACCATCCCCACCCCTCCCCCTGGGGTA
>JBAYKV010000180.1:0-7128 GCA_041664405.1 Syntrophales bacterium
ATCAAATTCGGCGCCCCTACCCTCTTTACACCCCTCAAGTGGATTGTCGGCGCCGGCCTGGCAAGGGAATTATGCCTCTCCGGACGGATCATCGACGCCACGGAGGCTTATCGTATCGGACTGGTAAATGAGCTCGTGGAAGAGAGCAAACTGCTGGACCGCGCCCTGGAGATCGCCGGAAAGATCATGGAAGCACCTCAGTACGCCCTGGAACAGACCAAGCATTTCTTTCTCGACAACACCGACCGAGGCTTCGAGGAATCATTCTCCATTGAACATGACAAGGGCTTTCAGGAATTCCTCCTGAAACGGGCCGCGGAGGCCCTGCAAAAATTGACGCCCTAATGGTCAGGCTACTTTTACTGGATGGCGGAAAGAAGAAATTTTAGCTCCCTCGTCAGTTACGCAATCATATCATGCATTTGCTGACTACTGTGCACAGTAGCCTCTAAACGTAGGCAGGACAAGGTTTTCCGGGTTTTCTGCTCAAGATCCGCCAAAGATGGTGGCTCCCGGAGGGGTATTTTAGAGATTTAGTTTTTGGGTCAGTCTGAATACTTCTTATTACTCGCTTGCCAAATGAGAGGACATCCCGGACCTGATCCAAAAGCTTCATAGTGTATCACCACGCGCGGTATTTACTGATTCAATATTTTATTTTTTGACAACTAACTTACTATTATGCAACACGCCGCTGTCCTTGCAGCTTCTGAATGGCAGCTTTCGGCTCAAAGCGGACGTTTTGGGTTTAAAGATACGTAAAAATGACAAAAAATAATGTATCCAACCTTGAAAAAATCTCGCCCTCTCAATTTATGAGAGAGCTTCGGCCTGAGTATTACTCGGATACCGAAGATCAGGTAGCATACCTGTTGGAGGCACCAACTTTAGAATACCAGTTGGAATCGATTACACAGCGCAATCAGACTCATGAATTTGAAATATTCTGCCGAAAACTTTGTGAGCGCGTCATCTGTCCCAATCTAAGACCCCAGACAGGGCCTGAGGGAGGCGGAGACAGCAAAGCTGATACGGAGACTTACTCTGTTGCGGATGAAATCGCTGCTCTGACATATGTCGGTGAAGCCAATGGAGGTCGTGAAAGATGGGCATTCGCGTTCAGTGCTAAGAAGACCTGGACGCAGAAGGTTCGCGACGACGTCAAAGGGATCATTGAGACAGGGCGGAAGTATGACCGGATAATCTGCATCACCAGCAGATTTGCCAGGGCTAAAAACCGCGCTGATATCGAGGATGAACTTTCAAAACAGTACAGCATCCCGGTTACGATTCATGATCGGTCATGGATTGTAAAAGAAATTATAGAAAACGACCGCAAGGACATCGCCTTTAATTATCTGGGAGTTGGTGAATCCAAAAGAGATCCGCTTAGATTGGGGCCGACGGACTATTCTCGGACACAACAACTTGCAGATATAGAACATTCAATTAATGATCCTGAAGCATTTCGCAGCATGGAGCGGCAGCGGGTCACAGAAGCTCTTGTTGCGGCCAAGCTGTCACGAAATCTTGAACGCCCCCGCACGGAAACCGATGGCCGATTTCTTCGTGCTATTCGGTTAGCAGATGCAGATGGCACGTATCGACAGATGCTAGAAGCCAAATATGAGCATATCTGGACGGCATTCTGGTGGTTTGACGACTTTCAGTTCCTAAAAGATTCCTACGAATCCTTTGAAGCGCACGTACTGAAATCCGATCACGCCGTAATTTTGGAGTTCCTGTGCAATCTGCTTCAACTCTTTGTGAACTCGGTTATTCACGGATACATGTCCCGCGATGAATGCAAGCTCGATGAACGTACCGCTAGCTTAAAGATGGCTCTGGAACAAATAGCAGGAAATAAAGATCGGCCCAATAACAGCCTAGAAGCGGAGACTTCTCTACTAATTATCCGGATGAACCAAGTTGTGATCGATGAGAAGCACGACGGGTTTACCGATATCTGGCACGACTTTGCCGCTATCTTGGAGAAAGCAAGTGGCCTCGGTGAGTTCAAGGCTGATCGGTTGGTATCCATAGTCGAGATAGCAGGACAGATCGCAGGAAATGATCCAACCTACAACGATCTCATTGAGAAGATAGCGGAGTTTGTCGCAAACCGAAAAAGCGAAGCCGAAGGAGCTTTGATCCTTCTCAAGCGTGCACAAAAGCTCGACTTCTCCGATAATCTTGACATGATTCGTTTCCTTGGGAAGGCTGCGATAGGGCTCACTAAAAAAGAATATTATGATCACCTGATTGACACCCTTCAACTATTAATGCTCGCTTATAGAAGCGCCGGAATGTTGTGGGCAGCGCGAGTAAGTTGTATCCTTCTCGTTGCATCTCTCGTGATTGAGGGTGAAGATAATAGTCAATTGCCGGTCAGCTTCGTTCCAACGATGAAGATCTGGGCTTGGATAGCATTGGAACTGCGCCATCTTCCTGATTTTCTGTTCGCGATTCAATTATTGAACGGTGCTTTAGCTACTCTTCCGTTGGCAGAGGACTCCAAGGCCAAAGTTAGTGAAGATATCCGCGAGTTGGACGTAGCGCTAGGCAGCTTATTCCTGAACTTAGAAGAGACAGATCTTCGTAAACTGGCAAACGTGCCGGATGTTCTCGATGCTTTGGGCTTGTTCATGGCGCGATCTGCACTCCTTTTCATACTCGGCCATGCGGATGTCCTTCGCGCCGATGGCAGTATACCCACGACTGAATCAGATGAAGAAGTAAATGGTTTCTTTTCGATGCTTGCGAGCCAACCGGTTGCTCAAAATCTGCGTAGTCCTATCACTTTAAACGCAGAAGGTCCGCAGACTCTAAGTACAAGCATTCTCGGCATGACCGTCGAGATCAATATTGAAGGCAGCCTCCAGTCCATCCTTGCCGCAGAAGCCGTCTTGGGTTCGCTGGAAGCTTTTTTTGCTACTGTGATTGAAAAGCGTGTCATTCCTCATACGGAGAGATTACGCATCAATTTGATTGAAAGTGATGAGATATCAAAACCTTCTTTCGTGATTAACAGGTTGGATATGGTGGGCGTTCTCATGTGGCCCCGCACACTTTCCCCAATGAGTTATGAGCAGCAAGAAGATGTCCAAAAAATTTTGGCGGAAGTGTCAGGCCATGTCCTCATCACATCCTGTGTGGCCGAAAACCTAGAAATCTTGCTGCAAAGTCTTTATGTCGATGAGGCAGTGCACCACAGGATGACAATGGTGACACTTGCTTCAAATAGCTATCACCGAGTGGCATCGAAGAGTGCTTCGCGAATAGACGATTGGCAAGAAGCTGTGAAAAAATCATACGAATTAGGCAACATACGTCCCACGCTCACACTCCTTAAACTTAAGGACGAAGACGCCAAAAAGACAGACAACGGAGATCGTAGTGGTAAACCACCCGAACTAAAAGATCATCGAGAGTTAAGCGTCCGATCGGTCATTGATGTTCATGCCTGGGATCAAGCCCGCTGGCGAGGAACACTCTATGCGCAGTTTAGCCATACCCAGCCGCCGTGTTTAGCTTTTCTCTTTGAAAATGAAGAAGGTGCAAAAAAGATTTTTCACCACTGGCGAGAGCGATTTGGCACGCGTGATGAAAATGATGAAATTTCCTTGTCAATTATACGCCATCTACCGCAACAGAATAAGCACCACTATTGCATCCTGATAACTTCCAAACACCCGGAGGACGAAAATCCTAAACCAAACCGGATGATTGTAATAGCCACCCGGTCTAAGGTGATGGAACCAGAAAATGACATTAATCTGGAGAGATTTCTGGAGTCATACGGCCATTTCAAGGCGTTCTTTTTATTGCCAGCCATCCTAAGCGATACTGGTACACCTAAATTGCTATTTGATCTTGCCATATTGAAGAAGAATCTAGCTGTTAAGTTAGCCGTGGACGTAGGCAAACATGATATAGAAGCTATGGCTCTTCGCAGGTTCTGAGATGTGTAGTTACTCATGAAAAGCAGGTATCTCGATGCCCGCTATTGGCCGTTCGGCCTCAATCTAAGTTGACATGGGTTGCCATATGGGCTATACTTCGTGTAGCCATAGGAGGTGCAAACATGATTACAAGAATTCAGAAATGGGGCAACAGTCAGGGATTACGCCTTGCAAGACAGGTCCTTGAAGACGCATGTATTTCCGTTGGGGATGACGTTGACGTGGCCGCACGGGACGGTATGATTGTTATAGCCCCAGTAAGGCGTGTCCGCGGCAAAGTGAGTCTGCAAGAACTGGTGTCACGTATACCTGAAAACTACAAGCCAGAAGAATCGGATTGGGGTAAACCACTCGGTAAGGAAGTGTGGTAAATGAAATCCTATGTTCCGAAGAAGGGAGATTATGTCGCCGTTACTTTCGATCCGCAGTCTGGTCATGAACAGAAAGGCCGCCGTCCTGCGCTAGTCGTAAGTAATACCCTGTTCAACGAGCAAACAGGCCTGGCAATGGTGTGCCCGCTAACCACGACAGACCGTAAATACCCTTTTCATGTAGCCGTAGCAAACGACCCATATATAACTGGTTTTGTCATGGTTGAGCAGGTGAAATCCATTGATTATCAAGCCCGTAAGATCAAGTTCATTGGCAAGGCGTCAGATGAGGTGCTCGACATGGCGCTTTCCATACTTGATGCTTGTATTTATTGACAACCGAACGGGGCGAGATGAGCCATTGATTGTTCTCGCCCCATTATTTGAATAAACTTGCTTTCTCATTATATTGGCCAATATTTGGGTCGTTAAATATGCCAGAATAAGGAGTTACCGCATGAAAACCATTTCCATTTCAAATGATATTGTCCCCATTGCGGAATTTAAAGCAGGCATCTCTAAATGGTTTAAGAGCATTCAAAAAACCGGGCATCCATTGATTATAACCCTGAACGGAAAACCCGCCGGAGTTCTCCTCTCTCCAAGTGACTATGATGAACTTGTTTACAAAAAAGCGTTTCTTGATTCTGTCGGCAGAGGGATAGCGGATACTGAAAGCGGAAATGTTTACAACACCAAAGAATTAAAAGCGGCATTGCTTGAGAGAAGAAGCAGGTGATG
Source organism: Syntrophales bacterium (assembly GCA_041664405.1). GTDB lineage: Bacteria > Desulfobacterota > Syntrophia > Syntrophales > UBA8958 > UBA8958. Next base: position 5,075 of record JBAYKV010000180.1, read on the forward strand.
AAAATCAGAAATGTTGATTTGGACGAGATGGATGTTATTTACAAAATGTCACGCATCGCAGCTTCAATCTGGCGTCTTCTCGCCTCCATGACCCCATCCCGCCCAGCGGTGGGTAAGAGGGCAAGCCAGGAGTCATAAGCCGGCGGCGCCTGCCCCTGGATTAAATATTCGAGCAGCGAAAATTCATAATAGACCCGGCGGACGGGAAACAGTGGTTCGTTACCATAGATAAGGCGGGACATGGCCCGGGCCAGATCACAGACCTTAAGAACCCAGTCCATGTCCATTCCCGTATAGGATTCAAAATAGTAAACACCTCCTGATTGCCGCCACTTGCCGTCCCTCTCCAGCTCTGCTTGCACCGGCGTTCCCGGGAAAGGGATCAGGCATTCCGTATAGGCGATTTCTGCCCCGTTTTCGAATAGTTCTTTGGCCAGCCGGATCGTTTTCAGCATCGTTTCGGCAGTGTCCCAGGGGCCGAAAAGGATGAAGCTGACCACGGGCATGAGGTTCTGCTCGATGCAGTAGGATACTCCTCTCCTCATGTCTTCCGTTACCATGCCCTTTCCATAGCGATCCAAAATTTCCTGCGCCCCCGATTCCGCCCCGGCATAGACGGCCTTGAATCCCGCCTCGCTCAGCCACTGCGCCATGACCGGCTGGCGGCAGAAATCGTCTATCCGCCCCTGGACATAGAATTCGGCGCCCTGCGCCAGTCCTTCCTGGATCATCATCCCGCAGATCTCCCGGACGCGGCGGGGATGAAAGGTGAAATTATCATCGGTGAACATGATCCGTTTCGCCCCGGCATTCCGCAAGTCCCGAATCCCGGTAAAGATCTTCTCCAGCGGCTCCTGACGGACAATCCCCTGATAGAGGCTCTGAATCGAACAGAAACGACAGTTGTGGTAACATCCGCGGCTGGAAGACAGGCTGCGGGTCCTGTAGCCCCGGTTGTCCAGAATATGGAAGGCCGGCGGCGGCATGGCCCCTAAATCCTTTAGCAGGGGGCGGTCAGGATTACACACAATACGATGATCCCGGCGATAACTGATTCCGGCGATTTTTCCCAAGGAAGCCGTCGTAAAATTACTCTTCACAAGCTCCCGGAGGGCTTCTTCCCCTTCGCCCCGGACGACTATATCCACATCTTTATAATCCCTGAGAATCTCCTCATGAAGGACGGTGGCGTGGATACCCCCCAAGATAGTCATGATAAAGGGATGGATTTCCTTTGCCGTCCTGCATGCCATTAAAGCAGAGGAGAAACTGTTGGAGAGAGAAGTGACGCCCATGATCCGGGGGTTTCCCCCTTCCAGGGCATCCATCAGAAGGACCTGGGCTTCCGTCTCGGGACCGATATCCATGTCGAGGATAGAGACGGTAAGTCCATCGGCAAGGAGAGGCGCTGCCAGGCATTCCAGGCTGAGGGGCGACACTTCCGAGGCGCCGTTAAAGCGCGGATTGACAAGCAGGATGTCCATGATAAATCCGAAATTTTTTCATATTAACCCCCATGCCCATAGCGGGCACAACGAAACATGAAAATCCCCCCTTACCCCCCTTTAGCAAAGGGGGGGTAAGGGAGATTTTCATATAAACCACCCAGAAAAGGGGATGGGGGGATTTTCATATAAAGGGGCTGGCTTGTCTTGTGGAAAACAAGCCAGCCCCTCCAAAATGATTTAAATCCCAAAATCTAACGGTCCTTTTTGGGACCCTAAAATATATTTAGCTGTTCTTGAATGTAACCCGCATTTCCCGCTTTAGGATCTTGCCCGTCGGTGTCTTGGGGAGGGCGTCGACAAAAAAGGCCTTCTTGGGACACTTGAACGTCGCCAGTTCCTTGCGGCAATGGGCGATAAGTTCTTCCTCCGTCATCTTCTCGCCGGGCTTCAGAACGACAATGGCCGTCACCAGCTCCACCCACTTGGGATCGGGCAGACCGATCACCGCTACTTCCTGGACCCGCTTGTCCAGATAGATTGCATCTTCCACCTCCCGGGTCGGGACATTTTCCCCGCCCGTCTTGATCATATCCTTCTTCCGGTCCA
>JBAYKV010000181.1:0-7096 GCA_041664405.1 Syntrophales bacterium
ATGAACACCCAGCAGGAGTTACGAACCGCCTTCGAAGAGTATAACAATGGGACATTTATCAAGCACCGGCAGGGGTAATCCAATGTATGCTCAATAAAGTTATATATTTATGCAAGATTGCAGATGATATTGAATGATCGCTATCGGTTTCGAGTAATATTTGAACTTCATGTAATCTGACATTATGGGTGAAACACGAACATATGACAGCATTTACATGGGGTAAATAGCCTAAATAATTATATTATGTATAACACTGCAATCTCACACGTAGGTGAATTTAGGATATACGTATATTAATTGTTCGGCCGCGCTGCGCGCGACCATACGGCGAGTTGTGCTTTCGCACTCGCCCGATTAGTCCGACCGCGCGCTGATTCGCACGGTCGAACAAAATCGTTCGAGCGCATTCGCCAACAGCCATGCCGAGCAAGCTCGGCAGCCTGCCGGCGAAACGCTCAACTCGCCGTTAGCTTCTCGGAGGCATCTTGAAGAAATTTTTTCATCGTCCCCTTTTTGTGGGTCTTCTTTATCTGCTATTGATACCGGTTTTTGGATCTATCTATTATTGGAACCCGTCTTTCTGGAAAGAACCTCTGACAATCATACAAAGTGGTTACTTCAGCGTTGTAACAATTACCACATTGGGGTATGGCGATATTACCCCGCAAACAGAACCAGCCAGAATACTTACGGCAATTGAAGCATTTCTGGGCATCGTGACGATTGGCTTATTCCTCAATGCAGTGGCACGTCGAAGTGATGAAGACAAAGAGGCTCGTAGAAAAGAAGTTTTAAGGGCTCACTTGCTGGCTCAGTATCGCGAATGGAGACACGACCTCGTTGGGGCATGCCTGAGGGGAGCGAGTGGAGGTTACTCAACAGATTCCAAATCTGAAGATGAGTTAGTTCATTTTCAACGTTTCCGAGAATACTTTACTGGAAGTAATAAGCAACGATGGTACGATGTATTAAATGGTCTGCAATCCAATGAACAATTTCTTGAAGACATCCTTGTTGTCAGCGACCTTTTTGTACAGCAGGTAAATTATTCGTTGGGAACTATTCAGACTGAAGATACAAAGGCATTGGCCATACTTACGCGCGTTGCTCAGAGGCCTTATCTCTTGAAAAATCTTGACGTCTACTCCGGAGACCCAGTGAAGTATATTGGACAATTCGTTTTTGAAGTTTTGGGTATGTTTAGCATTATAGATGGATACCTTGATGAAGATTATATTGAGGCGGCAATTCGTCGTCTATGAATTGTTCTATCACAGCTAACAATGATCTTGCAGCGGATCGCAAAAAGACGCGCCCGCTGAAGAGTGGCGTGATGAGGAAAAAATGCTGAAAATACTTCATAGATTCCGATCAACAGACAATCTTTTAGACAAATACCACGAATTGGAGAATCAGGAAATTTACTTTGCATCACCCGATAAACTTAATGATCCGATGGAAGGCTTCAAGGACGTCTACTGGCATGGGGACGAGGTTGCGTGGAAGAATCTGGCGAAACATTACTTGCTGTGCCTGGAACATTTGTATTCATTGCTTATTATCGGCGGAAAAAGCGTTTTAATTCAACCAGAAGACATTCCCATCTTCAAGACACAAGAACAACTGCCAACGCCACAATACAAACAATTGTTCGAGGAGATTTGCAATGGGTTTTTCGACAATGACTTGATTAGCCAATTCATAGAGGGTCTTTCAAACAGATCCAGAGTGATACGGCGCAGTGAGCTTCTCAGTTATTTCTCGAGCCTTCATCTATACGCTCTGGAAAAGATTTTTGCCGTATATGTGCAACATAAATTCATCGACAAACGTTCCGACACGGAACTGATTCGCCAGATGGCCGAGAAAGCTTTATCTCAACTCCCGGCCATAGTGAAGCTCACAAATGAAGTAGAAGAATCGTACCCGGAAATTACGCGAGGTGCCGATTTGCTTTATTCTGCGATGGCGCATACGACATCGCAACTCGCTTTGATCACAATATACAATGGTCCCCCACTTGACGATGACAACAAGTCTTTCATCCTTCTTGCTTTCCCTGAAACGTATATCCGGCAAATCGAAAAGATTCTATATCCAGACTGGTATGCCGCGTGCTTCATGAATCAATACAGTAATTCTTCCGTATGGGGGAACTATGCGGATAAGCACAGAGGTGCCTGCCTGTCCTTCAAATCCAAGATGGAAAATGACCGTGTATTCATCAATCTTTACGGCATTAATGGTTGGGGTAGTTCCGGGCCAATGCGCGGAAAAAGAAATCATGAGTTCTACAAAATCGACTACGAGAAGAAACCCGCAGAAGTTGACTTTTTTAGGTCGTTGGGTAGACTTTCTCGTCCGGTGTTGACGATGAGTTGGTACACAGACAAGAATGGGTCAAAGAGTGTTTGCGCCGATGAGGTTTTTGAGTTCGAGGAACAATGGAGGGAGAGATACTGGGCAAGATTCTACCAAGGAATAACGACAAAGCTCAAAGATTGGGCATATGAGGAGGAGTACAGGCTAATTCTCAGTAGTTCTCTGATAGACTTCACTGATCCGAACAATAGAAAGCTGAAGTATGATTTTAGCGACTTGGAGAGCATCACATTCGGGATAAACACGTCAACAGAAGACAAATTGAAAATAATGAAAATCATTGAAGCAAAATGCAAGAAAGAAAACCGTAAAGAGTTTAAGTTCTACCAAGCGCATTACTACTGGCAAACAGGAACCATAGAACGCAGTGAAATGAGTCTTCTGAGATCTGCTTAAGATACTCATAACTATCTGATGGAGCCGACTCCTTACAGTCGCAGCTCATTCACACGTTGGGCGACTACCTCCCCAAGCCGGGAAAACAAAGATGCATAAAAGCACCAAAACGACGATTCCAGTAACAATAGAGTACAGTACAACGATGCCGACATCATTGTTCAACACCCCTCCGCCCGTTGACCTTATCGGACTTCCAACGGGTAATTTCTGGACTCATGAATTCCCTGCGGACATGGCCGCCGCAGAGACCGTGCAGATCGTGCTTAATGATGTAAACAAGAAGCTCATAAACTTCTCGGGCGACAAACTACAACCAGACAGGCACCCTGAGCAGCCTGACAAGATGGTGAGACATACAGAGATCGCCCTTCGATTCCCCCAAAAAATCAGGGCCATAAAGCTCTTCTTGGACATGAAATCACGGATAGCTTTCGTGTTTGGAAGAAGAGACTCTCCAATCGTGATAAAGCCAGAAATATTAAAGCCGGCCGAAGCCCATATCATTACGTACTACACGAAGCAGAATAAGAAGAAAGTTTTAAATGCATGCTTCTTTGGCTCTGGGCATCCGGTGGCCGACATGCACCGCGCCATGGCAAATTGTGAGGTCGTGATTGCCGTAGACACCAACTCCCGAGATGTTCCCGGTACCGGGAAAGTTGCTGCAACAACAGCCATAGAGGCCAACATCAATATCGTCACAGAAGATGCTTGCCACTTTCAGTCAGGCCCAATGCGGCAAAAAATCACGATAGACCCACCAGGCAACCCCGAGATTTTCGGAATTGGCACCATGTTGCGCCACTTCTTTGACACAAACCCCAAGCTTAGAGACAAACCGGTTGGCGTCATTACTGATACCGAACTTGACCTGATAAAGGGCATGAACCAGCGAACGATCCCGTTTTTCGAAACGATGCTACTTCCCGAGAATATTACTCTGTTCTATGCAACAAGGGACAGCGGATCTGCTGAATTTATGGCAAATAAGTTAATTCGCATGTGCGACAACGCGAGTACCGAGTACCTCGATAGATATCTCAACAATAGCTTGCCGCTCAGTAGAGGCTAACAGTCGCCCAACGCTGCTAATGCAGCCGACGCAAAAAGCCGCGCGGCTGATTAGCAGCGTTTGACACAAACAACTTGACATGCGGACCGATTATGATACGATATTCGAACCGGAGGTAAGATGCAATGAATATTATAGACGATATAAGGCCAGTCACTTATCTGAAATCGAAAGCCGCAGATTTACTCAACCAAATAAATGAAACGCATCGGCCTGTGATTATCACCCAAAATGGTGAGCCACGGGCTGTACTGCAAGATCCTGTGAGTTATGAAAATATGCGCAATGCAATCGGTATGTTGAAACTTATTTCACAAGGGGAAACTGATATTCGACATGGCCGGACTAAACCGCAGGAAATTATGTTCAATGAAATCGAAGGCGAATTAAAAGCAAGGCTTAAATGAACAAGAAATACAAGGTTGAGTGGGCGGCGGTTGCAGAAGTTGATTTAAAACAGATAATCGACTACATCGCCATTGATAGCCCAGCTAATGCTTTGCAAATACTTGAGAAAATAAGGCAAAAAGCGTCTGGCCTTTATACGCTTCCCGAACGTGGTCGGATTATTCCCGAACTTCGTGATCAAGGGATAAACATCTACCGAGAATTAATTGTAAGTCCTTGGCGAATTGTCTATAGAATATCCGAGACAACCGTCTATATTTTATCGGTCATCAATTCAAGGCAAAATGTCGAAGATGTCCTGCTGAATAGATTGTTAGAATAATGTCCAACAGGCCAATCCACTGGTCCCGCCCTCAACCCTCCTCCATGGCCATCAGTTCAATATTTGTCAGCCGCATTTTAGCTCAAGATTTAAACAGCTTTTTCATGCGATCTGGTCGCGACGAACCAGTCGATCAGCCGTCTCGCGATGCTTATCTTTCCTGGAATGGTCGGCAATTTTTCCGGATAGAACCAGCCGGCCTCGATGATCTCTGTTTTGTCGACTTTGATCTCGCCACTAACATATTCAGCGGTAAAACCGATCATCAGGGAATCGGGAAACGGCTATGGTTGGCTGTCGAAATAGCGGACGTTTCTGACTTTGATGCCCACCTCTTCCTCAATTTCACGATGAACCGTATCTTCCAGGGTTTCACCAGGTTCCACAAAACCGGCCAGGACGCTGTAAAAATCCGCAGTGAATCTATTTGACCGTGCCAGAAGCACCTGGCCATCTCTTTCCACCAAGACAATCACCGCCGGTGAGATACGGGGAAAAACTATCATGCCACAGCCGGAGCATTCACGTGCGTTCATTTCCCTTGCGGGCGCCATTTCCTTTCCGCAGCGGCCGCAGTAGCGAGTCGTTTCCTCCCATTCAACCAGATGCACTGCCTTCATGGCGATGGCAAGCAGGGGTTCGGCAAGGCGCCCATATAGATACCGCAATCCATAAAAACCCATTTTCGCCGGGATGGGATCACCCTCCGCGACGTCGGCACAATAGCAGTGACGTCCGGCCAAAGTTCCCAGGTACCGTTCCCGGATCGATGAGAGTCCAAGGGATGCAGGATCAACGATCAGAGGAACAGACATCAACGCATCGTCTTCCAGGACCATCAGATTATGTGCTGCGAATACAAACCACCAGGCCGGCTCTGCCCTCATAGAAGGAGGATGACCGGAAGGAATCAATCGATCATACATACGCTTACGATTCCGATAGTTTTAACAGAAGTTCTTTACCCAGGTTAAAACAGCGATTCTTTGCTTCATCGCTGACGGGGCGGCCACTGCTCACTGTCTCTCCCACCCGCTGAAAGAAGCGGTCGGCGAAACCCTCAAACGGTTGCTTTGCCCGTCCACCGCCCCCGTGGGTCATGAACAAGACCACGGGTTTCCCCTTGACGGATTTTCCCTCTTTGTCCCAAAGATAAAGATCGTCAAATAGGGTCTTGATCGTACCGGCGGGATATGAATAATAGTCGGGGGTTCCGATTGCTGCAGCATCGGCGGCAATAAATTCTTCCGGGCTCACTCGCCTTTCATTTGTGTTGATCATGAGAGCATCCCCGCCTGCGTTCCTTATCCCGTCGGCCAGGGCCGAGGCCAGAAGTTTTGTGTTTCCGAACTGCTGGCTATGATAAATAACCAAGATTTTTTTCACTTGAATCTCCCCTTTCAGAAAACCATTCAGGAAATAGAATGCAGCAATTCGATATTATTTATTCCGGCTGATTCAGCGAGGACATGATTATGAAGGATCAATATTGTCAAGAAATATATTTGTCCGGCTGCCGCCATCCGAATCATGGCGACGGCGGGGAAACGGATTCTTTTATGAATTACCGCGACTCAAGAGTCTTTCAGATTTTTTACGAGGGCATTAAAGATCACGGGCATGAATGCCTCGATCTGATCAGCAAAATCGACGAAGACTGTTTTGTTTAGGCCCACCGGAATACCGGCTCTCAAAGCCTCCCCTTCCGAACGGCCTGTAGGGCCTGTCAGGTAAGGGGGTTCGTCAGACAGACCAAAATCTTCCGTTGACATCTCCATCCATATGTGCTTGATTTCTAAACGTTTCAATCTCCGTTCCGAAAATCGTCAAGTTACACCCATAGTTGACATACTGAATTTAATCCCCATCGTTGTCAGGAGGAAAAGGAAATGAAGATACCCTACTATCACGTCGATGTCTTTACCGATCAACTCTTCAAGGGCAATCCCGCCGGTGTCTGCCTGCTGCCGTCCGGGTGGCCCGCCGCCGAACTCATGCAGCAGATTGCCTTCGAGAACAACCTCTCGGAGACGGCCTTTGTCGTTCGCGAGGGCGGCGCTTTCGAACTCCGCTGGTTCACTCCCACGGTGGAGGTAGATCTGTGCGGCCATGCCACCGTTGCGCCCGCCCACGTTCTCTTCAATGAAACAGGCCTGGATGGGGACCTGATCGAGTTTGCCACCAAGAGCAGCGGGATCGTGAGCGTGGAAAGGAAGGGGGACAGATTGATCCTGGATTTCCCCTCCCGGCCGCCCGTGGCCTGCGAGGCCCCCACGGAGCTGGAAAACGCCTTGGGGAAGAAACCCGCCGAGATATGGCGTGCCCGTGACTATTTGCTGGTCTTCGCTGATGAAGACGACATCCGCAACATGCAGCCGGATTTCGTGCGGATGCTGAATTGGGATTGCCTGGGGGTGATCGTCACGGCGCCGGGGAAGACCGCCGATTTCGTGTCCCGTTTCTTTGCCCCCCGGGCGGGGGTGAATGAAGACCCGGTGACGGGGTCTTCC
>JBAYKV010000182.1:0-7096 GCA_041664405.1 Syntrophales bacterium
CGGCATGGCACAGCGCGGGGGGTGTGTTACCAGTCATGTCCGCTATGGCAGCAAAGTCTATTCCCCCATTGAACGTAAGGGAAATGTCGATATTCTCCTGGCCTTTGAAAAACTGGAATCCCTGCGTTATCTGGATTACCTTAAACCGGACAGTAGAATTATCATCAATGAACTTGAGCTTTATCCTCCAGCGGTAAATCTTGGGGATATGAGCTATCCGGAGAATGCCATTGAGCTCGTCAAGGAATCATTTAAAACGGTAAAAGTCGTGAAAGCACATGAAATCGCTCGTAAAGCAGGTAACCTGCGGGCAGAAAATACCGCCCTCCTGGGCGTCCTGTCTCAATGGCTGGATCTGGAGGTCACGATGTGGGAAAAAATCCTCTGGGAGGTCTTCCCAAAGAAAGTTGTCGACGCTAACCTAAAGGCTTTTCATCTGGGAAGGGCAGCTTAGGCTTAAGACAAAAGCGGTGCGAGTAAGGCTTTCACCTGAAAATGACCTTTATGAAATCCCCCTTGTCAAAGGGGAAAACTATAGTGATACCCTCCGCCTATCTCTCCGCGGATATTCAGATCATGAATGATGTAGCAAAAACCTCAGCGCAATACATAGCTGAAATCTCGCAGCTTCGAAGCCGAGTTGCTAAGTTGGAGTGCGACCTATTGGAGGCATAGGCGGAGAAGGACTCCTTGGGAGAGAGCGACGCGCAATTTCGACGGATGGCAGAAAGCATCAATGATGCCATCTTCGAGATTGATCATCAAGGGATGGTTCTCCGTTTAAGCCCAACGGGGAAAGATATTTGGAGTGGCGATCAGGAAGATATCATCGGAAAGAACTTCATTGAACTTGTGCATCCGGATGATCGGGGTCTTTTGACACAGCGGTTCCTGGAACTCAGCACCGGGGTGGAATACTCTTTGATCTATCGGATTAAAAATAAATCAGGAGAGATCAGATGGGTGCGGACGCGAACAAGACCCAGGATAGAAAATGGCGTATTTATTGGCGCCATTGGAACGCTTATTGACGTTACCGCTCAGAAGCAGTTGGAGGAGGAGCTGCGGGAGAATGAGATAAAGTTTCGGGCAATCGTTGAGAACATCCCGCAAAAGATATTCATCAAGGATCGAGGCTCCCGCTACGTGTCGGTTAACGAGAACTTCGCAAACGATCTCGGCATCCGCCCCGGGGAGGTGAGGGGAAAGTCGGACTACGATTTCTTTCCGAAGGAACTGGCCGAAAAATACCGCGCCGACGATCAGCGAATCATGCATACTAATCGCACCGAGCATCTTGATGAGAAATACATCCAGGACGGCTACGAGGTTTGGATCCACACCGTTAAGGCGCCAGTTCAGGATGAACAGGGCGAGATCACCGGCGTATTCGGAATCTTTATGGATATCACCGATCGCAAGCGGGCAGAAGAGGCGTTGGCCGCCGAGAGCCATCAACTTACGGAGACCAATACGGCCGTGCGGGTGCTCCTGCAATACCGGGAAAAGGATCAGAAGAAAATGGGGAGGAAGATTCTGGACAATATCCAGAAACTGGTGCTTCCCCATCTGGAAAAGCTTCGTAGTCTCAAATTGAATGACGTCCAGGCAAATTGCCTGGATATGATCGCCGTCAATCTTCAGCAGGTCACCTCCCCTTTTCTGCAGAATCTTACCGCTTGTTTCGCCGGTTTCACACCCCGAGAGATTCAGGTCGCCAATATGGTCAGGGAAGGAAAGACCAGCAAGGAAATCGCCCACCTCTTCAACAGTTCAATCCGCTCCGTCGAATTCCACCGAGACAATATCCGCAAGAAGCTGAGCTTAAAACAGAAAAAATCGAACCTGCGCATTTTCCTTATGAATTTTTCAAATAAATAGCCACAACAGGCGCTACTCAATACCACAGGTTTTACCCCATATAATACATATAATAATTCCATATTGTAATATAGCAAATGAAGCTGTAGATTATACCAATTATTTCATATACACAGAAAAGGAGGAGCTTCCCTAATGACGGAAGAAAAAAAGGAAAACCAGGGGGCGAAATGGCCCGAAATGATGATGGGAATGTGGAATAATATGCCAGCCTTCACTTCTTCAAACAAAGCGATGGCGCCGTTTATGGAATTAATGAAGATGCAGCAGCGATAGGGCATGAATATATCTCGGGCCTGGTTCGACTGCTTTCGGAAAATTGGCGAGGCAAGCTGTTCCGGGGATGTAAAGAAGGTATGGGAGACCTGTATGGAATCAAATAACGACCTTTTCAAGACCTGTCAGGAATCCATGAAAGAACAGGCGACGGCGCGCTATGAATTCTTTCGGACCTTCATTCCCGCAGTACCGGGGTTCACTGGCGATCGCAACTGAGCTGAAACAGCGGGAAGCCTTTATGAAGGACCTTCAGATTGATGGCTACCTAACCGTTTATGAGCGTCTCAACGGCGGCCGACCGCTGGTATAGAGATGACGTTTGACCCGGCCACAGATGGGGGATTTTCAAATGGCCAGCCGGGGTTGTTAAACTCCCATGACCGGTTTCCGTCACAAAAAATGACTAACCACCATGCCCGGCGCGGGCACATAGAAGGTTGAAAATGTATAGATCTTGTGATAATAAAAAAGTCATGGTAATCCCCTTATAAAGAATAACCCCATGAACCGGATATATTGATGAATATTTTAAAAGAGCTATTGGAAGAAAACCATGCGGTAAAGCAAGCGGCGACTAAACCTCTTGGTGAAGAAATGGAGATCTTCAGGCAGTACAATGAAATCCTTTTCAAAAAGATTGAAAAGAAAATGCTGGATCTGGAGATTGCTAATCAGGAGCTTAAGATATTGGAGGAAAAATATCGGCTGAGTTTTGAGAATGTAACGGATGTTATTTTTATGATTGACACCGATCTTAATGTTTTAAGCGTGTCCCCAAGTGTGGAGAGGATATTGGGGTACAAACCACAAGATTTCATCGGCCGACCTATTTCTGAGTTAAAAATTATTCTTACACCGGAATCACTTGAGCAGGCTGTGGCCGATATAAGTTTGACCTTGAAGAGTGAAACAAATCCGGTGGTGATTAATCGGTTTATTGCAAAGGATGGAACCATCAAGTATGGCGAAGTCAGTGCATCCCCCATGATGCGCGATTGCAAGATTATCGGTATGATTGCCGTTGCCCGTGACATCACTGACCGCAAGCAGGCGGAGGAGAAACTCCACCTGACGAATGTTTTCCTGGACTCGATTGTGGAGAATATTCCGGCCATGATCTTCCTCAAGGCTCAACACTGCTTTTACGCAGATGGCCGGATATGATTCACCAGAGGACTTCATCGAATCTATCGGAAAAATAGGACCCCATTTATTTGCTCATCCCGAAGATCGCAAAAGATTCTCGGAGATCATGGCGAAAAGCGGCATTGTTAAGGGTTTTGAGGTTGAATTTTACCGAAATGATGGAAGCACGTTCTGGGTCGTCATCAATTCCCGTGTGGTCAAGGATAAACAAGGGGAAATTATTTACTATGAAGGAATCGTAGAAGATATCACGCCTCGTAAGCAGGCCGAGGGAAAGCTTCTGCAGACCCTTGACAGTCTCAGAAGGGCGTTTAGTGCGACCGTTCAGGTATTAGTAGCGGCTGTGGAATCAAGAGATCCCTATACGGCCGGTCACCAGATACGAGCGGCCGACCTTGCCCGGGCTATTGCCACAGAAATGGGGCTATCCAAGGAGATAATTGACGGTGTCCGCATGGCGGGTAGCATTCATGACATCGGGAAAATGTCCATCCCGGCGGAGATACTTTCCACCCCGAAAAAACTGACAGAGCTCGAATTTTCCCTGATTAAAGAACATGCCAACAAAGGCTTCGAAATGTTGAAGGATGTGGAATCTCCCTGGCCGTTGGCGGAAATCATCCACCAGCATCATGAGCGGATGGATGGTTCCGGTTATCCAAGACACCTGAAAGGAGAAGAAATTCTAATGGAGGCCCGTATCCTTGCTGTAGCCGACGTGGTGGAAGCCATGGCATCCCATCGGCCCTATCGTGCCGCCTTGGGATTAAATGCGGCGCTGGTAGGGATTGAGAACCATAAAGGGACGCTTTATGATGCAGCAGCGGTGGACGCCTGCCTGAGATTGTTTCGGGATAAGGGTTTTCAACTTGAAGTAACCAGATTATAAAATGAATACGAAAAACAAGAGTCCCTTTCGTCTATCATATCCATGGCATCTCTTTGCCCTGATCGTCACGACCGTTTTCGCCATTGCCGTCAGTCTCTATTGCCTTAATACCGGCCGGTTAATCGTTTTTCAAAACCTATTCTATTTCCCCATCATCATTGCCTGCGTTTATTATCTGAGAAAAGGGTTTGTTTTTTCCGTTCTGCTCGCATTATTTTATCTTTTTCTTATTTTCATCTATACATCAAATTCTACGATCATCCATGAAGCCTTCATCAGAGTGGCAATCTTTATTATGGTTGCAGGGGTTGTATCGTTCCTGTCCCTGAAACGGCAGCGGACAGACGAGGGGGCGCTTATGCGAATCCAAAAGGCCGTAGAAAGCTCCGGTGAGGCCATTGGCATGGCAAATTCTCAGGGGAGGCATTTCTACCAGAACAAAGCCTTTCTTGACCTGTTTGAATATTCGGTCGCAGAGCTCAACAAACCGTTAGCACCCATCGGTATGTATGCAGATCCGGAGGTGGGACGCGAGGTCTTCGATGCCATTATGCAGGGCACCCCCTGGATCGGCGAGACCATTATGGTAAGCAAGAGTGGGCGGCGATTCCCGGTTTTTTTGCGGGCAGATGCAGTCAAGGATGACAATAGCGCCATTATTGGCTTAATTGGTATTCACACCGACATCACCGAGCGTAAGCGGGCAGAGGAGGAGCTGCGGGAGAGCGAAGCCAAATTCCGGACACTTTTTGAGTCTGCCAACGATGCTATTTTCTTGATGGATCAGGATATCTTTATTGCCTGCAACCCAAAGACCTTGGAGATGTTTGGTTGTACCAGTGAACAGATCATCGGGCAGCCTCCTTTCCGGTTCTCCCCGGAAGTTCAGCCGGATGGAAGGAACTCCAAGGAAAAAGCACTGAAGAAGATCAACGCTGCGATTAAAGGTCAGTCTCAGTTCTTTGAATGGAAACATAGTCGCTACGATGGGACTCTTTTTGATGCTGAGGTCAGCCTGAACGCCTTCAGTACTGTGGGTAAATATTACCTTCAGGCTATTGTTCGTAATATCACCGAGCGCAAGCAAGTGGAAGAGAAACTGAATAACCAGATGGAATTTATCACAACACTTCTCAATACAATTCCCAACCCGATATTCTACAAGGATGTTTCGGGGAAATATTTGGGCTGTAATCGCGCTTATGAGGAGATCACCGGCAAGTCCAGAGGAGAGGTTGTAGGTAAAGACATTTACGAATTATATCCTGCTGAAATAGCTGATTTATATGCAAAGAAAGATCGGGAACTCTATGAACACGCGGGCAGCCAAATCTATGATGGGAAGTTTAATGCCGCCGATGGCAAAGTCCGGGACGTGATCATCAGTAAGGCTACGTACACCGATACCAGTAAGAATATCGCCGGAGTGGTGGGGATATTCATCGACATCACCGCGCGCAAACTGGCGGAGCAAAGGTTAAACGAAGAAGTGGCTTTGAAGAACTTCCTTCTCGATTTGTTCAAAAAGGCCTCGGCATTGGCAGATAAAGACCTCTACGACTACGTTCTGGATTACGTGGTCAGTGTAACCGGCAGCACGATCGGCTTCTTTCACCTCGTATCCGATGACCAGAAGAACGTCATTCTGACGGCCTGGAACGAGGAAGCGCTCAGGAACTGCACGGCGGCTTATGAAACCCATTATCCTCTTGAACAGGCAGGCAACTGGGTTGATTGTGTGCGCCTAAAACGTCCCGTCGTTTATAATGAATTTTCCAGTTCTCCCAACCGGAAAGGACTTCCGGAAGGGCATACCCCCGTAAAAAGGTTCATGAGCGTCCCGGTTGTGGAGGGGGACAAAGTTCGAATTATATTCGGTGTGGGTAATAAATCTCAAGAGTATAATGAGCTTGATGCCGTCCGGATCCAAGTAGTGGCCAATGACCTGCAGCGGATCATGGCGCAACGACGGGCGGAGGCAGAGATACGCACCTTATCCATTACCGACCAACTTACGGGATTGCACAACAGAAGAGGATTTATAACGTTTGCCGATCAGCAGTTGAAATTATCCGACCGGACTAAGCGGGGAATGCTGCTCTTTTTTGCCGACCTCGACGGAATGAAGTTGATCAACGATACACTCGGTCACGAGGAGGGAGATAATGCGCTCATGGAAGTGGCAGCTATCCTCAAGGAGACCTTCCGAGCGGTAGACATTATGGCGCGCATGGGCGGAGATGAGTTCGCGATCCTGGCCATCGATTCAACCGAGGTAAATTCTGAAATCTTCTCGACCCGTTTACAGGAAAGGATTGACGCACACAACCAGCAGGAAAACCGGAGCTACAGCCTTTCCCTCAGCTTCGGCTGCGCCTGCTATAATCCTGAAAATCCCTGTTCTCTTGATGAACTCATTGGACACGCGGATAGATTGATGTATGAGAATAAGAGAATCAAAAAATCTTGCCGGTAAATTATGAAAAAAAGAAGTATTATTTATTCATTACCGCTGATTCTTCTGCTGATCGTCGTTGTTGCCGGCTGTTTTGCCACGGTCTATCTCGGCAATAAAGCCCGGCAGGAAATCATCGGAGAAAGCCAAGCTTCAGTATTAACCCTGTCCATCTATGTATCCTCTACATCGAAGGGGCCATTAAATCCCTGGCCGGTTCTCCCTGGATCGCTCCCGCACTGGTGTCTAAAAGGGATCAGGATATCGAACATGCCAACAGCGTTTTAGACAGATACAATTCCGCCTTAAGCACTTCCGTGTCATATATCCTAAATTCCCGTATTATTGTAACGAGGCAGGTGGTGTGACGCCCAACTGGGTGTAGAGGTCCATCTGCCGTTTCGTTGTTTCTCCGACCCTAAGCTTCTGTCCCGGCACTTCAAAGC
>JBAYKV010000183.1:0-7052 GCA_041664405.1 Syntrophales bacterium
AAACCATTTCACTTTTCCTTCTGGCATTTCCTGAATCCTCCTTTCTGTAAAGTCGGATTGCATCTATGACAGAAAGAAAAAAAGCTCCCAAGCTCTGATGAGCGAGGCGGCCATCCGCTGACTTTAAAATGCCTTTACCCAATCTTTACTACTCGCTTCCCCTACAGCGCATTGTCCGTAGCGGTATCTTAAAAAACCACCCGACGTATATTATGGAGCCCAAGGCCTGTCAAGTATTTTTGTAAGACAAAAGATGACCTCCCGCAGCAGGCATCCGACCCGGATAAGCGCCGGTTTATAAGCTCATATTCATCATTACCCCGATTCCAATAAATTGTTTTAAAGATTCTCTCGGGAATGCCGAAAGAAGGAGAAAGGAGACATAAAAGCCATGGAAACCATCAGTAACGAAAGAATCGAGTTCAATCCTCAGCGGGACATCTTCAGGAAGACGATGGGGGCCTGGTGCCTCTGCCCTGTCTGGATGGGCTGGATGCCCTGGCTGGTGGATGGAGTAGAGGTGCTGGGGGTGCAGGGGAAAACGATAGAGAAGAACATGACCGGCCATAACCGTCTGGCCGGTCTCGAAGGAATATAAACCGTAAAGCGTTAACTCCATACCTGACCAAGCCCCTGTCTGCATATGATCCAGGGGCTTTTTCTTTTTGACCTCAGCCGTTATTTTCAATATAATCACCCATCAAATACATTCCCCTAATTCCTTCAGAGGGATGTACGGATAGCTGGACCCAGATAGCGTCTGTATTTATAAGGAGGGTCATCAAATGGATTTGAGAATACAGGAAAACTGCGAGAACATTGACTGGAATATAATCAGGGACTATCTGAAGCTGGTGGGCATGGGGTATCATAAACCGGAGTTGCATCAAAAGGCTTTTCTGAACAGCTTCTCCGTTGTGTTTATCTTCGACCATGAAAGGCTCATCGGTTTTGGGAGAGCCATTTCTGATGGTGCATATCAGGCAGCCATCTATGACGTCGTAGTTATTCCAGAGTATCAGAAACAGGGCATAGGCAGGCTGATTACGGAGAGAATCCTTCAACGAATTTCAAACTGCAATATAATACTCTATGCCAACCTTGGCCGGGAGGAATTTTATGCGAAATTGGGCTTTCGCTTGATGAAGACAGCGATGGCGAAGTATCTACGTCCTGAGATCATGAAGGAGAAGGGATTCATTCAATAGGCATGAGCGGATCAGTCATATGGAGGGGAGAAGCGTTCGCGAAATAGATGCTTGATAATGTAAAGCATATGTCATGCAATGGTGAAAAATGAATTGAGGGTAACAATATGGCACGAACAGCAATGATCAATGCCCGTACTGAGCGGGAGCTAAAAGAGGAGGTTGAGGGAATCCTTAAAAGCCTGGGGATTTCAACCACTGAGGCGATCAATATATTTTTTCGTCAAGTGAAGTTGCGCCGAGGACTCCCTTTCCCTGTCGAGATTCCCAATGAGGAGACCATTGCCGTCTTCCGCGACAGCGAAGAAGGAAAGGGCCTTACAGAATGTAAAGACGCTGATGAAATGTTCAAACGACTGGGTGTCTGATGTTGACGCCTTTACTGACCGGTATCCCCCAGTGCCGTATCAACGAGATGGAAAACGGCAAGCGTCCCATCGGCAAGGAAATCGCGAAGCGCCTAGAGGGGGACCTGAATATCGGTTACATGGGATATCATGCCCCTTGGTTGAAATGATTCTCCCAGTCAGACAAAATCCTTAATACGTCAGCGAAGGCGGGACGTTCGCTAAAGAACATTTCCCGCATCCTGTCATAATCTTCTTCCAGAGCCTTGGTTCGCTTCTGATGCGGCATTAGTCTTAGGCTTCCCTGCTTTGCATCATCGTAATGCGCCCACCCGCTTTGGAAAAACACCTTTTTATGCGCCACCACGCGCTGTAGCAACGCCGAACTGCTTGCTTCCCTTTCAGCAACACCGGACAAAATTAGCATTGACATATCATAGTAATGGCGGGAAAGTCGGGAGGGGATCTCTTTATCAGGGGGGCGATGGTATTCAGCATGAAGCAACGTGGCCTTCTCCCAAAATGTTCGCTCTGCAGCAAGTACTTTGACAACAAATTCCGGGGTCTGAAATGCCGAAGGAAACATTTCCGCCATATAGGATTTAATCAGGACTCGATTGCTCGGCCAGTGATCGGAACGCGCTCCCATTTCAATTTTCACAGCAGGTCTTATATAGGCACTGGAAGTGGCTGCTAAGCCTGAAGGATATTCAAAAAGTAGAGTCTGGCGGTCAGGATCGTCCTCATCGACGGTCAGTAACCAATGTTGTTTATTACCCAATCCGGTTTCAATGATTTTGATCAACGATGGCTTCAATTCATCGGTGATCTTACACTGGCAGGCTTCCTTAAGCCTTTCAATTCGACGCTTTCTTTCCTTGTTGCTGATATCGGCTTCAGGATCAGACTCGTCGCCAAACCCGAGGCTGGATCGGTCAATGGACACATCAACATCTTCGGAAAACCGTTCAATCAATCTATATGCTTTAGACAGCGAGGTCCCCCCTTTGAAAATCAAGGTAGTGCCCATATTCGGCAGGGCAAACAACTCGTTCAACATCCAGCAGACCCAGAAATCTTTTTCAATAATTTGCGGACTCAATCCCATCCGCTCGGCGGTTTGTATGATATATAGATGCCTCTCTTCGCCGGATAGCCGTATAAACTCATTCATTGTTCAGCTATCTCCTTGGGCAATTTTTCTTAAATGCACACCCACCCATGCCGGTGCAAATGCTATATCCCTGATCAATTGTTTTTTGTCATGTGTGCTCAATTTCCTTTGCAGCGCCTGGATAATAATATCGTCGACGTGTTTCTGGCCTAAATGACGGAGCGCCTGGATCACCAAACCGCTGACCCTGCCGGCCGGTCCCATGTTCCGGGGTGTTGTCCGCTGAAGACGGATCTCTTGATTGCCCACGCGCACCGTGCGCGATGGATCGTCAGTGAGATAGACGATCTTTGCAGGCACCTGTGTGGAAAGCCCCAGCAGATTGGCTGCATATGCCCCAGAGGGCTGAAGACGGATGCCGTGTTTGCCGGCCAGAGCCTTGGCAATCGTATCGGGGTTCGGAGACAAGACGCCCATGACCGGATGAGTTTTTGGATAATCGTACAATCCGCGGGCCAGACGTCGGATAGTGCCTTTGAGAACCAGACGAGACAAGGCCTTATCAACAGCGGTGCGGTTGCCAATATTCAGAAAATGACCTGGGGTAAAGACCGACCCCCTATCGGACCCATATACTCTACTAAGTATTTTAGAATCAATGCTTTGCATGGCATATACCCATATGTTTTTGTCAGAAATACTAACCAGTTTTTCTGACAAAAAGCAAATCATATCTTCGACTGTTTCTAACTCGATCAAGGAGAGAAGTGGCTACGAGTAAACCCGTAACCACTTGATTGAATTGGTACCCCCGGTGCGATTTGAACGCACGACACCCGGATTAGGAATCCGGTGCTCTATCCAACTGAGCTACGGGGGCAAGAGGTTTTCCTGTTGAGGTTCGACGGATTAGCATGGTTTCCCGAAGCTGTCAACTTCCTTCAATAAAAAGGCCCCCTCCGGAAAGGGATCCGGAAGAGGCCTTTTTTCTGTTGGCGACAGATTATTTATAATGCAGTTACAGTAATCGGCACTTGTCAAAGGGCGTGCTCAACGGTTTGTTTCTTCGGTCTGAGCTTAGACGCCTTCCTCCCGGGTATCGACGGCATGTTGTTTCATGGCCTCCAGGTATCTGGCATATTCGGCTTTGGTAAGGAATTTCTTGTCTCTTTTAAGATCGTTCAATATTGCATCCTCTCCCCTTTTGTCTTTTAATTCCCCACGTTCGATGGTAGTATAAAGAAAAAACTGTTCTTCTTCAATCGGGAACAGTCTGAATATGAAGAGGGATTTTAGCGGGTTGAGGCTTAAGAAAAAGGAAGTAAGAGGGATCGGACTTTGTCCGATAGAATGGGCGAGAACTACATTAGTAAGGAGGCAGGACCTATGAGGATAGCAGTGATTGGTATTGGCGGCGTCGGTGGGGCTTTTGGCGGGAAGTTGGCATCCAGATATGGGTCCGGACCAGACCATGAAGTTGTTTTTATCGCCAGGGGTGAGCATTTAAAGGCGATTAGGGAAAAAGGAATGACCCTGATCACGACGGCCGGTGAATCTCTGGTACGTCCCTCCCTGGCGACGGATAACCCTGCTGAAGCGGGGATTTTCGATCTCGTGTTGTTTGCCGTCAAGAGTTATGGGCTGGAACAGGCGGCCCGTATGATTGCCGGTAACGTCAAGGATGCTACGGTGATTATTCCTCTTCTCAACGGGGTTGATATCACCGAGCGTCTCCAGGGGGTTCTGAACCGGGGGATTTTCCTTTATGGGACGGTCTATGTCTCCGCTTTTATTGAGTCCCCCGGTGTTGTTAGGCAGGTCAGCCCCGCCAGTCGCCTGATTTTTGGTCCTGACGGCGGATCGGTCGAGCGATTCCGACCTATCGATACTCTGTTCCAAGAGGCGGGCATTACCTCGGAGCTGACGTCGTCTTCCCAGACCGCCTTGTGGACGAAATTTATCTTCATCTGCCCCGCTGCCGGCGTGACTTCCCTGCTGCAGAAACCCTTTGGGGAGGTGATGGATGATCCCGAGGGAAGAGATTTACTGGCCGGCCTGATTGCGGAGGTCGAACAGATTGCCCGGGCCAAGGGGATCGATCTCCCAGGCGATATTGCCCAGGTGAGCCTTGACAAGGTCAAGCAGTTTCCTTACGAAACGAAGACATCCATGCAACTGGACTATGAAAAGGGCAGGGAGACGGAAATCGATATCTTTACCGGTTACATCGTCAGGACCGGCCAGGAGTTGGGCATCAAAACACCCCTTCATGACCGGGTGTACAAGACTCTGAAGACGACATAATAACCCCGAGTCGGGACAGGTTTATGGTTTAAGGGTGTTCCCCCGCCTTGCGCAGCAGCAGCGCCCAGTCTTCATTGACCATTTCCTGTATCTGGTCGAGATCGGTGTCTTTCAAGTGCCGGAAACGGCCCTGGAGCTTGAAGTACTCCCGGACGAGGTATTCCCTGGGCTTGTAATTGATCGTATAGTTGACGCCGTTTTCCACCTCGTAAAGGGGAAAGATGTTTGTCTGTACGGCCATGCGGGCGATCTTGATCGACATTTCCGAAGGTATCCGCCATCCTGTCGGACAGCTTGCGTAGATATGGAGGAACTTTGACCCCTTGATGGCCTTGGCCTTTTTCACCTTGCGAATCAGGTCTTCCGGGAAGGCGATATTGGCAGTCGCCGCGTAAGGGATACGATGGGCGACCAGGGCTTCGACAATGTTCTTTTTTCGGAGCTTTTTCCAGTCCGCCCCCGTCGTGGTCGTTGTCCAGGCCCCGTAAGGGGTGGAGGAACTCCGCTGGATGCCCGTGTTCATGTAGGCTTCATTGTCATAGCAGGCGTAAATGAAATCCTCGTTTCTCTCCACGGCGCCGCTCAGTGCCTGAAAGCCGATGTCAAAGGTGCCGCCATCCCCGGCCCAGGTAATAACCGTCGTTTCCGTGTCTCCCTTCATGTCGAGGGCCGCCCGGACGCCGCTGGCCGTGGCCCCTCCCGTTTCGAAGGCGGTGTGGATCACGGGGATTTTCAGGCTGGACTGGGGGAAGGGGCCGGCGATAACGGACCAGCAACAGGCCGGCAGAACCATAACGGTCTTTTCACCTAAGGCCTTCAGCACAAAGCGCATGGCAATCGTGGCGCCGCAGCCCGGGCAGCCCACATGTCCGGAACACATCAATTCCTTATCAAGGGCATCAAGTTGCACGATTCACCTCCTGAAGCCCCACCCAGATACTTTCCTTCCTGGGGGCGTCGCTTCCTTTTACGTCAAAATAGATTTCTTCCAATAGTTGGACCGTAATGTCCCGCCCGCCGAGTCCGGCAATATACCCGAAGATAGGAGGATGGCCCGGAACATTGCAAATGGCCGCCCGGACCTCCTGGGCGAAGATCCCGCTGGCCCCGAAGGAAAAGTTGCGGTCCACGACAACGACCTTCTTTGCTTTCCCGAGGGCCCGGCGCACGGCTTCTACCGGGAAGGGCCTGAATAACTTAATCTTGAGAACCCCGACTTTTTCTCCCCGGGGCCGGAGTTCCTCCAGAAGCAGGCGGCCGGTGCTGGTGACGGTGCCGGAGGTCACAAAGACGATGTCCGCCTCATCGCAATCAATAGCTTCGACGGCGCCGTAGCGGCGGTCAAAGATCTTTGCGAACTCCTCTTCCACCCGGTCAAACTGTTCCAGGGCGTCATCCATGGCCATGGCGATGTCATAGCGCATTTCCATGTAGGCGTTGGGCGTTACCAGGGGACTCAGGGAATAGGGATGCTTCGTATCAAGGATGAAGGCCGGTTTATAAGGGGGAAGGAAGCGGTCCACTTCGCCCTGGTCCGGGACATCGACGGGTTCATAGGTGTGAGAGAGGTAAAATGCGTCCAGAACGACCATGGCGGGAAGATTGACCTTTTCTGCCAATCGGTAAGCTTGGATGGTCGTATCGAGGACCTCCTGGCCGTCTTCGCAATAGAGTTGAATCCAGCCCGTGTCCCGCTGGGCGAGGCTGTCGGTCTGATCGTTCCAGATGTTCCATCCCGGCGCCAGGGCCCGGTTGACCTCGGCCATGACAATGGGGAGGCGGGCCCCGGATGCCCAGTGGAGGAGTTCATGCATCAGGGCCAGCCCCTGGGAAGAGGTGGCGGTGAAGGTCCTGACTCCGGAACTCTGGGCCCCGATCAACGCTGCCATGCAGGAATGTTCGCTTTCCACCCGCAGGTATTTGGCGTCCATCTTGCCGGTAGTGACGTAATCCGAGAGGATCTCGACAATATGGGTCTGGGGAGTGATGGGATAGGCGGAAATCACCTGGACCTTGGCCAGGCGAACCGCTTCCGCCACGGCGTGGCTGCCTTCGAGGACCTTTTTCATAGTTTTTCCT
>JBAYKV010000184.1:0-7002 GCA_041664405.1 Syntrophales bacterium
AGATCCCGGCGGGTGAAGACATCGAGGGCGGAAAAAGGCTCATCGAGAAGGAGCAGCCGTGGTTCCCTGGCCAGGGCCTGGCAGATGGCGCAACGCTGACGCTCCCCGCCCGAGACGGCATCGGGCTTGCGATCCTGCAAATGCCGGATGCCGAAACGCTCCAGCAGTTCATGAACGACATCCTTCCTGGCCCCGGTGGCAAAGGCGGCATTGTCGTGGATGCTCAAGTGGGGAAAGAGGGGATAATCCTGAAAGACATAGCCGAGACGGCGTTTCTGCGGCGGCAGGAAAATCCGCCGCTTGGTGTCTAACCAGACCTCGTCGCCGAATTGTATGAACCCCTCTCCAGGTTTATCCAGCCCCGCGATGATGCGCATCAGGGTGGTCTTGCCGGCGCCGGAGGGACCGATAACAACGGTCATCATCTCCGCCGGGCAGTTGACGTCGATGGACAGCTCGAAGTGGGGCAGGGTCTTTCGGATATGGATCTGGAGATTCATGATGGGCTCCTCCTGGTCAGGCGGTGGACGACGAGGAGAAAGATGTAGCAGATCGGCAGCAGGGCCAGGGACATCATGGCGGCGCTGCCGTATTGCAGGGTCTCCACTGCCTCGTAAATAGCGACGGAGGCCACCCGGGTCTGGCCCGGCACACTGCCCCCCACCATGAGAATAACGCCGAAGGCCCCCAGGGTATGGAGAAAAACGAGAATGGCGGAAGCGGCGATTCCGTTCAGGCTGTTAGGTATGATCACCCGGGTGAAAATGGCCGGCGGGGAAAGGCCGAGAATCCGGGCGCTCTCGATCAGCCGGGGGTCGATCTTTTCAAAGGCCGCCCGCATCGGTTGCAGGGCAAAGGGGATGCTGTAGATGATGGAGGCAATGACAATCCCGGTAAAGGTGAAGAGGAGCGGCGATCCTGTCGCCCTCGTCCACAGGCCCCCGAGCCAGCCTTCGGGACCCATTATGATCAGCAGATAAAACCCGACGACCGTAGGCGGCATGGCCAGGGGCAGGTTGATGAATGCCTCCAGGAACGCCTTCCCCGGCAGGCGGCTGTAAGCCATCAGGCAGGCAAGCGGCGCGGTGACGATCATCAGGATCGTGGTGGCGACCAAGGCGAGTTTCAGGGAAAGAAAAAGCGCTGTCCAGTCCATCTGTTACTTGTATCCGTATTTCTTCTTGATAGCCACGGCTTCCGGTGAGACAAGAAACTTGGCAAATTTTCCGGCTGCCTCATTATGAGTCGTCCTTTTCAGGAGGCAGGCGCCCTGGACGATGGGCGGGGCCTCATCGATGGAGAAAAAACATCCCTTCCGGCCTTCCGCCGATAAAGCGGCGGACAAGGCGCAGAATCCCGCATCCACGCTGCCCGTAGCGGCATATTGAAAGGCCTGGGCAATATTCTGGGCGTAAACAAGTTTCCCTTGAACATTCTCCAGGACACCGGTTTTCTTCAGTGCCTCCATTGCCGCCGCGCCGTAGGGGGCGGTTTTCTGGTTGGCAACGGCGATTTTATTCAGACCGGGTATGTCCATGACCTCCCGCCAGTTCTTAGCCACACACAGATCCTTCCTGTTCGTCCAGAGGACCGCCTGTCCCGAGGCATAGATAAAAGGAACGTCCGCCCGTCCTGCCTGATGGAGGAGGTCCGGTTTTTCCCGGTCGGCGGAAAGAAAGAGGTCGTAGGGGGCGCCGTTCACAATCTGGGTGTAGAGTTGACCGGTGGAGGCGTAGGTCGCCTCTACGGGTATCCCCGTTTGTTTTTCAAACAACTGGGTCAATTCCTGAAAGGTGGAAATGAAATTCGCCGCCACGGCGACATGAAGTTTGTCCTGGGCGGAAACAGGAGAGATGAAAAGAAAAAAAACAAGGAGAACTGTGAAAAGATTGCGTTTCAATGACTTATACCTCCTTTAACATATGTTACGTTTGGCTCAATACAAAATATCCGCGAGAAAGTCAACCCCCATATGTCATATATGTCATATATCGCTTGACACGAGTCTTTTCCATCGTATAGAGGGGAAGCAAAAAAAGGAAGACTTGATGATGAAGCAGAGGATAGAGGCGCTCAATGAAATCATGGACCGGGAGATCGAAAAGAACCCCCACAGCCGGGAAATCATCGGGGCCTTCCGCCCGGTTCTGATCGCGAGAATTCGCTTCCTCGGGAAGGGAAAATTGAAATCGGTTCCTTTACCCGGCTTCGACCCGATCCGGTTTACCGGCGGCGTCTCCCTGGTCCGGCAACTGCAATTTTTCTCTCCCGATGATTCCTGGAAGGAGATGGTATCCGCAATGACGGCGGCCATAAAGGAAGGTTTCCCCAGTCTCCGGGAGGACATGGACCGCCTTGAAAAAGCCGGACGCAAAGGCGTGCTGGACATCTATGATTATTTTCGAACCTTTCCCGATCATGGCGAGGATATCATCAAACGCTGGTCCGCCGACCTTCCGGCAAGCCCCCAGGGTATCGCCCTCCTTCTTAATCAGGTGACGAGAATCGTTCTGGAAAAGCGGCGTCCCGACGCTGTAGCACTGATCAGCGGCGCCGAATGGAAAAAGGGTTACTGCCCTATCTGCGGCGCCTTTCCCACGATCGCCCTGATCGAGGAGAAGATAACCCGCCGCTGGCTCCACTGTTCCCAGTGCGGTCATGACTGGCTCTTCAGCCGGGTGATCTGTCCTTATTGTGATTTTGAGGCCCAGGAAGGTATGGACTTCTTCTTTGTGGAAGACAGGGCCCAGGAAGCGGCCTTCAGTTGCGACAAGTGCCAACGCTACCTCGTCACCCTCAACCGGGTGAGCGACCTGAACGAACATGAACTGGATGTTTCGGCGCTCAGCCTCACCCATCTGGACGTCATCATGCAGGGGAAAGGCCTTACCCCCATGGTGAGCTGCGCATGGAATGCTTTCGAAGGATAATTATCCACACCCTCATAACTGGGATGTCCTCGGAATTTGATATGGATGGTTACAACAGATCGTCCCATGCAAGATATCGTTATGGCACTTTTAATCCAAATGTATGGCACGATGAACACTGATCTACCGAGGTTTTATGGGCATGATGACAGGCATCGCAGGCCAGATCTCCCTGATGGGAGGCATGGGGATTATGTTCAGCCTTTTTGGTTCGCTCGGCAAGTTTTGCATAAGGACCATGGCAGCCGGTACACACGGTAGCAGGTACGCTCGCCTTCGGAAGACTTTCTTTGTGGCATGAAGTACAGTTCATCCCTCTGACCTGATGCCGGTCTGCCAAATAATTATTTTTATCATCTCCTGCGGCCATTCCAAGATAAAAGGAAACATTCACTGCCATAAACAGCACGAGGGCAAAGAAGGTCTTATATTTAAATATTGTCTGCATAGGAGATATCCTCTGAAGATTTGTTGCCGGGGGGCGTATTTTCATGGTTGAGCCCCCCGGCAGCTTTGTGTTGATCCTATTTCCAGGATTTTAGAGCTGAAGCCATCTCACCGGCAATACGCCCGAAGGCGATGCATTCGCCGATATTTGCTCCTCCTTGAGGATACTGCACGTAAATGGAACCGAGTTCGCCCGCGCTGTATAATCTGGGAATAGGTTTCCCGAAAGCATCGACAATCTGCGCCTTGGCGTTCCGCCTGGGACCTCCGAACGTATTGTTCAACCCCGGCCACAGGGGCACGGCATAGAACGGAGAGGTATCCAATGGACGCATGGTGTTGACGGGCCGCCCGAAATCGTCATCCTTGCCCTTCTGGACAAATGTGTTAAATTTCGACACCTCATTCTTTAGCGCCAACGGATCGACATGAATTTTCTCTGCCAGTTCGCCTATGTTCTCGGCTTTGACAATCCAACCCCTATCGATTTCCTTGCTGTTATCTTTGCTCCATTGATACATGCCCAAAGGACCGGCGGCGCCAAGATTGGTTCGAATTAACGGACCTGATGTTCTGCGTTTCTCGTCGAAAATCCAGTAGACAGGGATACGGGGCCATGTATAATTGACCGTATCGTATATCAGGGCATTCCAGTAGCCTGAATACCCACCGAGCTGGCTTTCAGCCTTAAATCTCTTTCCCGTCTTATCGATAACAATAAAACTGCCGATGCCCAAAGCCTCGCCAAAAGCGGTCGGGAAGTCAGGAAACTTCAATTTCAATCCACCACCTAAAACGGCCATGTGCCATAGACCCGCTCCGGCTTCCTGAGCCATGCGGACACCATCGCCTGTATTGTCGGGATTTCCGTAGAATGTCAGGGGATAGGCGGCGAAATAAGCTCTGAGTGCCGCCTGGTCAAACTCAAATCCACCACAGGTCAAAACAACGGCCTTCGCTGCCTTAATGGAAATTTCTTTGCCATTAACATTAGCCATAACCCCGGCAATATGCCCGTTTTTATGTTTTATCAGCCTGGTTACGGGAGACTGCCAGAGAATGTCGATCTTCCTGCTTTTGACCTTCTCGTCAAGAAAGTTAAAAAAGTCAACACCTACGCCGGGAAAACCGTCCGCTCTTTTCAGTTGATAGGCCTTGATGGCATTGTTTCCCGGCCATTTCGGGTCCCGTCCTTTTGAAGCAAACGTTACAAAATCTTTTGCCCCTAAATTGGTTAGCCATTCTTTGTTCTGAACCATGTATTTTGCCCATACTTCGATTACGTCGTCATCAATATCCTTCGATTCGGGCATATCCACATTCACGCGTGAAGCCACTTGCATGTAAGCCATGGCCTCGGAAACACTGGACGGGGAAAGAAAAACACCCAGGCACATCTGCGTATTCGAGGTATGTCCTTTTTCTGACTGTTTCTCCAGGATGAGGACTTTTGAGCCTTTGTCACGAGCCGTTATGGCTGTCACCGCCCCGGCGCCGCCATATCCAACAACGACTATATCGGCCTCCTTGTTCCATTTTTTAGGCATTTGCGTATCGGCGGTTGCCGAGGCTGCATTCATGCCTATTACAGCCAATGCACCCGTACCAACAGCCGTCCCTTTGATGAAATCCCTCCTGCTGATCCCTTGCCTCGATTTACTGTTGTTCATGGCTGGCACCTCCTTGAAAAGCCGTTTAACGAGTTTCCCCCTTACCATAACGGGAACTTGTCATGAAATATCTTAACGAATCAGTTTAGCCGTAATTTCCGAGACATGCTTTCCCTGGTATCGGGCGGCGTTCAGCTCGTTGTCACTGGGCATCCGCTCGCCCTGTCCGCCGGCAATTGTGGAAGCCCCATAGGGAGAGCCGCCGGTCACTTCATCAATGCGCATCTGTCCTGCGAACGCATAAGGCAGGCCGACGATGATCATACCGTGATGGAGAAGGTTCGTATGGAAACTGAGAATCGTCGATTCCTGGCCGCCGTGCTGGGTGGCGCTGCTGGTAAAGACACTCCCCACTTTTCCGACAAGCGCCCCTTTGGCCCATAGTCCGCCCGTCCCATCGAGGAACTGGCGCATTTGCCCGCACATGTTACCGAAGCGCGTCGGGGCGCCGAAAATGATCGCATCTGCAGTAGCCAGGTCTTCCACCTTGCAGATGGGTATATGGGCCATACTTTTCTGGGCCTCAAGGGCGCCCATTTTCCCCAGGACATCGGCGGAGAGCGTTTCCGGTACGCGACAGAGAGACACATCCGCCCCGCTGACCTGGCATGCTCCCTCTTTCACGGCTTCAGCCATTTTATAAACATGACCATACATTGAGTAGAACACGATTAAAATTTTCATCATGAATCTCCTTTCTTTGGCGCGTTAGAATAGATGATCGTCCCGACATGTTCGCCCCGCAGGGCCTTGGTGAGGTTCCCCGCCTCGAGGCCGTTGATGATCTGGATCCGGTCGATGACTTCACTGTTCTGAAGGATCTCCAGACAGGGGCGTTCGATGATCAGGTCATCCAGGTCCTTCGCCAGGAGGTCCGCAACGCTGATCTCGGGAATGAAGGTCGCCTTGGCATTTTTCTTCGGATCGTCCGTATAGAGCCCCTGTTCATCCTTGACAAGGATGCAGCTCTTGGCGCCGATGAGATTGGCCAGGATCAGGGTTCCCACATCGGTCCGGTGGACGGGAAGACGCGATTTGGAGGTGGGGAGGGCGAAATAATCGTAGGGGGGCATGCCGTGCATGACGGGGAGGCAACCCTGGGCAAAGTAGGTGGAGAGCTTGATCACCTCGTCGTGACCGATCTTGATGCCCCCAAAGGAGGATAACAGGGTGGAGACCAGCAGGGCGTTTTGTTCGGAGACGGAACTTCCGAACTTGGCGATGATCCCCGTGGGCATGCCTAACTCCAGGCCGATGGAGTAAATATGGCGGCTCCGGGTGCCGCCGCCCGTCGTCAGAAGCATCTTGTGGTTCTTTTTGCAGGCGGCGATTTCCTTGATGAGGGCGGGCAATGCCTTTACCCCCCGATCACAGATGGATTGCCCGCCGATCTTGACGACATTCACGTCGGGAAACAGCCGCTGCTGCGGCGCGATGGTGAGACCCTCCAGAAAGGTCTTTCCGACCAGGCTCTCTCCCATCAGTTTACTCTTCACATGCAGTCTGCGTCCGTCCCGCTCTCTTAACAGGGCCATGAACTTGTCTCCCTATCCTTTGACTTCGATTTCTTCATCCTTATCCTTGGGGGCCTTCAGGAGGACCAGTTCCGCGCCCACCGTGGCGGCGATTTCTTCCAGCTCTTTCTTACGCAGATGTTCGCTGTAAAACTTCAGGTCCACATCGGCGACGGCGACGAGCTTGAAGCGGGGTTTCTTATCCTTTTCTCCCACTTTCCGGCGTTCCCGGTAAAAAATTTTTCCTGCCATGATCACACCTCCTTAAATTTACGGTTTGTCCTTCTTGCGTTTCTCTCCCATGCTTTCCCACCGTCCCGGCCCCGCCGGCATCACGGGCAGGACCACCTCCTGCCCCCACAGACGGGGGCGGAGCCATCCTTTCGTCCTAACTAGATCGCCCGGGGCGGGACAGATCGCATCCCGATCCAGGGAAACCGC
>JBAYKV010000185.1:0-6892 GCA_041664405.1 Syntrophales bacterium
GCCTGCTCGGCCTTGGTCCGGAAACGGTTGAGGACCTCCACCCGGACGGGATAATCACGGAAACGCCGGGAAAAGGTCTGGTAGTGCTGCTCCGCCAGGATGGTCGTCGGCACGAGGATCACGACCTGCTTTGCCTCCATGACGGCCCGGAACGAGGCCCGTAGGGCCACTTCCGTTTTCCCGAAGCCGGCGTCGCCGCAAATGAGCCGATCCATGGGCTTGGTCCGGCTCATGTCAAGATGGATGTCTTCAATCGCCCGGGCCTGGTCCGGGGTTTCCTCGTATTCAAAGGCGGCGCAGAATTCATTGTAAAGCCGGTCCGGCGGCGAAAAGGATTGGCGGTCCATGACCTCCCGGGCGGCATAGACGGCCATCAGTTCCTCTGCCACATCGCGGATGGATTTTTTCACCCGTTCCTTGACCGTTTCCCAGGAAGTTCCGCCCAGCCTGTCTATTCTTGGCGCCGCCCCTTCGGGTCCTAAATAGCGCTGGATCTGATCCAGACGATCCACCGGAATATAAAGCTTGTCCTGATCGAGGTATTCAATGAGAAGAAAGTCGTTCTCGATACTTTCCACGGCAATCTTCTGGAGACCGCGGTACAGACCGATGCCGTGTTCCTTGTGGACGACGTAGTTCCCTTCCCTGAGTTCCCCGAAGGATTTAAGGAAGTAGCCCTCCCGGGCAGGCCGCGCCCGCCGGATGGCAATCTTCTGCCCGTAGATCTCTTCGTCGGAAATCAGGACGAGGCGCAGGGCCTCGTAAACAAGCCCGCCGGAAATCCTGCCTTCACAGATGCCGAGACCGCCCTGACCAGTTGACGGGGGAAGACTCTCTAAAAAGGGCTGATCGACAGGCAGGAGATTATAGGGAAGCTGATAGGCTTCGCAGAGCTGAACCATGCGTTGCCGACCCTCGGAACCGCTACAGAGAAAAAACACTCGATAAGCATCCCGAATCCATTCCCTGATCCGCTCGGCAAGGGGAAAAAGAATCTCCCCTGCCTCATCCTGTACCTGAAGCCCGGATTTGACCCCCGTATCGCTCGATATGTGGAAGGCCACGCCATCCGGGTCAATACCAAGGGCCAGGTTATCGAAATGAAGGCTCTGGAAACCCGCCGCAATCTCCGTAAGAACGTCGCCGGTCCAATAGTGGGCCTCCCTTTCCAGATAAAACCTTTCCTCCTGATGGGCCTTCATGAGGAGCCGGTCAATCTCGTTTTCGAGGCCCTCCCGGGAATGTCCGATCGCCATGGTATCGTCAAAGATCAGCAATCCCTCAGGGGAAAAGTAATTCAGAAGAAAACCGGGATGCTCCGCGTCATCGTAGAAGAGAGGGAGGAGCAGGGGGTTGATGGACATGGTCAGGCCGTTGGCCATTCGCTCCACCAGCCGGTCCTTCATCAGGCGCGGCAGCCCCAGGTCATTGGCCCGGGCCTTGATATGCTGGATCCCGAGGCTTTGACGCTCCGCGGTCATGATGATTTCCCTTGCCGGCGTCAACAGAAATTCGACCACCTCCATTTTTGATCGCTGGGATACGGGGTCGAATTGCCGGATGGATTCGATTTCGTCTCCGATAAACTCCAGGCGCAAGGGGTGCGCTGCCGTCGGGGGAAAGAGATCGACGACATGGCCGCGAACGGCGAATTCCCCTTTCCCTTCCACAAGGGAAACGCGGTGGTAGCCGCCTTGGAGAAGGTGGAGAATCCATTCGTCCCTGTCGATGAAATCTCCCATCGCGACGGGGCGGATATAAGCGGCAACCGTCTTTTTAGGAGGTATTTTCTGGAGGAGGGCCTTCACGGGAACAACGGCTATAACGGGTTCTTCGGCCAGGAGGCGGCAGAGAACCTCGCTTCGCGACAATTCCACCTCCCGTTGCCAGGCAAAGAGGTCCGTCGAGACGACCTCCCAGGGGGTATAGAGAAAAACCTTCCCGGCCCCGGAAAAAAAGGACAGATCGCGGCAGCATTGCTTCGCTTCCTTCTCCGTAGGGGTAATTATCAAAAGGGGTCGGGGAGTTTGTCGGTGCAGCAGGGCCATTAAAAAGGACTTCGCCGCCCCTTCCACACCATGGACAGGAATGGACTTATCTCCTTGACCGATCCGGTTCAGCAGGTCTGCCAAGGCCGGATCGGGACTCTTTATCGCCTGACGTATAATCTTTTTCATCACAGGAAATTAAGATAGCTCCAGCATCCGGTCCAAGGCCCGTTTGGCGGGAATCATTACTGCTTCGGGAACCTTGACGATGTGCTTCATCTCCGTCAGGGAGGACAGGATATCTGCGAGGGTGGTATGCTTCATGTCTTCACAGCACATCTCTTCCGAGACCGTGATAAAGACCTTTTCCGGGTAGCGGCTTTGCAGTTGGCAGAAGATACCCCTTTCCGTGCCGACAATCAATTTACGGACCTGAGGTTCCCCGGCATAATTGAGAATGGCGGTGGTACTTCCAACAAAATCGGCGAGGGCCAGGACCGCGAGGGTGCATTCAGGATGGGCGGCAAAAACGGCGTCGGGATGGATTGCCTTGACACGGTTGACTTGCGCTGCCGTCAGGTGATGATGAATGGGACAAAATCCTTCCCAGGGGATGATCGTCTTTTTTGTCCGCGTTGCGACATAGCGGGCCAGATTGCCGTCGGGAATCATCAGGACCGGTCCCTCCCCCGGAATCGATTGAACCACTTTCAGGGCGTTGGCGGAGGTGCAGCAGATATCGCTGTGGGCTTTGATCTCCGCTGAGGAATTGATGTACGTAACCACCGTGGCGTCTGGATATTGCCTCTTTGCCGCCAGGAGCTGCTCGACCGCTATCATGTCGGCGAGGGGACAGCCGGCGTCGGCCCGGGGCAGGAGAACCGTTTTCCCAGGAGAAAGGATGGAAGCGCTTTCCGCCATGAAATGAACCCCGGCAAAGACAATCACCTCGGCATCCGTCTTGGCCGCCTCCATGCTCAAGCCCAGGGAATCTCCAAGATAATCGGCAATTTCCTGCACTTCATCACGCTGATAGTAATGGGCAAGGAGAATCGCCTTTCTTTCTTCGAGGAGTTTGCGGATCTTACCCTGGATCTCTTTTTTATCCATATGCACAGCCCCGATTATTGTTTTGTATTCTAAGGTGGTCTTCCTATAATATAAACGGCTTTTCTTCAAGGGCAAACATGGGTAATGGTTGACAAGACCTCCCTTTTCATATAGTTTCCCCGTTATGATCCGTGTTGATGAAGCCTTGAAGACCATTCTCAATGCCGTTGTCCCGCTGCCTGTGGAGAAAGTGAACATCCTGGAGGCCCTGGGACGGGTTCTGGGCGAGGATATCGTCGCCCCCCGTCACCTGCCGCCGACAAACAATTCCTCCATGGACGGTTACGCCGTCCGCGCCCGCGATACGGGGGGAGCAAAAAGTACAAGTCCGGTAATTCTGAACGTCATTGAGGATATACCGGCGGGAACAGTCCCCCAGAAGGCCCTTGCTGCAGGTCAAGCCTCCCGGATCATGACCGGCGCTCCCCTCCCGGAAGGGGCCGACGCCGTAGTCCGTATGGAAGACACCCAAAAAGACGGCCATCAGGTCCATATCCATGTCGAAGCCAGGCAGGGACTGGACATTCGCCTTGCCGGCGAGGATGTCCAGAAGGGCGAAACGGTTATTTTCAGCGGGTCCGTCATCCGTCCGGCGGAAGTGGGGATGCTGGCCGCCCTGGGGCGCTCCTTCGTCTCTGTCTATCAGCGGCCGGTGGTGGCAATCCTGGCCACGGGCGACGAGCTCGTCGATATCGACGAACCGCCCTCTTCCTGGAAGATTATCAGCAGCAACAGTTACGCCACCGCCGCCCAGGTTATTGAAAGCGGCGCCGCCGTACTGCAATTGGGAATCGTGAAAGACCGGCGGGAAAACTTGATCGAGAAATTCCGGGCGGCTACCAGGGCAGACCTGATCATCTCCTCGGGCGGCGTCTCCGTCGGGGATTATGACCTCGTCAAGGACATTATGAAAGAAGTGGGCAACGCCATGCAATTCTGGCAGGTGGCGATGCGTCCAGGCAAACCCCTGGCCTTCGGGTCCATTCAGGGCGTTCCGGTCTTTGGACTGCCTGGGAATCCTGTTTCTTCCATGATTTCCTTTGAGCAGTTCGTCCGTCCGACTATACTTAAGATGATGGGACATAAGAATCTTTACCGGAAAATGATTCGGGCCACCCTGGAAGGGGATCTTGAGAAAAGAGAGGGAATGCGCTATTTTATGCGCGGTCAGGTCCGCTCAGAAGCCGGGCGTTATTATGTAAGATCGACAGGGGAACAGGGATCAGGGATACTGAAATCCATGGTCCGGGCCAATGGACTCATCGTCCTGCCCGAACAGACGACGTCATTCCGGAAAGGCGAGGAGGTATTTGTTCAGTTGCTGGACAGATCCATGGAACAGACGGACCATCCCGATTATGTGTAGTAAATCAGGGCTCTTAAAGGCATCTGAATAATTGAGCCGGTAAATATAATTAAGTATTGTTCTTCAGCGCGGAAGTGCCAAGGTCACTGGTGGGCCTCCCAGACTTCAAATCTGGTGTGGGGCGCTAAAACCGTCCCAGGTGGGTTCGATTCCCATGCACTTCCGCCATTTTACTAATAATTATCTACCTTTGCAAACCATAGGCATGGAACCAAACTGGAACCAAGAAACCAGGAATAATTAGACGCAAGGAGAATTTTAAGGTAGTTTAGATCTCAATGTGCTTCCAAAATTTATTAATAAATAATCATATGTTAATTAAAAATGGGAATCACATGGTAAGAAAATCTTTTTATCCGGTTGTTTCGATGACTCTGGAGTTGAGCGGCGAATTAACAACTGCTGAAACCAATATGCCGACACGTCGGCACAAATAATAATGAAATTAGGTTTCCGTCCGATCCTCCTTGGGATAATATATCGAAATCTATTTTCATGGGAAAAGAGCATTCTGCACTTATTGTGGATCTAAATTCATTCAAATTGAAGTTATTGTCACAAATGACTAAATTTTTTGTTTCTTGTATCTTCGTAATGTGGTAGTGATTTATCGGTTATAGATGGAGTGAAAATAGTTCTATCGAATTAGTTTTCGATCAAATCATGGTTTATGCGTATAGAACCGGAAAATAATAGCGTAAGCATAGTACTTGTGGGCAGTCTAAATCCTGCCATTTTTCATCCCTCATGGTTTGTTGCCAATGACCTATTGAGCAAATCTGACATTGAAAGTGCGGAAGTGGAAATAGTCCACAGAAACATTGCTATATTCAAAGTCGGTGATTGGTTACGTATACAAGTAGACCCAAACCGATTTGTTGCAGAAACGACCGAACCTCCTTTTATTAGGCTTTTTGATATTGTTGTCAGAACTTTTAAAGAAGCTCTTATTCATACGCCCATTATAAAAATGGGCATTAATCGTCGAGTTCATTTTAGCGTTGGCGATGAGGAAACTCGTAACAAAATCGGAATGAAGCTAGCACCGCAAGAGGTTTGGGGAGAATGGGCAAGTCATATCGCTGGGAAGGAAAAAGAAAAACATGGTGGCTTGACTTCCCTTAGTATGAGCCAAATTGATCTTGATGATCGCGAGGATGGATATATAACAGCCAAGGTTACACCATCTAAGTTGGTGAAAAACGGTGCAGGAATATTTATTGAAGTCAACGACCACTATGAGATTAATAAAGAGGATCCTTTAGCTGGAGCTACTCCAATAATCGATATACTAAGGAAGCAATTTGATGTTTCAATAAGGCGATCAGAATGGATCATTGATCAGATAATGGATTTAAAGGAGAAAGTATGAATGGTCAAGCTGCTGAAAATTTAGCATTGTATGACAATACGACCTCTATTTCTAGATTTGGAAATACTACAGGAGATCAAGTATTTAAAAGTAAATTTTATGAAGATATTATGGAAAATTTATCAATGGTCAAAAAACACGAAAATGAAATAGTTGATACGACCTATCCTAAATCTAATATTATAGACATTTTCCCAAATAAAATCCCAAATCCACAGGAGACACGATATTCATTTTCGGTATTGCAAGAATGGGAAGGCTATGTTGTATCAATTGCTAAAGACACATTTACAGCACGCCTCATAGATATAACAAGGAATTGCACAATGGAGGAAGAAGAAGCTGATTTTCCTCTCGATGATTTAGATGATACTGATAGATCAAGAATTTCTCTGGGTGCCATCTTTCGTTGGGTAGTTTCTTATCGTCGTAGCCCAGGTGGAACAAAAGACCGTTTATCACGCATTGTGTTCAGAAATTTACCAGCCTGGACAGCAAAAGAGATTGAGAAAAACCGACACGATGCTGCTGAATGGGCAGGCCAACTGAATGTTGAATGACAGAACTACGTCCGCCAAATTCGGATCAGATTGAACTTATACTTTTTGGCCCCGGATATGGTGAATGTGTGGCAGTTCACTTAGGGGAAAATCGATGGATTGTTGTTGATTCTTGCTTAGACACAAAAACAAGTAGACCCGCAGTTATTGAATACTTTAGTTCAATAGGTATAAACCCAGAAGAATCAGTAAAGTTAATAATAATATCACATTGGCATGACGATCATATACGCGGTTTAAGCGATATAATTTCTTCTTGTCCAAAAGCTTCCGTCTGTTGCTCTTCAGTTTTAACCCAAAAAGAATTTCTATTATATGTCTTGAACTTCCAAAATTTAATGACGAATACTAATTTGTCTGGTGTATCCGAAATTAGGTGCGTATTCCGGCGCAAGCCGCCACCTGATTCCGTTTGAAAGCGCCACCCAATTCCGTTTCATTCCGCCACCCGATTCCGGGGGATTCCGCCATGGGAATCCGGCGCAAACCGCCACCC
>JBAYKV010000186.1:0-6837 GCA_041664405.1 Syntrophales bacterium
ACAAAAGTGACCCGGCTGGCCCTCCTGAACGCGACGTCTGTTTCGTCCCTCCTGCTGACTACCGAGGCGATGGTCGCCGAGGCCCCCAAGAAAAAGTCTCCTCAGATGCTGATGCCTCCCCCCGGCGGTATGGGCGGCATGGGCGGTATGGGCGGCGGCATGGGCGGCATGGGCGGCGGCATGGACGATTACGACTACTAATATTCACGAAACAACGACAAGCAAAAGCGGCTGGAGAGTCCATTCTCCAGCCGCTTTTTTATTGCCCAATCAGCAAATAATGAGAACCTGCAAAGCTGACGAAAACCAATCGCCCCTTAGTCCAGGGGTTGGCTGAACACATGTCACGATGCAAAGAAATATCGGACGACTCCAGAAAGTACATTAAGGTCATCATGAAGCTGCCCCGTCCGGTATTCGGATCAGGCAGGGGGTAAAGCGGAAGATAAAGGAGGGGGACCGGGCGGCGTACGACCCGGTCCCCAAATGACAACACCCACAAATGCCGTGCCGTCGTTGTAGGCTTTAAGATCAAAGAGAGGGACCGGAACTTTTTGGTTCCGGTCCCTGTTAAGGAGGAGTTCGGCGACAAACTCCGCTCCTTCAGTGGACGTTTACCTGCCTGGTGAACTGTTACGCCATACCGGAATCACAGCCGATGTGTGGGGATACTATTATATTTTGAAAATTGCGCAATATTAAAAGAATTGGACAATATATTACATAAAATGTAATTTTTAGGTCAGAGTGGACAGATAGGCCTGGAGGTTGTGCTTATTGTTGGTAATCCCAATTTTTTTACGAATACGGTAGCGGTGAATATTGACGGCGCTGGTGGAAACATTCATGATATCGGATATTTCCTTGCTGGTCAGGCCTTCCTTGATTAAGTTGGCGATCTGGATCTCCCGGGAGGTCAGGTTGATAAACTTTGTGGACAGTTTTCGGGCGAAAGGAGAGATCAGGTCTTTCAGGTTGGATTCGAGAATTTTAATATGAGCCATGTCTCTGGCATCCAGACGACTCATTTTCAGCTTTTCGAGATAGGGGAGGACGAGTTTATTGATATTCAACAGCATCCGTTCTTCCAGTTCATTTCGATCCTCTTCCCGGTGTTTGAGCAGGACACGCAAGGCCGCATTGAGTTCTTCCAACTCGTGGGTCTTGATCTCCAGATCTTTCCCCCGCTTTCTGACCACCTCCTCCGCAAGTTTCCGATCCGTGATGTCCCGGATGGATTCGATGGCCCCCACTACGTTTCCCCGACTGTCGTAGAGGGGACTGGCCTTGGCCCAGAGAAAGGCCGTCTGTCCCCTTACCTGCGGGACATCTGTTTCGATGATTAACAGATCCCTTTCTTTCTTCAGAACATAATAACCGCGCTCGATCTCAGCATCCGGCTTGAGGACCAGATCAATCAAGATGGGTCGTCGCTTCCCGTAGAAGGTAATGGCATATTCGTAATTTCCTTTGCCGATGATATCCAGTGTTTTGACGCCGGTCATTTCCTCCATGGCCCGGTTCCAGGCGATTACAGTACCCTTCCCGTCGATGGCAAAAGTGGCGTCAGGAAGAAATTCGATGATGTCGGACAGGCGCTGTTCCGACTCCCGGAGGGCCTCACGCATGTGGCGCTGTTCGGTGACATCCATGGAATTGCCCAGGATCGCCGGTTTGCCTCCGTAGTGGATGGAAGTTACCGTTTCTATAATCCAGCGGATATCTCCACTCTTGGTCACGATCCGGAATTCATGGGGGGAGGCGCTTTCACCGCGCAACATGGACCGGGCATTCTTCTTTACATCCTTACGGTCATTGGGATGGACGATGCTATCGGATTTCTTGCCCGTGAGCTCGCCCAGGGTATAACCTGCATAAGAGGCGGCGTTGGCATTGACATACTTGAATTGACCGTCCTGGACAACGTAGATGCCGGCAAAGGATTTCTCAGCTAAGGTTCTGAAGAGACTTTCACTATGCCGCAGAGACTCCACGTCCTGCTGGCGGTCCGCCGATTCCCTCTCCAGCTCATTGATTTTCTGCCGAAGGGCCTTGAGGCCTTGGTCTGCTTTCAAAGACGGACATTCTCCATAATTTCAATACCTCGCCCTTCCCTCACTTCCGGGCGTACTGCGCCTCGATCTGTTCCTTGTATTTATCCATTACCACCCGGCGCTTGAGCTTCATCGTCTGTGTCAGCAGGCCGTTCTCCAATGTAAAGTTGTCCTTCAGAAAGACATATTTTTTGGGAATTTCATAGCCGCCGTACTTTTTCTTCAATTGCTCCGTAATCCCGTTGCTGATCATAAAGGCAATCTCTTCCCGTTCCATGAGGACATTCATGTCCTTGGAAAGATGATTCTTTTCTGCATAGGCCTCGACGGCAACAAAATCAGGCACGACCAGACAGATCGTGAAAGCCCGGTTTTCGCCATAGACCACGGCATTCTGGACATAGGGATTGAGGCAGATGTCCTCCTCCATGGAGGCGGGGAAGACGAATTTCCCGTTTTCCAGCTTGAACTGTTCCTTGATCCGGCCGGTAATGTAAAGAAATCCATCTTTATCGAGGCGTCCCCGGTCGCCCGTACGGATGCCGCCATCATCGGTCATGACTTCCCGGGTCTGTTCGGGCTTGTTGTGATACCCCTTCATCACATTGGGGCCATAGACGACAATCTCGCCGTCTGTGGCCCCCTCCTGGACTACGGAGGAATCGATAACGATCTTGACCTTGTCGATGGCCTGGCCGACGCTGCCCAGGCGGTAGGCATAGGAGGCATTCATGGCGCTGGCGGGCGAGGTCTCCGTCATGCCGTAGCAGTCGTAGATCGGAATGCCGATATCGAAGAAAAACTGGGCGATATCGGGATTCATGGCGGCGCTGCCGCTCATGGCCCCCAGCAGCCGTCCCCCCATTTTCTCCCGGACTTTCGAGAAAACTACTTTGTCGGCAATCTTGAATTTCAGGTTGGTCAGCAGGCAGGACTTCCCTTCCGCGGCAAGTTCCCGTTTCTTCTTGGCCGCCGCCACCCCCATGTCAAACAGGGTCTTGGCCAGCCCGCCCGTATCTTCCATTTTCTTTTGCAGGCCGTCGTAGATCCGGTTGAAGACCCGGGGCACGGCGATGAGCCAGTTCGGTTTCACCAAGGCCAGGTCATTGGCAATGGTCGCCGGACTCTCGGCAATCCCCATGGAGGCGCCGAGTTTGATGATGGCATGGAGTTCCGCCGTCTGCCCATAGGAATGGGCCCAGGGGAGGATGACCAGACTGCGTCCTTTTTCATTCAGCTCCGGATACTTCTTGATTCCTGCCAAGGTATTGCTGGTTAAATTGGCATGGGAAAGGAGGACCCCTTTGGGTTCGCCCGTCGTCCCCGAGGTGTAGATCAGCCCGGCAATGTCGTCGGGAGCGGGTCGGGTCGAGGGGAACGGATGGGCCGCCCCTGACTTCTCAACCGCCGCCATCGTGTCCTCGCCGTCGCCGTCGATGATGAAAATCTTCTCCAGGGCCGGGATGTCCGTCGGGAAATCCTTAACCTTTTCGTAGATGCCGGGGTTGGCGACAAACAGGATCTTTAATCCGCTGTCTTTGATGATGTACTTCCAGACAGAGAGGAGTTCCGACTCGTACATGGGCACATAACGGGCGCCGATGCCATAAGCGGCAAAGGCAGCGACAGCCCATTCGACGCGGTTATTGGCGATAAGCCCTACGGCGTCGCCTTTTTTTATGCCCAGTTTCGCCAGCCCGCCGCGCAGGTTGTCCACCCGCCGGCCGACTTCCCGGTAGGTCACCCATTCGTAGACGCCCTGCTTGTTTTTTGTCCCGAAGAGGCGATTGTCGGGATACTTGGCCACGCTCTCTTCTAACAGCGCCACCAGGTTGTCCGGTTTATCCAATTGGTACGTGTGCATGATAGTCTCCTTGGAAAAAGAATTTCCCCTCCTTATTCCATTCTGACGGCTCAAAACTTACCTCATCTGCCTATTCATTTCAAGATATTTTATCAGTTTTTCAATACTTTGGAACATCATACCATCGCCGGTCAACGGGCGTCCGACCACGATAAGCCGGCATTTCTCCAGCTTGGCCGCCGCGATCTTTGCGGGCACACCCCCGGCAACGCCGCTGTCCTTTGTCACCAGAACGGCGACCCCGAATTTTCGGATGGTATTTACGTTTTCCTCAACAGAAAAAGGACCCTTGGCGGCGATAACCATCTCTGGGGGGATACCCGCCGCCCGGCAGGCCGCCAGGGAGTCGGGATGGGGAAGAACGCGGACAATCAGCGGCGACCCCGTCCGTTTTGCCTCCTCAGCGTAGGGGCGCAGGTTCCGGGAACCCGTGGTGAGGAGAACCGGCTTGCCGCCGGCGCAGGCCAGGCGGGCGGCCTCGTCGTGATCGGCGGCAAAGGTAACTTCGTCGGTGTTTCCGGAGGTGATCCCCGGTCGGACGAAGGTGAGGTAAGGGATGGAAAGACAGCGAGCCGTCGTCGCCGCCAGGGCGCGGATGGCCACCGCATAGGGATGGGTTGCATCGACCAGGACGCGAATGGCATTGTCCCGGATCAACGCTTCCAGTCCCGGAGCGTCGAGAGGACCTGAACGTCTCCGCAGTTGTGGATGATCATCCAGTTCCAAAGGAATATCCGTCGCCGTTGAGACGAGGACGGCAAATCCGGCCTTGACCATACCGGCGGCAAGAGGCGCTGTCTCCGATGTCCCGCCCAGCAAAAGAATCACACTCGCTGCTCCCTGAAATTGCTGAACCAGTCTCTGATTTTGAAGACCGGCAGGAGAATCACAGCCGGTAGCCCCGGGAGGTTATGAACCAGCCGCGGACGGTGCGGGACGCCGAATTGCCGATGATCACCATGCTCCGCATCCCGATGGGTTCATTCAGGAAATGGTCGAGATCCGACAGGATGATCTGCTCCTCCCTTCTCCCAACGGCGGTAGCAATGCCTACGGGCGTAGCTCCCGGCCGGTGGGCGAGGAAGATGGCCGCCGCTTCTTCAAGCTGCCTGATCCGCTTCCGGCTTCGGGGGTTGTAGAGGGCCACGACCAGATCCGCCGCCGCCACCGCCTCCAGACGGGCGCGGATCGTCGTCCAGGAAACCAGCAGATCGCTGAGGCTGATCGTCGCATAATCGAGCATCAGGGGGGCCCCCAGCCTGGCAGCGGCGGCGTTGGCCGACGGCACTCCGGGGATCACTTCGATGGTTGCATGGAAATCCTCCCCTGCCGCCATCTCCAGGGCCAGTCCGGCCATCCCGTAGACGCCGGGATCGCCCGACGAGACAAGGGCCACAGTCTTGCCCGCGGCCGCATGCCTCAGGGCCGCCCGGCACCGTTCCACTTCCTGGGTCATCCCGGAGGCCACTATTTCCTTACCCTCCGTCAGATCCCCTATAAGATCGAGATATTGTCGATAGCCGACGACCACGTCGCTCCCAATAATTGCCGCTTCGGCCCGGCGTGTACGGTCTAAGGGGTCTCCCGGTCCGATGCCGACCACGAAAAGCTTTCCCTTGCCAGGGCCACCGTGACACCGTTGCAGATCGTTCTTGGCCATATCAGTTTCGTCCTCCTTCCTCCCAGCAGGGCCGCCGGCTCGGCGACCGCCGGCAATCCGACCTTCTCCTCCACAAAAGCATGTTGTTGCACCTGTCCCGCCGCCGCTCGGATCGCCTCGGAAGCAATGAAACGCAAAGGAACTCCCAGGCTTTCCGCCGCCTGGATCAATCCTTCCTCGTCGGACTTGATATCCGCCGAGGCCAGAAAACGCACCTCTTCAAGATCAATGCCCGCCATGAGCAGCACTTCCCGGATGGCGG
The DNA here is from genome assembly GCA_041664405.1 of Syntrophales bacterium. Lineage (GTDB taxonomy): Bacteria > Desulfobacterota > Syntrophia > Syntrophales > UBA8958 > UBA8958. The sequence continues at coordinate 5,841 of JBAYKV010000186.1, forward strand.
CGCTGATAGTTTGTTCTTCCGTTCCCCGTCGGCATCCGATTCCGACGATGACACTCTTCAGGGCCTCCGTCGCCGTCGTGATCACCGGCTCCGCCCCCAGAATATTGCTGACCTTGACGCAGAGGTCATTCGCCCCCCCCTCGTGTCCGCTCAGGAGGCTGATGACAAAACGCCCGCCGCTGTCCACAACGACCACCGCCGGATCAGTTAGTTTACTGCGGAGATTCCCCGCCAGGGACCGGACGACTACCCCGCAGGGGGCAATATAGACGATCTGATCAAAATCACTGAATATGTCCTTCGTCAGGGCTACAATACCGGCAAATCTCTCACCCGCAAAGACCACGTTCACCCCTTCATGGAGAAATACCCGGGCCTCAGAAAATTCTCCTAACAACTGCTGAATTATCAGAGCCCCGGGATCGGACAGAGTCACAAAAGCGATTTTCACCTGAAAATGTACCTCAAAATATTTTACTTTCTTGGTTCTCTCACAAAATCCCCCTTGCCGCCCCCTTTGTCAAAGGGGGAAAATCCCCCTCTTTGGAAAAGAGGGGTTAGGGGAGATTTCCATCATCCTTTGTGACAATTGTCAGTCATGAGGTTTTCCCTTCCGGTACTGGTGGCTGAAGGCGGCGTCATAGAGCTTTGAGGCGGGAATATCCCGGGCCAAAGCCCTGCCGACGAGGATCAGGGAGGTCTGGCCGAACTCCTCCTGCTCAACTTTTCCGGTTATATCCCCAAGGCTCCCGGCGACGATCTTTTCGTCCGGCCAGGAGGCATGGTAAACCACCGCCGCCGGACAATCCGGGCCATAATGGGGAATCAGTGCCGCCGTTACTTCTCCGACTTTGTGCCCCGACAGATAGATGCAGAGGGTGGCATGAGACCGGGCCAGGTTATCCAGATCCTGCTCTTCCGGCAGGGGGGTGCGTCCCGAGGTCCGGGTCAGGATTATAGTCTGGGCAATCTCCGGCGCCGTCAGCTCCACTTTCAG
>JBAYKV010000187.1:0-6814 GCA_041664405.1 Syntrophales bacterium
GCAAGCAGAAGAAGAGATTCGAGAAGATCAGCTTAGGCTATGGAAGGACGACAGCGAATGACATTGTCAGGAGTTGTCGTCCTTTACAAAGCCACCGACAAGGTCGGTGGTGGTTTACTTTTTCTTGCCAATCAGCAACTGCAAGATTTGCTACTTCTTCTCCTGCACACACGCCGTGTGCGACGACCGCTAAGTGAACAAATAAATGTTCAGTCCAACTGAAAAAAGAATCAATTGCTGCAATGGCTAGCCATTGCGCATTTTTTTTATGTTCGTAGAAAGGAATGTGATAGCTGCAGGCAGTGCCATACTCAGTTTTGATTGTTTCTTTGTGAACTTCGTTTTTCCTTTCTTCTGCTTGTTTTATTTCCGCCAGGTACAAATTTAAAAAATATTTGTAACGGTCATAAAGTTCAAAGCACTTATTTTTTACGTTCAGTTTTGATTCGGAAACTGCCCGATTTACCAGCCACTCGAAATATGGGGTGGCTATTTTAGTGGCCTTTTGAATCCGTTTTACAATTTGTTTTGCATCATTTTCGTCTTGATCCAAATTGCCAGCAAAAACTCCAACACCAAACTTTCTGTGCTCAATCAGAAATGCTTTCTCGTTAAATTCAATAGGTATTGACCAAGCGACTTTTTCGAACCGGCCAAGATCTCTGAATTTTAGCATATCGTGGAGTAAGAAATATACGAGCTGGTATGGCGGCAGAGAGCGACCTGCGTTGGTTCTTTGTGCATTGAACAGAAAATGCTTGTCTGCTTTTGTATTTGCATCAGCAGCCTTGATAGGATGCAAAACTCGAAGGACTTGTTGCTTTAATTCTTCAAATTCATTCGGAATTTCTGACTGGTTCATTTGGTATCTATTTGTTGCCCAACAATTTAATATACGAAACAGCCGTGATTGGCCAAACTGCCAGTTTACAGTGCTATATATTCAAAAGCATTTCAAGTATTATCATCGGGGAATTCTAAAGGAGCTTCGTGCTGAGTCTGTAATATCTGATTAGACGCGATACATCTATTTTGATGCAAGCTCTACAATTTGCTCTTGAATCTTTCCGCTGTCTTCATATTTATTAGAAAGGCAGTTATTTCCTCTTTTGGAATGGCCTTGAGAAGAAATACGCAGGCCGCGTAAAGGCACAGGGACGTAAAAATATTCAGGTACAGGGGGAAGTATCCCCTTAACGAGTAGAGAAGAGCCCCCAAGATGGCGTTTGCCAGGGCGACTTTTGCCCACCGGTTCCACCTGATGACGTTTCCGAAATACTTGATCACGAAATAACCTGTCACGGACAGAAGAAAGATTTCACAAACGAGGGCCGTCACGGCGGACCCGAAGGCCGAATAGCGGGGTATCAGTATATAATTCAGGGCGATACTGATGATTGCGCCGGTGGCGGTGTCCCAGTAGGCAAAATGGACGAAGCCGGTGGAGACGGCGAGGGAGGTGAAGAACAGGGAATAGAAGATCAGCACCCCTACCCAGGCGAGAACATTGAGGACGGGAGCCGAGGCGGTAAAGTTCTGTCCATAGAGGAGAGTGATCAGGTCAAGGGAAATAAAGGGACAGATCAGGGCGCAGGGGATAAGCAATATGGCTAATATCTCAATAGTAGAAGAAAATTCCGACCGCAGATTCTCCTTTTCGGCGATGATCTTGGCGATATGGTTGCGATTATTGCCAACCTTAACGAAGATGACTGTGCCCTGTGCGAGCCTATTCTCTCCTATATTCAGGATTATGTGGCGCAACATCCCGATTATCCGGATCTCTATCATAGTCTCGGACAGCTCAATATCTGCCTGGGGCAGCATGCCGCTGCGGAAAAAGCGTTTAGAACCGCCTTATTGCTGAATCCAGACTATCTGAGCGCCCGGATGAATCTCTTCCAGATGCTCAAGGAGGCAGGAAAAGACTCCGACGCCCTGTTGGAGGCTCATGAAATCATGGGGCGGGTTGCACCTGCCCCAAATTTCTATGCAGATTTGTCGGAGATCTGCCTCAACCTTGGTCAGGTAGAGCAGGCCCTGGATTATGCTGGCAAGGCCCTTAAGATCAATCCTCATTATGCCACGGCTTATCTTGTGCGGGCGCGGACTCTTGAGCGGATGGGGCAAGTTGGGGAAGCTCTGATAGCTTTGGATCGATGTTTGACGGAGGCAACCGTTCCCGAGGTCAGGGAGGCGGCATTAGCGCTGCGGGAAGGGATTGTGAACAGCAGAAAGTGAAGGTTCTTGCGAAAATATCTGGCTCAATACCGAGAACCGCCGTCCTGCTGTGTCCCGGGATTGGAAAACCCCGGCTATACTTACAAGCCTCCCCGGTTATCATCGTCCGGTGCGGGCCAGGGGGTTCCCGAGACGATGGTCTGGGCCTCTTCATCAGTCCTGGGACGGACATTTTGCCGCCACGGATTATTGAAAGACCGGCAACCACCGCCGGACTGAAGTTCCTGACGGTAAAAATCGGCTAAGGGGTGCGCTCCCATGAGCTTGCAGACATACCTTGCCCCCTTCCATTCCAGTTCCGGGCAGTTCTTGTCCCGGTCGTGAGGATGGAGGGCCACGCCAAAGGCGCAGGTATTGCGTATACAGCAGTAGCCGCAACCTACACAGGGCACTTTTTCAACTGGATCTCTCAACACGGTAATACCTCATATGATTGACAGTTTCACTGTTCATGATTGCAGTAACAGCCTGTTTATGCCATAGGGATATAATCGATGTTCGGATGGATCGTCAAGGTCTATTCCAAAAAAGCCGGAGAGTAAGTCTGATGTTCCTCAAGGCCCTGAAAAAGTGGCGCCAAAATGCAGAAGCAGACCTCGACCGTGACGCCGGCCGTTACTGGTCTATGAGCGATAAAGATGAACGGATCAGGGACCAGTCCCACTGGTATGGAGAGGGCCGCTGGGAAAAGGAAAGATGGCTTGCCTACGGTGATTTTTTCTTTGACCTGGCCGGGAAGCGCCTGGAGCAGGCGTCGGGACCGGACTGGCGGGCGGGTTTAAAAGCGAAAACGGCCCTGGACTGGGGTTGCGGGGGTGGGGCAATAGCCAGACCGCTCTGTGAGCATTTTGCTTCCGTCCATGGTGTGGACATCTCGGCGGCGACTCTGTACGAATGCCGGAAACGAATGGCTGATTTGGCGGCCCATGAGGCAGACAAGGGGCGGGGGGAGGCGGGAAATTTCAACGCTTTCCATTTCCCCTCGGAGCATCCCGAGGCCGTTCTGGAGCTAATTGACCCGGGTACGGTTGATTTCATCGTTTCCGTAGGTGTTTTCAAGCACTTTCCCTCCCAAGCCTATACCCTCAGGGTTCTTCAGGTTATGGAAAAGCTGCTGAAAAAAGAGGGATTCCTTTTTATTCAAATCCGCTATTTCGATGGAGCGGAGAAGTATCGTCCCAAAGAAGGGGATTATGCCCGCAACGTCATCACCATGACCTCCTTTACTGCGGACTTCTTCGCGGCCCAGCTTGCCGCCGCCGGTCTGGAACTTCTGCACCGGGAAAGGGATATTGACGGCGAGGATGAAAAGCACGAGTATTATTTCCTGGGTAAGGAAAGAGTGAAAGGTGCATTCTAAGGTGAATGTCTCATCCACCATGCGCGTTGGTATTGTCCATACCGCCGGTTCTCCCTGCGGGTGTGCCGAGGCGGTCGCCGGGGGACTTGCTGCCCTCGGCCACGAGACCCTCATCGTTGACTCGGAGGAGATTTTATTGCGGAGCGAGGAACTGGCAGCGACCTGCGATCTGGTCATCGATCACACCGACACCTTTTTAGGCTGGGGGATCTTACGGCCCTTCGTCCGGTGGGAGTTGGAAAAGTGGGGAGCCCGCGTCGTCGGCTCATCGGCCCAGGCCTGTTTCCTTGCCGACGACAAGATCACCGCCAAAAGAAGTCTCAATGCCATCGGCGTACCCACCCCGCCCGGCGCCGCCGTTACGGAGGCGACCGCTGAGCTTCCCCCCTGGCTACAACCGCCTTTGATCCTGAAACCAGCCTGTGAGCACATGAGCCGGGGTGTAACCCTGGCGAAGACCCGGGAAGAGGCGCGGATGGCTGTCGGCGTCCTGCTGGAGAGCTATTGCCAACCTGTCCTCGTGGAGACGTTCATCCCCGGCCGGGAATTAGCCGTTTCCGTCCTTGAGGGTCCCGAAGGGCTGGAGGTTTTGCCCATCCTGGAGTGGCTTTCTGACGACGATGAGTACCGAATCCTGACGGCGGCATTCAAACTTCAGGAAAACGGTGCGGCAAGGGAGGATGCCCATCGGATCATTCTCTCCTCCGTCCAGCGACACGAACTGGAATCTTTGTCGCACAAGGCCTTCCGGGCCCTGGGACTGAGGGATTATGCCCGGTTTGATGTCCGACTCTCTCCGGGGGGGAGGTTCTATTTCCTTGAAGCCAATACAACCCCCAGTCTGGAGACCGGCGAGGCCCTTGCCCTCTCTGCCCGGTGGGCGGGGTTGGACTATGTCCATCTGGTCAAGAGGATGCTTGAGGTTGCTCAGCGCCGTTATGGCAGTGATTTCAGAACAAATAAAACGGTGATTGCCAATTATTGATGTCATCACAAAATAACGGTCATTTTAGTTCGAAAGGAGCAGTGGTCGATGCTGATTCAGTTGCCCTCGGGTTTAGTAGAGCTTTTGATTCCCCAGGCGGTCCACATGCCGCCGCCGTCGAGTATTGAGTTGGCCAGGCTTCTCGATGTTCAGCCCGGCGAGTCGGTTCTCGATCTCGGCTGTGGGTCCGGCCTGCTTTCCATCGCTGCTGCAAAACTCGGGGCCCGGCAGGTAATTGCCACGGATGTTGACCCGTCTGCCCTGGCCGCGGCGCGGCACAATTCCTGCGTCAATGGTATCGAAAGCCACATTGAATTGCGGCAAGGTTCCTGGTTTGAGGCGGTGGGGGAGGAAGAGCACTTCGATGTCATTGTGGCCACTCCTCCCCAAACCCCGGGACCAGCACCCGGTGGTTCCCGCTATGGGGGTTGGGATGGTACGGACCACCTGCTCTCCATTATTGCTGCCGCCTCTGCCTATCTGAGCCCGGTGCGGGGAAGGCTCTGGTTGCTGGCCATCAGCCTTGCCAATCCGGCGCGGCTCCGCGAGGAACTGGCAAGGCATTTTGCCGATGTGCGTCTTATTCACGAAACAATTCGAGAATTTACGTCCGATGAGTACGATTCCAGGCAAGGGGGGCTCATGGACCATTTGCTTTCCCTTCGTACGAAGAAGATGGCGGATTTCGCGGATCAGGAAGAAGGGGGGTATGTCTTTCGGAACCTCTTCCTCCGGGTTGCCCGCCCCTGGACAAAATGAAGTATCTTATTGTTAATGCAGATGATTTAGGAGCTGACATCTGCCGCAATCGAGGGATTGCCGAGGCGGTCGACGCCGGCGTCGTGAACAGTGTCAGCGTCCTGGTCAACGGACCGGCCTTTGACGATGCCCTTGCCCGCCTTCCCGCCTGGCAGGGCCGGGCCATCTCGGTGGGCCTCCATTTGAACCTTTCGGAAGGATACCCTGCCTGCAAAGGACTCTCTATCCTCCCTGATGAAAATGGCAGTTTTCGAGGCAAGGCGCCCTCACATAAACTATTGATGCAAAAGGGAAATAAAGAATTGGAGCGGGAGGTCGCCCGGGAGATCGAGGCCCAAATCGGGCTTTTGGAATCGAAAGGCATCAAAATCAGCCATTTGGATGGACACCAGCATGTTCATGTCTTTCCGGCGGTGATCGAGGCCGCGGTCCGGGCGGCGCAGAGGCATGGTATCTCCTGGCTCCGTATTCCTGAAGAGACGGCAACCGTTCCTCCTGTCCTTGGGGAGGAAGAATATCAACTCCTGAAGCGGGAAGCTGACATGTTCATCCTTCTGGCGGCCACAGCCCGGCCGTTCCTAGGTGGTTCCGGTGTTAGGACAACGGACCATTTCCGTGGGTTGTATGCCAAGGGAAGGCTCTCGTTGTCTTATCTGGAAAATCTGTTGGCCTCACTCCCGACCGGGCTTACGGAGCTGATGGTGCACCCGGGGCGGGCCCCCGCAGAACCCGGCCAAGGGCCTTTTTCCGCCTTCTCAAAAGTGGACCGGGAAGGGGAATTAGACGTTCTCCTCGATCAAAGACTTCTTAAGGTATTGGAAGAAAAGGGTATTTTTCTGGCGCCCTATCCGGAGACTCGCTCATGATGTCGCAACTCCGCGTTCTTATTCTGACCCCCACCGCCCTGCCCACGATTACGGGGAATGCCATGACCGCCGAGCGCTGGTGCCAGGGCCTGATCAGGGAAGGTTGCCAGGTGGAGGTCCTGACAACGCGGAATGGGGAACTTTCGAAAATAGGGCGAGCCGTCTCCCGTTTCCGGCCCGATGTCATTCATGTGCACCATCTTTTCCAGTCCGGGGCGCTTTTGATGGCCCCACCTCTGACCGAGCAGCTTCAGGGCATCCCGGTGGCGGCGACTCCCGCCGGTACGGATCTCAATCAGGATCTCCGGGTCGAGGGCAAGATCGACGCCTTGCAGGCAATCTGTACCCGCGTTGCGGTCATTGTGGTTCAAAATCGGCCGTTTGCCCGTCTTATGGAAGATCTTTTCACCCCCTGCGAACGTCGGATCATCTATGTCCCCAAATCATTTTTCTGGCTGGGGGATGAGCCCTGCGCCCTGCGGGAGCAGGCGCAAGCCGGGCCCCATGATTTTATCTTCTTCCTGCCCGCCGGGGTCCGTCCGGTCAAGGGCAATCTGGAAGGATTGCTTGCCCTCGAAAAAGTCCATCAACGCCGCCCCCATA
>JBAYKV010000188.1:0-6794 GCA_041664405.1 Syntrophales bacterium
CGCGCTCTCCCAGCTGAGCTACATCCCCATTATTATGCCCTTTATATAGCGAATTACCGCCGCCACATCTTAATCTGAGGCCCTCCATATATGATTTCTATCTTCTCTGTCAAGTAATTGCTGGCGAATAAATTTTTTCATTCTTGACAAGGTTTCGCCCTTTTCCTATACTCTCGCAAAATAAAGAGGGAGGAGTGCTATGGCAAAAATCGACGCCTTTTTTCAGTTGATGAACGAACAGGGGGCTTCCGACCTCCATCTCGTGACGGGACAGCAACCGGCGATTCGCGTCCGGGGCGAGATCGAGCGGATTAAATTTGACCTTCTGGAGAACGACAGCCTCAAGGCCATGCTCTACGAGATTGCGCCGGACTACAAGATCAAGCAGTTCGAAGAAACGGGAGATGTTGACTTTGCCTATGAAATCCCTGGACTTGCCCGTTACCGGGCCAATTTTTTCATGCAGAAATGGGGCTGCGCCGCCGTCTTCAGAGAGATTCCCAGTACGATTCTCACATCCGAACAGCTTGGCCTGCCCGCCGTTGTTTCGAAACTGGCCTCCCTGCCCCGGGGTCTGGTCCTGGTAACCGGTCCGACGGGAAGCGGTAAATCCACGACCCTGGCAGCCATCATCGATCAGGCCAACCGGATGCGGAAGGATCATATCATCACCGTTGAAGATCCAATCGAGTTTGTCCATCATAGCCAGCAGTGTATCGTTAATCACCGGGAGGTCGGCGTCCATACCAAGACCTTTTCCTCCGCCCTGCGCGGCGCCCTCCGCGAGGACCCGGATATCATCCTCGTCGGGGAAATGCGGGATCTCGAGACCATCCGCCTGGCTGTGGAAGCGGCCTCCACGGGCCATCTTGTTTTCGGCACCCTCCATACAACCTCGGCAGCAAAGACCGTGGATCGCGTAATCGAAGTTTTCCCCGCCAGTGAGCAGTCGCAGATCCGCTCCACCCTGGCGGATGGCCTCCGCGCCGTCGTAGCGCAGGTTCTCTTCAAGCGGATTGACAAGAAAGGCCGTTGCGCCGCCCTGGAAATACTCATCGCCACTTCCGCCGTCCGGAACCTCATCCGGGAAGCCAAGACCTTCCAGATTACCTCTATGATCCAGACGGGGAAGAAATACGGCATGCAACTCCTCGACGATGCCATTTTCGAATTGGTGAACAAGGGCTGGATCGATCCCGATGAGGCCTATGCCAAGGCCAATGACAAGACCCGCTTCCGTCCCCTCCTGAAGAATCCGCCCTCGGACTTTACGGATGCATAGGGGCAGTCTGGAGGAGTCTTAACAATTACATTCTTGAGATGTGGGGGTAAAAGGGTGCCATGAGGAAACAGGAAATCGACTTTATTTTGGGAAAAATGCTGGATTCCCAGGGGAATGTCTCGGATCTGAACATCACGATGGGCAAACCATTTCAGGTTGAGGCCTCGGGTCAGTTGATGGGAGTGGAACTCGATCCGCCCTTCCGGAAGCTGACGCCGTTCCAGTCGGAAATCTTTGCCATGAACCTGATCAACCAGGATCGGAGACTGACGGAGACGCTTATTGCCGAAGGCTCCTGCGACTCTTCTTATGAGCTCCCCGGGAAGGCCCGTTTCCGGGTGAATATCTTTGCCCAGCGGGGCAATTATTCCGTCGTCCTGAGAAAGCTGGAGACCCGGATTCCCACCTGCGAGGATCTAAATCTTCCCGAGGCCTTTTACAAGATGGCCGAGGAAAAAAACGGGATTATCCTGGTGACCGGTGCAACCGGCAGTGGTAAATCCACCTCCCTTGCCGCCGTTCTCGACCGGATCAACGAAGCGAAATCCGTTCACATTGTAACCCTGGAAGATCCTGTCGAGTTTTCCCATCCCCATAAAAAGGCCACCTTTAACCAACGGGAAATGGGGAATGATTTCGATACCTTCGCTAATGGCCTCCGAGCAGCCCTGCGCCAGGCCCCCAAGGTCATCCTCGTAGGGGAAATGCGGGACCGGGAAACTGTGGAAATAGGCCTTTCCGCTGCCGAAACGGGACATCTCGTCGTCAGCACCCTCCATACCGTGGATGCGGGTCAGACGATCAACCGTATCCTCGGCATGTTCTCCTCGGAGGAGGAAACCCAGATCCGCATCCGCCTTGCCGACACGATCCGCTGGATCGTCTGCCAGCGCCTCCTTCCCAAGGTTGGCGGTGGCCGGGTGGCGGCCTTCGAGATCATGGGCTCCAACTTGCGCACTAAGGATACGATCCTCCACGGGGAATCGGACGGGAAGACTTACTCCGAAATCATCACCGCCAGCAAGGCCTTCGGGATGATTACTTTCGACGACTATATCGTGGAGCTTTATCAGAAGGAGTTGATCACCGAGGAAACAGCCCGGGCCTATGCTTCGAACAAGGGCGTCGTCGGCCGCGGTGTCGATTCAGTGAAAAGCTCCAAGGGTGAAAAGACGACAGAGCTGGGCAAGTTGTCCATCGATCAGGAATACGGAAAGCCGAAATCGAAATGGCAGTGATGACAAGGGGGAAGATATAGCGCTATGGAAGAACAAAAAACTTTGGTTAACGATGTAGCAGCCGGGGAGTATAACGCCTCGGACATGCCTTTTGATTTTGTCGAAGAAGGGACCCAGACGGCCCTGATCTGCGAACCTGACGCTGGGGTCCGCGAAAAGATCGTTGAGACCATGAAATCATCCGGTTACCGGATCACCGAGGCTGCCGACGCCCGGGACGCCCTGAAGAAGAATCGGTTTCATGTTTATGACGTCGTCGTTCTCAATGAACGCTTCGATACGGACAACCCTGACGCCAATGACCTGCTGTCCTACTTCGAGGCCCTGCCCATGGCCACGCGGCGCCAGACCTTCGTCATCCTCCTTACGGAGAGATTCCGCAGCTCAGACAATATGACCGCCTTCAATAAGAGCGTCAATCTGGTCATCAACCTGACGAACGTGGACGATTTCGCCGCTATCTTCAAACGGGGCCTGGCCGACCACAACGCCTTCTACCATGTCTTTAAAGAGACCCTGAAAAAGATGGGGAAGATCTGACGTTAGTGAAGCCGTCAATCTTGACAATCACGCAAAAAATCACCACCGCCGTCACCCCGGCGAAAGCCGGGGTCCAGAACTTCTTGAAAATGATGGATTCCGGATCAAGTCCGGAATGACAAAAATGGCAATTGCCGATTTTTTGCGAACGTCTCAATAATGATGGGTTATTTTTTTAACGCTTCCGACTTTTCCATGGCCTGGCAGGCCAGATCTTCCTCTCCCAGAGCGGCATGGGCGCCGGCAAGGTAGAGGATGTAAAAGGGATTGTCAGGTTCTGACGTGATGGCCTTCTGAAAGGCGGTCACGGCTTTTTTATGGTGGGAGAAGCGGACCAGGGTATTGCCGAGACGGTTGTAGTAGGCGCCTGTGAAGTCGGGCTTCAGTTTGACGGCCCTTTCGTAGGCGATGAGGGCGGCGGCGATGTCGCCCTTTTCGACCATGATGTCCCCGAAAAGGAGATGGTAAACCGGTTCGGAGGTGTTTTCCCGGATACAGCGGTCTAAAGCCCGGATGGCCCGATCATAATGACCCGCCTGCCGGTAAACCTCGGATAAGCGGCTGTAGTACGCCCCGGCCATCGTCGGCTCGATTGCCGTAGCCCGCTCGTAGGCAGCCTCGGCTTCTTCAAATGATTCCATGGCCGCCAGGGCATTCCCCAGACGACAATAGGCCATCGCGTCTTCCGGTTCCATGTCGGTCATCCTTCTGAATACAGCGACGGCTTTTTCGATCCCGCCGGTCTTCAGATAAGCCTCCCCCAAATCGCCCATGAGGGCATAGTCCCCAGGCTGGGAGACCATGGCCCGCTCACAGATCACGACCAGACGGTCGTAGTGGCCGTCGCGCTTGAATATCCGCACGAGTTCATCGAAGGCAAAACCGGTGAATATTTTTCTCTGGAGTTCTTTTTCGAGAAGTTTTTCGAAATAGTCGATGGCCTTGTCCATGAAGCCGCCGTCATGATAGGCCCAGGCCAGGGCCAGGACAAAGGAATCATCCCCGGGATGACGTTCGATAAGTTTCTCGTAGAGATCGATGGCTGCCTGGTATTCCCCTTTCCGGAGATGCCCTTCGGCGGCTTTACCCATCCGTTCGGAAACAGACTTGTCGTCCACGTTATGATCCCTTTGTCCCATCGCCTTTCCCGGCTTTCAGCAACTGCTGCACCCGCCGCCGCACCCGCCGCCGGCTGCGGCCAGGCTGGAGGACAGCTTGAATCCGGACCCCATGGCGCTGTCCATGAAATCCACCGTAATCGGCTGGGCCTCCTCGTAGAGAGTCTTGTCGATCAGGAAGGTAAGGCCACTGTCCTTGATCACTTCATCGGTTTCCTTTGGCTCATCCAGAGCCATTCCCAGGCTGGGTCCGCCTCAACCAGCGGTCATTATGATCCGGATGGACTGAATGTCCTTGCCTTGGAGGAATTCCTTGATCACCTCATTCGCTTTCTGTGTAACTTCCAGCATATTTATCTCCTTTTAAAGGTTAATATTTGTCGTGGTTGCCTGCCATCGACAAGGGCGGCTAACGTAACCATGTCGGCAGGGTTTGTCAATATATTCCTTCCCGGCAAACCTTCTTCCTGCCCATGGGGGGAGCAGAAAAAATCGGGACGGTGGAGATATGGCGTGATGATCATATTTTCCCCTTCGGCGGGGGCAGTCCGGGTTTTTTCCTTCCCTGATAAGTCGCTATTATCCTGGCCAGAAAGATGGCAATATAGAGCTGTCCCAGGATGGCTTCGGCAATGACGAGGAGTTTCGCCCCTTCACTTACCGGACTGATGTCGCCGTAACCGATCGTAGTAAGAGTTACGAAGCTGAAATAGGTGAAGAATGAGGAGCTGATCATGTGGCCCACCTTTTGGGGCAGGGAGTAATAGAAAGAACCGGGGCAAAGATGCTCCAGCAGGCTATAGGCCTCTCCCCAGATAATCCCGATCAGGAGATAAAGGCAGGCGGCCCCGCTAATCGTATCGGTAGTCACCTCCTGGCTGTGAAAGATATCGAAGATAATCGCGAAGGCGATAAGGATAAAAAAACACAGGGTGGCAAAGGCGCCCACGATTCCAAAAGCCGGGGGGATGTCTTTGAAGAAACCGGAAAGCGTCACCAGGACAAGCATCAGACCGCCGTTGAAATAGGCGAACCGCCGCAGGCGGGGGCTGTGGTCGAGTGTATAGAGGCTGGATAAAAAGATGGCCAGGATGATAACCGCAAACAGATTTTCGGCGAAGCCCCTTCCCTCAATGAAGGGATACAGGATAATCATTAACGCCAGGGAAGCTAGGAGATAGTGGAACTTGCTGGTTCCCATAAGTCGGATCAGGGGATTCATGGGAAATAACATATCAGAAAGTTTAACCTGTGAAAACGACAATTTTCATGCCCTCGGACGAAACCATTTTGACATCACCTTTGTCCCCATGATAAATATAAAACAATATTGATGAGGAGAACAAGCCATGGCGAAACTGACCCTGAGGGAATTGCTCGCGAGATTGGAGAAGGATAAGCGCTTTCTGGCAAACGTCCGGGCCCTGAAAAAGATCCCCCCCCGGGAAGGCCGCTTTAGCCCCTTTCCCGATTGGCTCCATCCCCGCCTGGCGGCGGTGCTTGCGGGGCAGGGGATCGGTCAGCTATACAGCCACCAGGGACAGGCCGTCGAGCTGGTCCGGGCGGGCCGGGATGTAGTGCTGATGACCCCCACGGCCAGCGGCAAGACTCTCTGTTATAACTTACCGGTATTGCAACGGATTATTGAGGAGCCGGAGACGCGGGCCCTCTATCTCTTCCCCACCAAGGCCCTGGCCCAGGATCAGATGCACGAGGTCCATGGGCTTATCGGAGAGCTGAAGGCGGACATCAAGACCTATACCTACGACGGCGACACCCCCGACGATGCCCGCCAGGCCATCCGCCGGCAGGGCCATGTGGTCGTCACGAATCCCGACATGCTCCATGCGGGCATCCTTCCCCACCATACGAAGTGGCAGAAATTGTTCGCCAATTTAAAATATGTCGTCATCGATGAGCTCCATGTTTACCGGGGCGTCTTCGGGTCCCATCTGACCAATGTCCTCCGCCGGCTCGTCCGGATCTGCCGCTTTTACGGACAGGACCCCGTTTTCATCTGTTGTTCCGCTACGGTGGCCAATCCCCGGGAACACGCCGAGGCGCTCCTGGAGCGGCCCATGACCCTCATCGACGACAGCGGCGCCCCCACAGCGGCGAAGACCTTCATTCTGTATAATCCTCCGATCGTCAACCGGGAGCTGGGCATCCGCCAGTCCGCCCTGACTCCGGCCCGCAGGATCGCGGCGGAACTTATCGAAAACGACATCCAGACCATCGTTTTTGCCACGAGCCGTCTGAACGTCGAGGTCCTCACGAAATATCTCAAGGATCAATTTAACAGAGGCAAGCCCGTTGATCCCCGGTCGGTAACGGGCTATCGGGGCGGCTATCTGCCCCTCCTCCGCCGGGAGATTGAAGAGGGCCTCAGGAAACGGAAGGTCATGGGCGTCGTTACCACCAATGCCCTCGAATTGGGCATAGATATCGGCGATCTGGAGGCCTGCATCCTGTGCGGTTATCCCGGTTCCATCGCCAGCACCTGGCAGCAGGCGGGCCGGGCCGGACGCCGGATGGGTCACAGCCTGGCCCTCCTTATTGCCCGCAGCAGCCCCATGGACCAGTTCATCGTCGAGCACCCCGACTATTTCTTTTCCC
>JBAYKV010000189.1:0-6744 GCA_041664405.1 Syntrophales bacterium
CGGGCCCGGGCCTACGATCTTGTCCTGAACGGCTCTGAGATCGGCGGAGGGAGTATTCGTATCCACAGAAAAGACGTTCAGGCAGCGATCTTCGAGACCCTCGGCCTTGATGAAGAGGAAAGCCGCATCAAGTTTGGCTTCCTCCTCGACGCCCTTGAGTTCGGCACCCCCCCTCATGGAGGAATAGCCTTCGGTTTTGACCGCCTCATCATGCTCATGACCGGGGCGGAGTCCATCCGGGACGTGATCGCCTTCCCAAAGACACAGAAGGCTACATGCCTGCTGTCAGAAGCCCCCTCGCGGGTAAGTATCGAGCAGCTTATGGAATTGTCTTTGAAAATCGTTCAATAATGCATTTTTTCATTGACAAACAACATTCATGTTTATACAGATGACGCACGCGGAGCGTAGTTCAATAATTCATATTAAAAAGGAGGATGTTGGTATGTATCGGAAGAATCAGTGGATGGCATTATGCGGTATTATTTTTTCTTTAATGATGATTTTTTCATTTATAGGTTGTGCAAAAAAGGCAGTTAATGGCTCCCCGGGAACGGCTTCGGATAAGGAAGTTACCTCCGAGGTCAAGGTGGCAACAAGCAGCGAGGCTAAAACCGACGCGGCAGCTCCGGCGAGCGCCATTACAGAGTATGTAGTAAAAAAGGGCGAAAACCTCTGGTGGATCGCCAAATACAAGGATGTGTATGGAGACGCCTACCTCTGGGCAATCATTTATAAAGCAAACAAGGGGCAGATCAAGGATCCCAACCGCATTTATCCCGGGCAGAAGTTGATAATACCCCGTGATGGCTTCACTATGAAGGACATAAAAAAGGCAAGGAAGCTCGCAGGGGCGAAAAAACCATACACACCGCCCCAGGATAGCAAGCCCCCGATAAAATAAAGTATCAGAAATAGTTTATAAGAGAGGGCGCAAGAAGATCTCATGCGCCCTCTCTTATTTTAGGGAGTAGCAGAAACATGGCGAAGTGGAATAAGAATAAAAAGGTTCTCGATCACGAGCATACAGAGTTTTGGCGCTATGAATTAAAAGACGTCGAAGCTCCTAACCTCCAGAAGGATGTATTTCCATATGATGAAGTCAGCAGGATCGATTTCGATCACAAGTTGATGGCAATCTCACCGGCTGATGAAATATTCATCACCGACACAACCTTCCGGGACGGACAGCAGGCAAGACCGCCTTATACAGTAAAACAGATTTTCGATCTTTTTGTGCTCATGAATCGTCTCGGCGGTGAAAATGGTGTTATTCGTCAAACCGAGTTCTTTTTGTACAGCAAAAAAGATCGGGAAGCCGTTGAAAAATGCATGGCCCTCGGTTTGAAATATCCGGAAGTCACCGGATGGATCAGGGCCGCCAAAGAAGATGTTCACCTGGTTAAGGATGCGGGCTTGAAAGAGACGGGTATTCTCACCTCCGTGTCAGATTATCATATCTTTCTAAAGATGAATAAACGCCGCCGGACAGCTATGGAAGACTATTTGAATATCGTTCGATCAATTCTTGACGAAGGCATTATCCCCCGCTGTCATTTTGAGGACATCACCCGCGCCGATATTTATGGATTCTGCATTCCCTTTGCCATTGAACTTATGAAACTCCGAGAGGAATCGGGGATTAATATCAAGATCCGTCTCTGTGACACCATGGGATACGGAATAACGTATCCCGGCGCCTCCCTGCCCAGAAGCGTCGACAAGTTAATCCGGGCCTTTATCGATGACGCCGGCGTTCCCGGTCACCTCCTGGAGTGGCATGGCCATAATGACTTTCACAAGGCCTTGATCAACGCCTCCACAGCCTGGCTTTATGGTTGCGCCGCCGCTAATTCAACCTTACTGGGACTTGGAGAGCGGACCGGCAATCCCCCCATTGAGGCCCTGATCATCGAATATATCGGGCTGACAGGATCAACCAACGGTATCGATACGACGGTCATTACCGACATCGCCCGTTATTTTGAAAAAGAAATCGGCCATAAGATTCCTGCCAATTATCCTTTTATCGGCGCCGATTTCAATGTCACCCGCGCCGGCGTCCACCTCGATGGCCTGATCAAGTGTGAAGAGATTTACAATATCTTTGACACTACGAAGATTTTGAAAAGACCGATTATCCCTATGGTAACGGACGTATCAGGCAAGTCCGGGATCGCCTTCTGGATCAACACCCACTTCCATCTTGATGAGGAAGTGGCCATTGATAAGCGCCATCCCGGTATTTCTAAAATTCACAAATGGATAATGGAGGAATACGAATCCGGACGGGTAACCAGCATTTCCAATGAGGAACTTGAAAAACGGGTTCGAAAATACCTCCCCGAACTCTTCATGTCCGAGCTTGACAAGATTAAATACCAGGCTGCTCAGGCTGCGGTAGGGGTCGTGAAACAGGTGATCGAACATCCCGCCATCAAAACTATGATACCGGAGTCGCAAGAACCTGTCATGTTTCACTGCATTGAGGAAAACCCCTCTATCCAGTTTGCCTATGTTGTTGACATGAACGGTCGCAAAACGACACGAAATATTACGAATATCCAGGATAGGGCAAAATATGAAAACTACGGCGTGGGGACAGATCAATCCGACCGGGATTGGTTTATCAAGCCTCTGCAGACAGGCAAGATCCACGTCACTAATTTCTATATTTCCAAGATGACGGGAGCGCTTTGTATCACTGTATCAGCCCCGATTGTCGATGACCGTGACGAAATGGTAGGAATCTTCGGCGTGGACATCAAATTCGAGGACTGGGTTAAAAGGGTCGAGGATATTGCCGAAGCAACCCAGATCGCCCTGCGGGCGGAATACGATGAAAAGCAGAAAACAGATCGCTGGCTATAGATCTTTTACTCTTCGTCGATCTGCCAATGTTCGTAAGGCCTTTCGCGGAGATGGGAAAGTGCGGGTGTCAGCTCTCGGATAAAGCGTGATGGTTTTACCGGGACATATCCTACCCCACGCCGGTAATCGACGGTGGGATAACAGAGGTACAATTGATCCTTGGCCCGGGTGATGGCCACGTAAAAGAGCCGTCGCTCCTCCTCCTCTCCTTCCGGATCTGCCAGCGCCCGGCCAAGGGGAATCATCCCTTCCGCGCACCAGGGGATGAAAACTACAGACCATTCCAAACCTTTCGCCTGGTGGATGGTACTCAGGATTACCCTTCCCTCCCCCCCCTTGTCGTCTGTCTCCCCTTCCTCGCCGATATTGGCAAGGAGGACCATCTCCTGTAAAAAATCTTCTAGAGAGGCGAACTTGGCTGCAAATACTGCTAGCTGATAAAGGTCATCAGTTCGCTGTGTAGCATCGGTGAAGGTGGCCTGCAGATAATTATCATATCCCTTGGTCAGAATAGTTTCGATTATCATCCCGATATCCCTGTTTTCCAGCACGACCAACTCCTTAAAAAGCTCCTGGAGTTTTGCTAGCCCGGGCCTTGCCGATTGCGCCGCCTTGCGAAGAAAATCATCGCCGACAGCGGCAACAAGTGGTTCTTCCTGGGAGGCAAGCCATTGCCAGAGCTTGTCAGCCGTCTGCCTGCCCACGCGGTGCTGGAGACACAGGACCCTTTTCCAGGCCATCTCGTCGCGGGGATTGACGGTTATCCGCATGTATGCGGTTACATCCTTGATATGGGCCTGCTCAAAAAAACGGATTCCCGACCGTATCGTGAAAGGTATTCCCCGTCTGGTCATCTCCATCTGCAGGTCCATGGAATGGAAATGGGCGCGATAGAGTATGGCGATCTCCTGGATTGGATAGCCCTCCCTGATCAACTCGATAATGCGCTGAACCACAAAATTTGCCTGCATCTGGACATTCCTGAGCGGAACTAGCGCCGGAAGGACTCCCTTCGGACGAATGGCCCGGAGAGATTTCTTGAACTGCCGTTCGTTGTTGAGGATGCTCAGATTGGCCATATTGAGGATTTCCGGGGTGCTGCGATAATTCACCTCCAGTCTGTATATCTTGCATTCCTTGTATTTTTCGGGAAAATCCATGATATTGGCATAATTTGCCCCCCGGAAGGCATAGATGCTCTGGGCGTCGTCGCCGACGACCATGATGTTTTGATGGTGGGAGGCAAGAAGATCGGTAATGTCTGACTGGAGAACATTCGTATCCTGATACTCGTCAACGAGGACATGAAGAAATCGCTCCGCATATGAGCTCTGCAGGTCCGGATGTTCGACGAGGAGGCGCCGCCAGTTGATCAGGAGATCATCAAAGTCCATGACGTTGAGGCGCTTCTTTTCCAGGCCGTACAGTTGGGCAACAGCAAGAATGGCATCCAGGTGGGGCGTAAGATAGGGATATCTGTCCTCTATGACATCGGCAAGGGCTTCGTCGGTGTTGCGAGAGAAGCTGATCACCCCCCGCAGGACGTCCCCCCGGGGAAATTTGGGGCCATCGTTTTTGACTGTTTCGTCAATACAGCGGTTCACCATTTGCTTGGCGTCATCGGAGTCAATAATGAGAAAATTGTTCTCGTAACCGAGGCGTTTCGCATGGGCACGCAGCACGCGATGTCCCAGATGATGAAAGGTGCCGCCCCACAGGCGGCTTATGTCCATCTCCATCAGGGCGGCAACGCGGGACATCATGGACCGCGCGGCCTTGTTGGTAAAAGTGGCCAGCAAAATACGCTCGGGTGGGTTGCCGGATTCGATCAGCCGGGCAACCCGGTAGGTCAGGGTCCGGGTCTTGCCGCTGCCTGCACCGGCGATGACCAGCAGCGGTCCGTCTTTTTCCAGGACGACCCGGCACTGCTCATCGTTGAGCTCCTTTTCGTAATCAATCATGCCTGAAGTTGCTTCTTGACGGCCTCGACGGTATCCTTGCTGTTGAGAGATGCAAATTGCTTCAGGAGCCCTTCTTTTTGATAAAACTCAATAAGGGGGGAGGTCTTTTTTGCGTAGGTTTCCAGACGGTATTGAATAGCCGCTTCCGTTTCATCATCCCGCTGAATTGTCGGGCTTCCGCATTTCTTGCACGTCCCGTCGGGCAGGGGCGGGTTGCTCTTGATGTTATAGATCTCCTGACAATCCGAATTGGAACAGGTTCTCCGGGTGGTCAAACGATCAAGGATAACGTCGCGGGGAACTTCCAGGCTGACGACAAAATCAAGCCTGATTTTCAGCTCGTCCATAAGTCCCTTAAGGGCTTCCGCTTGGGGAATGGTGCGGGGAAATCCGTCCAGAATGAACCCCTGCCGGCAATCCGGCTCAGCCAAACGTTCTTTCATCAGTTCCATGATCAGTTGATCCGGGACCAGGTCTCCTGAATCCATATACGCTTTTGCCTTCTTACCCAGTTCCGTACCTGCTTTTACGGCGCCCCGCAGAATGTCCCCTGTTGATATCTGTACCGATCCGTCATAATCAGTCAGTAGCTTTGCGACGGTTCCCTTACCCGCTCCCGGGGCTCCTAATAGAATAATTTTCATAGCTTATACCTCTCCGTGAATAGATTGTAAATCGAGGGACGGACTATAGGAGAAATTTCCGAGGAGGTCAAGAAAATACCATCGCCGCATTAATTCTTGACAGCATGTCCCTTCCTTCCATATAGTTTCGCCATGCAACCTGACGAAAAGCATTTTGGACCCGTGTGGTTTATCCCCGGCGTCAAACGGGGCAGATATCCCTACTGCAATTCCGTCTATATTCAGGGACCGGGAATCATCATCGACCCTGCCTCGGACGAGGATCGTCTCAGAGAAATCCGGGATCAGGAGGGAATCCAAGAGGTATGGCTGAGCCACTGGCATGAGGATCACTTCACTTATCTCGACCTCTTTGGAGATGTTCCCCTCCGAATTTGCCGGAAGGATGCGCCGCCCCTCAGTGACCTCGGAATCCTTCTCGACTGGTACAATCTCAAGGACCCGCACCGGGATCACTGGCGGAAGTTTATTAAGGAAACTTTCCGTTTCCGACCCCGTAAACCTACTTCCTTTCTTGAAGACGGCGATGTAATCCCCTTCGGAAATATAACGGTGGAAATCATTGGCGCCCCCGGACATACGCCTGGCCATCTGGCCTTTCTTTTCCGGGAGCAGGGTATCCTCTTTCTCGGCGATTACGACATGACATCCTTTGGTCCATGGTACGGTGATCTTTATTCCAGCATCGAGGACACAATCGACTCCCTCGGACGATTAAGGGCAACGCCTGCGGACAAATGGTTCACCGGCCACGACACCGGTTTTTTTACCGATAATGAAGAGCGGCTTTGGCGGCAATATGAAAATGTCATTTATCAGCGGGAAGAAAAACTGTTAAGTTTCCTTGCCACACCTCGCAGCATAACTGAAATCGTTCAATCCTGGCTTATCTACGGAAAACCCCGTGAACCGCTTGCCTTCTTTGAATTCGGAGAGCGCGCCCTGACGGCAAAGCACGTCGATTGGCTCCTGAGGAAAGGTCTGATCGAAGTTGTTGATGGGAAATACGTCCGCTCCTGATTTATTATTATTCCGTTTCCAAATCAAAGATGAAATCGAGGCGGCAAGGCAGAGCCAACGCAGGCGTATTCTTCATACGTCGAGGAGCCGATTGCCGATGACAACGAAGATAGCGCTTTGATTTGGAAACGGAATTACATGCCGATCTGACGGGCGTAAGTAAACTGCCTTTCCCAGTTTACGTGGGGATGTGTTTTCTCAAAGGGCGCCTTGCCAACCTTCTCCAGGGAGGCTTCATCGACGCTCAG
>JBAYKV010000190.1:0-6729 GCA_041664405.1 Syntrophales bacterium
CAGTTCCGGGCCTTCGCAGGTTTCGATAACGTCCTGGGCAAATTGACGGATGTCGAGGTTATAGGTGATGAGGTCGTTTATGGAGAGGATTTCGCCCGCCGCCAGTTTGACCCGCACCTCTTCATAGCGTTTCCGTCTGGCGACGACCTCTCGCCAGATTTCGGTGGGGAGAGCATATGCTGGCGGCGCGGGTTTGTTCCAGGATTTGCGGCGCTCCGGAAGGCCGGGTTTTAATGGGTCTACGCCTTCGGAAATCTCCGGTGGAAGGGGAAGCGGTGTGCCATGCTGCATGGCCGGATAGATATAGCGGTCCGGGTCTTCCGACAGGAGCCCCCAAATGGACCGCTCGCCCTCGAAGGCGACCTTGCATTTTTCCCGAGAGGCATCAAAGATGAACGGAATGATCGTGTTCTTCCCGATATAGCCGGTAATATCCTCCTTCGTGTAGTAGGCCCCCATCTGTTTTTGGTTGATGTACTTCTCGAAGATGTAGCCGAGGACGTCGGGGTTGATCTCGTCGTCCCGTTTGAGGGGTCGTTCGTCGAGATGCCAATGGTACGCGTCGAAGAACGCGAAGAGTTTTTCAAAGGCCTCATCAGAAATCGCTATGGCTTCCCCATAGAGTTGTTCAATCTGATGGGGCATGAAGATGCCGCCGTTGAGATATGGCACGTCGCCGAGGAGTTTACGGGCCTTCTCCGAACGTTCTGCCTTCTGTTTGGCAAAGCCCTCGAAGAAAAGCGGGCAGAGGAAATCCCGGTAGAAGCAATCCCGGCCGATTTCTCTGACACACCGGGCGAGTCTGTTTTTAAGGTAATCGGCGTCGCCGTCCAGAAATCCTTTCTTCTGGATGAAGTAAACGAACATCAGGCGGTTGAGCATCACCGAGACGTACCAGCGCTCCAACTCCTGATCGGGGATGCCTTCGAGAAACTTCAGGAAGGCGGCGTGTTCGGCCTTGAAACGTTCGTAGAACCGCTTCGTGACCCGTTCAACGTCAAAGGCCCTCCGGGTGCGGCTGGCCACATCGAATAAAGTCAGGCTTTCCTCATCCTCCAAACTGACAGCCAGATCCCGAAGTTTCTGGATCAAGGAGTCGCCCGGTTGCCCGGCATGGTAGATGTGTTCCCGACAGGCGGCGGGCTTGCCCGGCTCGCGCCGGACCCATTGCCACATCTGGGTGGTGCGTTTGCCGTCGATAAAGATGATCAAGTGTTCATGGGCGCTTTTGGCAACCTGGCGTTCGATCCGGCGGCGCACCGGGTAGGCGGGAATGGTATCACTGCTTTCCCCACGGCAGAGAAAGACGGCGAGACCGCATTTCTCTGCCGTGGCCGTGAGCTTGAAGTTCTGACCGTCAACGGGGATTTCCAGAAGGGCATCGTGATGATTCCAGCCGAGTTCCTCGATAAAGAGGGTGGAGAAATCGAAAGCGGAAAGGAGCTGTCTCGTTCTGGTCAGATCAAGGGACATGTTTCACTCTCACCCTGGTTCTCTCTCCTCAAGGAAGAGGGAAGCTGTTGGATGGTCATCTCCCATCGAAAGAGAGGGGGATTGTCCCGTGGAAAGCCCAAGGGAGCAGATAATACGGGGCTCGCGTAGGTCCCCTTCCTTGCTCTTGACCGTGAGGACGTCGCCGTCGCGGAGGGCCAGGACCTTTTGAACGAAGGTTTCGTCGTCCACACGGGCGCGCAGGAGCCGGTTCAATGAGTCTTTTGCCGCGTCCCGCAGAGGATGGCGGTAGATTTCCTCAAGGGCGCGGTGCACCTCCTGCTGATCGAAGAGGGTATCCTTCACATCCCCGGCGTAGCGCTTGAGACGTTCATAGGTGCGGAAACGGGCGCCGGAGGGGCGGCCAAGCTGCCCACCGATGCTGCGCTCTTCCTTCAGAATGCCTTCCACTCCCTGGCGGACAAGGGTATGGTGGGTTTCCAAGCGAGGCAATGCGGGTGTTGCCGGCGCACATCTGGCAGCGTCCAGGATCGCCTTCTGGGATTCCGTCACCACGCGGCCTTCTCTATCGACCCAGACCAGAGCATCGTTGTCCTCGGCCGTACGCATATAAACGACCACGCCTTCCGGGGTGCCTGTGGCCGGTGTGTGAGGCTTTGTGGAATAGACGACCGCCGGGAGACCGGGAATGATTTTTTCGAGGCGGGGATCGGCGGCCACGGCATTCTTCCAGATCTGGTAAGCGTAAGAGGCGAGATCAACCTCCGTGTCAGCGTCACTATCAAGGATGCCGGCATGCTCAGTGAAGAGATCGCGGACGGCCTGGTCGTTGCGGTCGTCCTCGAAGAATGCCTCATCGGTTCCGACGACCTCGGCGTTTTCCTGCAGGCGTTGCCTGACCCGGGCGCGCAGGCGGATGATCCGCTCCACCCCGTCGGCGGGCAAGAACGAGTAACAAAGAATCTTTTCTGCCTTCTGCCCAATGCGGTCTACCCGGCCGACACGTTGGACGAGGCGGATTATGGCCCAGGGAAGGTCATAATTAACCACGACGGCACAGTCTTGAAGGTTTTGTCCCTCAGAGAGGACATCCGTGGCGATGAGAACTCGCAGTTCTTCATTCGTTCCGATCCGGTCGCGTTTTTCGTTGCTTTCGGGACTGAAGCGCCAGGCCAGATGAGTCGGATCGGATGAATCACCCGTTACGCCGGAAAGGCTACCAATACCGTCGGCCTTAAGCTGCCTTTCGAGGTAACGGACCGTGTCGGCAAACTGTGAGAAGATGAGGACCTTTTCGTGGGGATGCATTTCAAGCAATAGGCCGCGGAGCCTTTCCAGTTTGGCATCCTGCGCGGGATTCCACTCGTCACACCGGGAAAGAACTCCGATCAGGGCTTCGGCATCGGCACGCAGGTTTTTTTCCAAAGCATGGTCAAACAGGTTCGGGCGCAACCAATCGAAGCGGTTCCTTCCTTGTGATACATATTGCCCGTAGATCTCTACGGCGCGGCGTTGAAAATCATGATGCGTCCGCGGGGAGGAACCGTCGTCCCCCGGCTCGCAGGCCGGTTCATTTTCATCATCGAACAAATTTACGGCGTCTTCCGCATCCTCATCACAGAGGCGGGCGTCCAGGAGCCCCGCGTCCTGCGTTCCAATGGGCAGGGGACTCCCTGTTTCGATGGCGTGGAGATAAATGCAATTGCGCAGGATATGCCGTTCCACGGACTGGATGAAGGCCTGCCCGCTCGACTCCAGGCGCTTGAAGAGATTGGTGCGGCAAAACCCCATTAGTCTTTTCCCCGCACGGGAGAGATTCTGAAGCAGTCGGGCCTCTTCCCGGGTCGGCGGCGTATCGGGCGTGGGGATGACATAGTTGCCTAATCCGTAACGCGGCAGATGCAAGGCGTTCACCGCATCGACCACATCATCCGCATAGAGACGTGCGTACTGATCCCTGTCGCTATGCTCGTCGATGGCAAACGTCGCCGTCTTCGGTACGCGGGTGGGAAAATAATAGACCCGTCCGTCTTCAAGGGGGAGAAACTTGCGGCCGGTGGCGGGGTTCGTTTCGGCATAATTATCGATGATGAAGCTGCGTGTTCTCCGCACGAGGTAGAGGCGCATCAATTCACGCCAGTCGTCTGCATATTCGCTTTTCTCGAAGGCAGCGAGGGAGCGGGGCAGGCATTGGTGGCGGCGGATGAACTCCGTTTCGCCGAGGTCGGCAAGGAGTCTTTCCGGGCGGATGGGAAGTTCCTGGCTGTCCGGGAGAAATAGCCGCAGTTGATTGGACAGGTCAAGATAGGTCTTGTTGTAAGGTGTAGCGGAAAGAAGGACGCACTTGCTGTCGTTCTTGCGGATGTAATCACGGATGACGCTGTAGCGCTTTCCCTCCCGGTTGCGGAGGTTGTGGCTTTCATCCAAGACCACGAGGCGATAGCGTCGCATGTCGGGCAATTCGCTGATGGCGCGACTCAGGGAGAGCACCTTGCCCCGCAAGTGAAAGCGTTCACGGTAGTCGTTCCACATGGACAGGAGGTTCTTGGGGCAAATTATGAGGGTTTCAAGATCGTACTCATCTTCGATGAGGCGCGCCAGGGCTGTCGCCATGAGCGTTTTTCCCAACCCGACGACGTCGCCGATCAGCACGCCGCCACGCTTGTTAAGGTGATGGGCGGCAATTTTCACCGCCGCTTCCTGGAAGCCAAAGAGTTTATTCTTCAATTCCGGGGGCAAATGAAAATCAGAGATGCCGGCACGTGCCTCGCGGGCCAAATGATAGGCGATCTTGATGTAGATATGGTAAGGTGGGATCTGTTCTTCCCGCGCCCAACTCTCTCCAATGACCTTTACCAACTCGTCGGAGATGTCGATGCACCAGCGGTCATTCCAGCGGTCTTCGAACCATTTGGCCAGCTTCTTGCCGGCGTCGTGGTCGAGGACGTCGATGTTCAGTTCGCCCTGCCGGGAAAGCCCGGCGAGTGTCAGGTTGCTGCTGCCTAAATAGCCGATGATAGGATTGATCGGATCGGGCCGGAAAAGGAGATAAAGCTTGGCATGAAGGGGGTGGCGCAGAAACAGCTTGATCACAACTTTCCTGGCTTTGATCTGGGCGGCCAGCCGCCGGAGACCGGCCTCATCTTCGTTCGTGGGAGCACCGACGGTCAGTTGTTCCTTGAACCTCTCGACCAGATCCTTCTTGAGACGCAGGACGGTGGCCTGATCGATATAGCCTTCTTCCGTCGTCAGTCCGAGAAGGGCGCGAATCTCTTCCTCCGGCATTTTCTGCATGCCGACCAGGAGGCGGCAGCAATGCCCGTCGTCACCGGACCAGTGGTCGATGTAGGCATCCAAAGCTTTCCATCCGCGCAGGTTGAAATAACCGACGCAGAAATCGGCGCGGTCGGACAGGGCAATCGTTTCCCGGAGGGCAGGAAGGAGTTCGTCCTCGATATTATCAAAAATACGGGGCATACAATAGCAACCTTCCAATCATGTGTATGAAGAGCGTTTCATGACTATATTTATCTACCTGATTTGTCAAATGAAAAACGATTATGTGGATCACGGTATCGTTATCTGCAGTTCTGATGGAGGAATGAGTTCTGGCAGGGATCTATTTAATCAACGTTTTTCCCCCGGCGTATCAGCTTGTTTCCGGATACGCTTTTTTGACCTCCTCCCGATTCACGGCGCCGGTTGCCGTTTTCGGCAGGCTCTCGACAAAAAGAACGTACTTGGGCTTCTTATAGCGGGCGATTTTGGAGGCCACGAAGTCGATCAATTCCCCGGCGCTCACCGCCCTTCCCTTCTTGAGGACGCAGACAGCCTTGACGGCCTCCCCCCACTCCGGATCGGGAACACCGATGACGCTCACTTCCTCAATAGCACCGTGGCTGAGAATGACCCTCTCCACTTCCGCCGGGTAAACATTTTCGCCGCCGGGCTTGATGAGTTCCTTCTCCGGCTTTCTACCGGCGTACCATAGATAACCATCTTCATCGCAGCGGCCCAGATCGCCCGTATGATGCCAACCGTTGCGAAAGGTGTAGGCCGTCTCTTCCGACCGGTTCCAGTAACCTTGGAATACGGCAGGCGACCGGACACAGATTTCTCCGGTCGTCCCGGGGGCAACTTCCTGGTCGAGATCATCGAACAGGGCGACCCGCGTCAGGATCGCCGGCGGCCCGATGCTGCCGGGTTTCTCCTTATAATTGCAGCCCGAAACCGGCATGGCCTCGGTCTGGCCGTAAAGGCTGTAAAAGGCGGCCTGCCCGTTTATCCTGGAAAAGCGTTCCAGGGTCTCCGGGCTGTCCATGCCACAGACAATTCTCAAACTCGCCGCGTCAAAGGCGGCGGGCTCTTTTTCCTGGGCATCCAGAATCGAGGCGAGGATCGGGGGAAAAGCCACAAAAAACGTGCCACTCTCCTTTTCGATGAGCTTCAGAACGAGGAGGGGATCGAAGCGGTCCACAATCACGTTTTTCCCACCTTGATGCATCGTCGCCATCGTCATGGCCAGACCGCCGATATGAAACAGGGGGAGGATGCAGATGTGGCAATCCCGCCTGTTGAGTTTCAGCAGCTCGGCAATCTGAAGACCGACGGCGATCATGTTTCCCTGACTGAGGAGACAACCTTTCGGCCTCCCGCCCACGGCGGCCGTATGGATGATCATATAGGCGGGATCGCCGGAAACGGCGGCCTCATCCTCGTATCCCTCTTCCCGGCAGAGGGTCCGGAAAGGGATCCCATCGTCCCCCCCTGCGTCCGCTGTGAAGGAATAGTGCTTTTGAACCGAGCCCACGTTCGCCGCGGCCCTGCGGGCCAGGTCGCCATATTCGCTGCCGCTCACAAGCAACTTCGGGGTGCTGTCCTTCAGGATGTACTCAACCTCTTCAGCCCCCAGCCGCCAGTTTATGGGAACGACAATGGCGCCGATTTTCGCCGCCGCCCCGCAGAGGATCAGGAAATCATCGCAGTTCCCCGCCAGGACGGCAATCCGGTCGCCCGCTGCCATCCCTTCCCCGCTCAGCCCGGCGGCGTATTGGTCACACAGCTTTTTGTAGGTTTTAAAGTCGGTCCGCCTGTCGTCATAAACAATCGCCGTTTTATCGGGATATAAACCGGCGTTACGGGCAATCATATCGTAAATCGTAAAATCACAGCAGTCCATCTGGGTGATGACATGCGGATATGGGGGGGCTATGATGTTGGCGGCTCTGGACATATTGCGTCTCCGTACCCTGATCCCCGGCAAACGTCAAGGATAAA
>JBAYKV010000191.1:0-6709 GCA_041664405.1 Syntrophales bacterium
CATGTAATCACTATAAAAGTTCTTGATCGTTACAGAATCAGACTCACCGTACTCCAGGATCAGGTCAATTCCTGTCCGCTTCATCGCCCGCAGGGCCGTCGAAGCCACATCCTCAAACTGAATGGTATCGATGCTGACAACGGCGCTATCATATGCGCTGATCTGGTCCTGGCCCGAACCTACCCGCAAGACATACGTGTCGTTCCCCGGGCCGCCGTCCAAGGTATCTGAGCCCGCACCTCCGTCCAAAACGTCATTGCCATATCCGCCGTTCAGGTTGTCGTTGCCATCGCCGCCATAAAGCCGGTCATCGCCGTCACCGCCACTAAGGACATCATTCCCCGCCTCCCCGTAGAGTTTGTCGTTTCCGGCGGAGCTATCCGTCAGCGTATCATTCCCGGAACCGCCCATGAGCAGGTCGTCGCCGTCACCGCCGATCAGCGAGTCGTTGCCCCCATAACCGTAGATCGCATTGTCCAGGCTCGATTTGGCGTTATAGCCGCTGTTCGCCCAATTGGCGTTCAGCGTATCATCACCGGAACCGCCGAACATCGCCCTCCGGCCGGCCGTATCGACGATCTGCGCCAGCTCGTCGCTTTGCGATGCAAAAATATCCCGGAAGTCTTCAAAATTCATCGCCCCTTCCGCCTGGATGCCCCTCAGGCTGCGCACGAATTCACTCAGGATCTGTTCACCGGCGGACGCGTCATTGTTAATCTGAGTCTGGATGGCCTGGGCGACGGCGGTCAAATCTCCCTTCACCGTCTGCGTGGTCTCATCCCAGGCATAGGAAATCAGGTCATAGTAACTTTTCAGATGGGTCTGCGCCATGAGCTGCCCGTACATCAAGGACGACAACATACTGTAGGCATCCATCAGCACGTCGGCGGCCCAGATATACGGATTAGGCGTATTATCGGGGACATGCACGAAACCATCCCCCAGAATCGTCTCCAGGGCAACCAGTTGCCTTGCATCTATCCAACTAATTCCGGCAACCGCCCTGCTCGCCGGGTCGACCCCATCGCATCCGGCCCACTTGAAAATAATCTGATCCATGAGCTGGGTGCGGACCGCCGGATCCGTCTCCGCGCTGAAGGATTCGACCAGGGTCTTCAGCCCACCGCTCGTATCCCGTGCCATCGCCTGGTGCAGATCATAGACATTCCCGTAGCCCTGAAGATCGGGAAGGGCGACGATGTCCGCAGGGACATCGAGCCATTCGTTGGCGATGGTGTACATCTTGTCGGTCTTGAACCAGACGTCCGCGGTGGCACCGGTCGTACCGTCTATGTTGGTGAAGGCGCCGATCTGTTTGTGTTCGTTCCCGTTGGCATCCACGAGAGTCGATGACGTGAAGCCCGTGTTGATGGAGGCGATGTTCAGGTCGGATAAGGTTTTAAGTTCATCGGCGGAGGAAATACCGTCGCCGTCCGTATCCTGCCAGACGCGCAGGTTCGCATAGGCGGCATCGTTCACGTCGATCTTCCCGTCGGCATTAGAGTCCAGTTCCGCCAGGGCCTGGAAGCCGTTCGCAGCCGTCGTGCCTCCGGACAGCAGCGTCTGGTTGCCGAAGAGTTCCTTGCCTGTATCTATCTTACCGTCGGCATTGCGGTCCAGAACCAGCAGTCCGTCATCCGCAGATGCCCAGCCCGTCTGCTCGGCAAAGCTGTTCCCGTCGTGATCAAAATAGGCCCCGTCTTTCACCCCTATGGTTTCCACTCCGTCGCCATCCAGGTCCAGAATGATAGGGCTCCAAATCGTCTCGCCATTGCGGAAAATGCTGCGAACTTGCTCGATAATAGCCAGAAGACTCTCATTGAGCCATTCACCGAAAATCAATTGCCATTTTAGCTGCACAGGCGCTATGGCATCTTCAAGGGGGCTTCTCTCACCTGCCACCATCAACATGTTCTCAACAAATTGAGTGCAGTTATTGCCTAAGAGAAAATAATCTCCAGGTACATTGCAAATCGTATCAACATAAGTGTTCATTAAATTGTATTGTTCTTTTGTTATTTCTATGCGGCCAGTTGACCAGTCCTTTGGATGTAATTCATTTTCTTGCTCGCCCCATTGATCGTCTCTCACTAGTTTGCCGCTACCGCCCACAAGTAAGTGATAGTCTCCCGTAAAAGCTGCAAGAACATCCCCACTTGTGCCGATTTTAGGATAGTAACCCCATACCTGTCTCTCACCATTCGGACCATAAAGTGCAATAAAGGCATGCCCGAGTCTACTGCTGTCAATAAATATCTCATATCCGTAATTAGATGACATAATAGTCCTCCTTTGATTATTTATTGTAGTTTCTAATTATCAGTACTTCTGATTTGTTTTCACAATCGTATATTACTAAAATATAATGCATTTTAGTAGATACAAGTCGTTTTATCAATACGTCAAAACACTGTGGATGCTTCAAAACGGATGATTTATACATTAGAGTTTTTGCTCCATCCCCTAGCCATACATTGCCATATTCGCGAAATTCTATAGGATGTTTGTCTCCATATGGCTGCAAGTCAGCTTCAGCCAAGATTTGACGGCATTCATTTGACACTTCCGGGCGGGAATATCCTGGTTTTGGCTCCATTCTTAGATAATTTGTGCTATAATTACTAGCGCTTATAAAAACAATCGTTAAGTAAATCATCCCTAAACCGAGGAACATCCACAGCACCTTGACTATTTTTCCCCTCAATGGATTTCGGATGCTCATACGCACCTTTTTTCCCGTGTCTTTGTCACAGTTCTTATCCTCATTCTTGTTGTCTGACGTATAACAATCCATCATATCAATAATTCTCCTTTGTACATTTGGGGGGTCGGACCAAGATAAGTATTTTTATTTTCATATTATATCTCCTAATAAAGGTGTTTTTAACCTTAAATCATTGTTTTCAGAATCAAAATTAGCACAATCCAGAAATGACTGTGCTCTTCATGTTGCCATCATTAATTCCCCTATGATTTCTTGTACCATCACCTGACGCAGGTCATAGATATTGCCGTAGACTTGAAGATCGCGCAGGATCCTGCGATAACCTCAGGCACATCCAGCCAGTTATCAGTTTGTTGAAAAACGCCCATATGCTGCATTACGCTGCAAGCCTCGCCAACGAGCATCCTCCTATGTATGCCTCATAAAAGTTCTTAACTTTTACAGCATCAGACTCCCCATATTCCAGGATCAGGTCATTCCCCGCCCGCTTCATCGCCCGCAGGGCCGTCGAAGCAACATCTTCAAACTGAATCGTGTCAATGTTGGCTGCGGCGCTGTCATAGGCGCTGATCTGGTCCTGACCAGAACCTGACCGCAAGACATACGTGTCGTTCCCCGCACCGCTGTCCAGGATGTCGTTCCCATACCCGCCGTTGAGGTTGTCGTTTCCGGCGGAGCTGTCCATCAGCGTATCATCCCCGGAACCGCCGAACATCGCCCTCCGGCCGGCCGTATCAACAATCTGCGCCAGTTCGTCGCTCTGCGAGGCAAACACATCCCGGAAGTTGTCAAAATTCATCTTTTCATCCACTTGGATACCCCGCAGGCTGCGGACAAATTCACCCAGGATCTGTTCGCCTGCAGACGCATCATTATCGATCTGTGTCTGGATGGCCTGGGCAACAGCGGTTAAATCTCCCTTCACCGTCTGTGTGGTCTCATCCCAGGCATAGGAGATCTGGTCGTAGTAATCTTTCAGATGGGTCTGCGCCATGAGCTGCCCGTACATCAGGGATGACAGCATACTGTAGGCATCTATGAGCACGTCGGCTGCCCATATAAAAGGGTTGGGTGTATAATCGGGAACATGCACGAAACCATCTCCCATAATTGTCTCCAGGGCGACCAGTTGCCTTGCATCTATCCAGCTAGTCCCGGCAACCGCCCTGCTGGCCGGATCGACCCCGTCGCATCCGGCCCACTTGAAAATAATCTGATCCATGAGCTGGGTGCGGACCGCCGGATCGAGGTATTTTCGCGGCTGGTTGGGGTCGGTTTGACGATCGTACAAAGGAACATAATAAAGTTGATTGCGGACGTAGGACTCATTTGTTACCACGATTTTCTCCTTATTTATTTATGGACAAGCCATTACTGAAACAAATAGAGAGGCATCTATTGGCGACTAAACATCTGAATCGCTGCTTATTGAAAGATAGAATGGTTAAAAGGCTATCGTAATGACCGAATCGAAGCTAACAGATTCTTTTATGACTACCGACACAGTATATAGGAACATAATACTTCCTGTCTGTCAAGAAAAAAAGCAATAGAATGATCATATCAATATTGGTATAATAAACTACATTTTAGCACCTTTTTTTGCTAATATAGGTTGATGGTTAATAGATGAACCCAATGATCGGCACATTTCATTTTTCTACGATTGCGCCTGCACAGTGTGTAGAAAAATTAAACCGCTGCATGGTAGGTGTGGAGGTTGGGGCAAAGTACTGTTTGTCTAATTTTTTCATAGCCTCGATATAGTCTTCTGCATCTGCAAGAAATACTCTCCTATTTCTTTTAATTCCAGGCAGTTCAGGCATTCTCCCCGTTCCAGCCACCCCTTCCGGGCAATGTTCACGCCGCCTTCCATGTAGTCAAATCCGGCCAGGTTATGAAGGTCGGGATTGACGGCGATCTTTACACCCTTTCTCTTCGCGTAGATGCAGTGGCGCCAGTCCAGGTCGAGTCGCAGGGGATTGGCGTTGAGTTCGATGGCCTTTCCATTCGCGGCGGCGGCATCGATCACCCGGCGGATGTCCAGGGCATAGGGCTCTCTGGCCAGCAGCAGCCGTCCGGTCGGGTGGGCGAGGATCGTGGTGAAGGGATTGGCCAGGGCCTTGATGATCCTCCCGGTCATCTCTTCCTCGGTCATCTGAAAATGGGAATGGACGGCGGCGATGACAAAATCGAATTTCGCCAGCGTTTCGTCGTCATAGTCGAGGCGACCATCGGGGAGGATGTCGGCCTCAATGCCCTTGAAGATGTGAAAGACTTCTTCCCCGGCGTTGATGTCGTCTATGGCCTCATGCTGCCGCCGGACGGCGTCCGGCGAGAGTCCCCCCGCGTAATAGGCGGACTGGCTGTGGTCGCTGACGCCGATGTAGTCGTATCCCCGCCGCTTGGCTTCCCGTACCAGCGTTTCCAGGGAATCGGCGCCGTCACTGGCCCGGGTGTGGATATGGAGGATGCCGCGCATATCCCCTGTTTCCACCAGCCGGGGAAGCTGTCCCGCTGCGGCCGCCTCGATCTCCCCCATGTTTTCCCTGAGTTCCGGGGGGATATAGGGCAGGTCCAGGGCGGCGAAGATATCCTCCTCGCTGTGGCACAAGAGGTTCTCTTCTTCCCGGAAAAGTCCGTATTCATTCATCTTCAAACCGAGCTTTTTTGCCCGCCCCCGCAGGGCCGTATTGTGTTCCCGGCTACCGGTGAAGTGATGGAGGGCGTAGGGGTATTGGGAGGGGGATACGATCCGGAGATCGGCGTTGATCCCGGAGCGGAGCGTCACGCTTACTTTGGTCTCGCCCTTGGCAATGACGGATGCCGCCTGAGGCAGGGAGGCAAAGGCGTCGGCAAGGGAAAGATGATCGTCCGTGGCCGCCAGGAGGTCAATATCCTTGACGACCTCGTTGCCCCGGCGGAGCGACCCGGCAATGCTCACGGCAATGACGCCCCGCTGATCGGCGAGAAACTTCCGGAGGTCCGTCGCTTCGGCAATAACTTCGGCGTAGAGGCGGCGTTCCCGGTAGTGTTTTAAGGCGTCAATGCCGGCGAGGATCTTCTGTTGGGTTTTACTGCCGAATCCCGGTAGATCGAGGAGGCGGTTCTCTTGGCAGGCGTACTCCAGCTCCCCGATTGTTTCAATTCCCAGTTTTTCATAAAGGATATGGATTTTCTTGGGACCCAGGCCCGGAATTTTAAGCATCTCAAAATGGCCGGCGGGAATGGTGGCCTTGAGATCGTGATAGTATCTGAGTTGTCCCGTCGCGGCCAGTTCTTCGATTTTCTTGGTGATGGCCTCGCCTACACCTTTGATGGTGGCCAGCCTGCCTTCCCGGACAACCAGGTCCAGATCCTCATCCAGGGCCTCGAGACTGCGGGCGGCATTTGCATATGCCCTCGATTTGAATGGATTTTCACCCTTCATTTCCAAAAGGAGGGCCAGTTCATCCAGGATCTCGGTGATCTCCTGCTTGGTCCGTTCCATATCGGTAAGGATCAGGCGATGATGATATCTTCCAGGCTGCGCTTGGGGACGTGATGCCCACCCTGCGGATCCCGCCAGTACCGTATCTCTTCCCCTGTCTTGACCTCTTCAATAAAGACCTTCTCTATGGGTTTCCCCAGGGCAATAACCATAACAATATCATACTGTTCGGCAATACCAAGGCTTTCCCTCAGGCCCTCTTTTTTAATCGACGCGATCATGCACCCTCCGAGCCCTTTTTCCGTCGCCCCGAGGAGAATCGTCTGGCCGGCGATGCCCAGGTCATAGGCGGCGGCGGGGCTGATCTCCGTATCGACGAGCATGACGATATAGGCAGTGGGGCGCTCACCCGCGGTGGGACCGGGCCAGTCCTTCAAATAGCCGGCCCAGGCTAAATGGGGGAAAATGAGGCCGTTCTTTTGCGGTTCCCAGGACAGCAGGTACTTGAGCGGTTGCCGGTTGGCCGCCGATGCCGTAAGCCTGGCCAGGTCCAC
>JBAYKV010000192.1:0-6686 GCA_041664405.1 Syntrophales bacterium
GCATGGACCAAAGCTGCCCGATGAGCCCGGCAAAGAAGAAAAGGGAGGTGAATAAGCCATGAGAAAGGGATTAATTCAAGCAACAGACGGTTTTGAGAGGATTGTCCACTGGAGTCTGGCCCTGTCGTGCATCGCTTTATGTATCACCGGGTTGGGGATGATGTATCAGTCCTTTAACTTCATCGGCGACGTGATGGGAGGCCTCAAGTCCCTGAAATACGTTCACAACTTCACGGGCGTCTTCTTTGGCGTAGCCCTGTACTTCACCATCCGCATGTGGTGGAAGGAGGCGGGGATTTTTTCCATGCCCGAGGATCTGGAGTGGATCAAGTGTGCCGGTGGTTACCTCTGGCATGTGGATAACCCCCCCGAGGTAGGGAAGTACAATCCGGGCCAGAAGATGTTCTTTTTGGCCGTCGCCGGGTTTGGCGTCATCATGTTCCTGACGGGGCTGCTGATGTGGTTCCCCCTGAGCTTTCCCCCGACGATCGTGCGGTTGATGTTTGTGCTCCATGCTTTAGGGTTTGTGGTGATTTTTGCCTTCTTCTTCGTCCATCTGTACCTGGGAACGATTGGTTCTCCGGGATCCTTGGACGCCATGCTGACAGGCTGGGTGAGCCGTGCCTGGTTGAAGAAGCAGCATCCCAAGTGGCTCAAGGAGATGGAAGAGCATGGAACGCTTGTCGTCTTTGGGGAAGAAAAGCCATCGGCAAAGGGACATCACTAAAGGGTAAATAATGAAGATCTGAAACACCAGGGGACCTGTTCAGAATGAGCAGGTCCCCTTTTTTTACTTATGCAGATAAGAATTCGTGGTTGCCAATTACCAAAGAGTGTTTAGTATAGATCATCATGGATAAATGAATAGCTTGACCTTAGGAAATCTGAAAAGAGGAGGCAGGAAAATGATTAAGATTAAATACGGAATCTCGATAATGCTGATGCTCATGATTCTCCTGGGCGGATCGATTGGATGGTCGGCGTCTCTCCCTATCGTCGGGGGTGTCATGCCTGATTTAAGTCCCGGATTCAGTCTGCCCAAACCGAAGGATGGAGTTGTTATTATTGAAATATTCAGCATGTACTGCCCCTATTGTCAGAAAGAGGCGCCCAACGTCAATAAACTCTATGATAAGATTCAGGCAAGTCCAAACCTGAAGAGCAAGATAAGGCTCGTCGGCATCGGGGTGGGAAACTCTTCTTATGAGGTGGATGTCTTCAGAAAAAAATACAGCATTAATTTCCCCCTTTATGCCGACGGAGATTTTGTAATTCACAAGAAGTTAGGTGAGCCACGGACGCCTTACTTCATCGGAGTGAAGATCAATTCCGATGGATCGCATCGCATATTTTATTCAAAACTGGGTGAATTCGGCGATGTGGATGCCTTTCTGGCGGAGATGGTCCGTTTGTCGGGGATAAAGTAAACCCCCTTTTCATTTCTGGAGGATGAACATGAAAAAGCGAGGAAGCTCCAAATTTGTAATTTCCTGTTACACCGTCGTCATGACCTTGGCGATAGCCACGGCCGCCTGGGCAATTTCCGACGCCTATAAAGAAAACATCTACAATCCCGGTGCGCTGAAGCCCATAGACAGCAAGGTGAAAGCAAAGGTGGGGCAGCTTGCCCCGGATTTCACCCTGCCTGCCGTAGCAGGGGAAAAAATCGCCCTCAGCCAGTATCGGGGCAAGAAAAATGTCGTCCTGTCCTTCGTGCCCGCCGCCTGGACCCCTGTCTGTTCCGACCAGTGGCCGGGATACAACATTGTCCAGGATATGTTCAACGCCCACGACGCCGTACTTTTAGGCATCACCGTGGATAACATCCCCACCCTCTTCTCCTGGACCAACCAGATGGGGAAGCTCTGGTTTCCTGTCCTGTCGGATTTCTATCCCCATGGAAAAGTAGCGCAGCAATACGGTATCCTGCGGACCGACGGCGTCGCGGAGCGGGCCGTATTTGTCATCGATAAAAAGGGGATCATCCGCTACATAGACGTCCACGATATTAACCAGCGACCTTCCCTGGAGGCGCTGATCACAGAGTTGGAGAAGCTGAAATAGCAGGACTTGGGCGGCTACTTTATAATCCGGAACAAATCTTTTGCTTTCGGGTCTGTCGCCGTCTTCAGGAGCTCAAAAAGGGCCATTTCCGTGCTCGTCAGGATGGCGCCGGAGGCGAGCAGTTTCCTGATGCCGATTTCACGGTTGCCCGCCGTGCGGGATGAAACGGAGTCGGCGACTACGTAAACCTCGAATCCCCGCTCCATAAGGTCCATAGATGTCTGATAGGCGCACACGTGGGCTTCGATGCCGCACACGAGGACCTGTTTTTTCCCCGAAGCGACCAGGGCCTCCAGGAATTGTGCATCGCCGCAGCAACTGAAGCTGTTCTTGATTATCGGTTTCACATCAGGCATTAGATCGGCAAGTTCGGGGATCGTCGGCCCGATCTTGACTTGCTCCGTCAAAATAATTGGAATTTCAAGGATATTGATACCCTTGACCAGTTTCGCCGTATTGGTGAGAAGAAATTCCTTCTCATCCATAGCTAGATAGAGATTCCCCTGGATGTCGATAACCGCCAGTAACGCCTCTTCTCGATTCAGCATCATTTCTCTCCTCTATATCTATTTGTTATTGATGGATTCCCACCTTTGCAGGAATGACAATTTGAGGGAAAACGACCTTTTGTGAGTCAATCACCCTTACCCCGCAATTTAATCATGGATTGGCAACCGCCATCACCAGTCCTGGTGGGCGGGGAAGGGGGGATTCCCTCCCGGTGCGCCGCATTCCGGCCAGGATATCTGCGTTTTCGGCAATCCCGCCTGGTAAACCGCGCTGGACAGGATTACTCCGGGCAGAATCTCCTTCAGGAAGGTGGAGACTTTCAAGAGTGAGTCCATATCGATTCCGGTTGGTATACCCATTTCATTAAACATAAACACCAGATCTTCGGTGGCGACATTTCCGGAGGCCCCGGGGGCGAAGGGACAGCCGCCCAATCCCCCCACGGCGGTATCGAATCTCCTGATGCCGACATCATAAGCCCGCAGGGCGTTGGCGATGCCCAATCCTCTGGTGTTGTGGAAATGAACGGCAAAGGCGACTTCCGGAAAATCCTTAAGACAGGCGACTGTAATCTCTTCCACCTGCCTCGGGTTGGCGAAACCAACGGTGTCGCAGAGGGTGATCTCTTTGATGCCCATATTGGCGATCTTATCAATATCTTTAAGAATATGGTCCGTAGTCATGTATCCTTCAAAGGGACAACCGAAAACTGTCGCCAAGGCAACGCAAATCTCGGCAGGTGTATCGGCGGCCAAGTTTTTTTGGATCAAATCCAGCCCTTTGAGCGATGCTTCCTTTGTCTGGCGTACATTGTTGAGATTGTGGGATTCGCTCAGGGAAAAGAAGAAGATCAACTTTTCAGTACCGCTTTTGACCGCTTCGCGGGCCCCCTGAAGGTTGGGGATAAGGGCGGAAAACCTTATCTTCGGCGAGGCTGTTATTCCTGCTGCAACCTCTTTCATGTCCCGGAACTGGGGAATTGCCCGGGGGCTGACAAAGGCGCCTGCTTGAATTTCCTTGATACCGCTGTCAGCAAGGCGCCGGATAAGAGAAACCTTCTGCGCCGTTTCCACAAAAGTTGCCACGTTCTGAAGGCCATCCCGGGGACCAACCTCAATTATGGCTACATCATTACCTGTTTTCATCTAACCTCTGGACCTGCGCAATTTATTCTTGACAGAAGTCGGCAATTTATATAAAAGAGTCCCCTTGATTGAATAAGTATGAAGGAGGAAGTTTTTTGGCCAACCACAAGTCAGCAATTAAGAGAATGAAGCAGAGCGAAAACCGGCGTCTGCTAAATGCGTCTATCCGTTCCAGTGTAAAAACGGAAATTAAATCCATCGTCAAGGCAGTCGAGAAGAAGGAACAGGATGGAGCCAAGGCGGCTCTCATCGCCGTAATCCCCAAAATCAGCAAAGCTGCCGCCAAAGGCATCTTCCATAAGAAGAATGCCTCCCGCAAGATTTCCCGGCTAACCAGGAAAGTGAACGCCCTCCAGGCCGCAGCCTGATCAAAAGCCAGACATCATCATGCGATATGCCCTCTCAGCGGTATCCCTGGATAGCTTTGTGAGGGCGTTTTTGCGCGCCGCTTCCGTGGCGTTGACATTCGCCACCGGGTAATCCTGCGTGCCCGAAAAATCGCCGTTTTTCCAGATAGTTTTCTTTGTCCTCCTGTCCTCAAAGGATAGATCCAGCGTTAACGTCATCCGTTCTTCCGCGGCCACGTTTGTCCCCCCGTAGGAGAGAGGAGCAGTCGTGAGGCTTTTTACGGTACCCCGGAAAAGGGCGTCCGCCTGATCCTCGCTGTCAACAATTTTAAACCGCTGCCCCCTGACGAACCAATCGGTGATGGCCAGGCGGATGGTGTCTTCCAGGTTGGCTTGACTGGTCCGGTTGGCGAAGGGTTCGATGAAGATCTTCTGGACATCCGGATCGATATACTCCCCCCCGGGCGAGAAATGGTAGCCGCAGCCGCTCGGAATAAGGAGCATGGCCAGGAGGATGATGACCCGGGGAATTGCGATGCCGATTTTCATTTTAGCCCTCCTTGACAACAATATTCAGTAATTTTCTGGGTACGTAAATCTCTTTGACGACCGTTTTCCCCTCGATCATCTTGACAATCTTTTCATCGGCTCGGGCCAGCGATTTGATCGATTCTTCCTCCTCGTCGATGGATACGGAGATCCGGCCCCTCACCTTACCGTTTATCTGGATGACGATGGTGATTTCCTCCTCCGTGGCCACGGTGGGGTCATATTCCGGCCAAGATGAATCGGTGGCATTGACCTTGTTTCCCAGCATTTCCCATAGCTCCTCGGAAAAATGGGGGACCGTGGGTGTCAGCATCAACAGCAGGTAGTCAACTGTCTCCCTGATGACCGACAGGGCGGTCAAATCATCCTTCGCCGGCCTGGGAACCTGATAAAGGGCATTGACAAGTTCCATGACGGCGCTGATGGCCGTGTTGAAATGAAATCGATCATCGATATCCCGGGTGACCTTGCGAATGGTCTGATGTGTTTTCCGACGCAGGTTTTTCAAGTCACCATCGAGAACACTGCCACCGTCAAAGGGAGCAATTTCACGGATGTCATCGAGATAGTCCGTGACGATACGCCATGTTCGGTTGAGGAAGCGATAGGAACCCTCCACCCCCTGGTCGCTCCATTCCAGATCCTTCTCAGGCGGGGAGGTGAAGAGGCAGAAGATCCGTGCGGTATCGGCGCCGTAGCGTTCGATCAGATAATCGGGATCGACAACATTCTTGATGGATTTGGACATTTTTTCCGTCTTACCGATGACAACCTCTTCCTGGCAATGGATACACAGACCTTCTTTGGCCTCGTCCGGGAAGAGATAACCATGGTTACGGCATTTCATTGTTTCCTTGCAGACCATTCCCTGGGTCAGGAGGTTGGTAAAAGGCTCATCGATGCCGATGACTCCGAAATCCCGCAGTACCTTTGTGAAAAACCTGGAATACAGAAGATGGAGGATGGCATGTTCGATGCCACCGATGTACTGGTCCACGGGCATCCAGTAATCAAGGGCCTTTCGGTCCAGTCCCGGTTTATCATTGAAGGTTGCGCAGCAGAATTTGTCAAAGTACCATGATGATTCGACAAAGGTGTCCATGGTGTCTGTTTCCCGGCGCGCCGGCCCGTTACAATTGGGGCATGACGTCTTTACAAAGGATTCATGCTTCGCCAGGGGCGATCCGCCTTCACCGGTGAGCTCCACATCTCTGGGCAAAATGACGGGCAGGTCCTGCTCGGGTACCGGCAGGGCTCCGCACTTCTCACAGTAAACTACGGGGATGGGGGCGCCCCAGTACCGCTGTCTGGATATTCCCCAGTCCCGCAGGCGGTACTGGATAGTCTTCTTGCCCCGGCCCAGAGATTCCAGATATTCGGCAATCTTATCCAGGGCCTTCATGTTTTCCATGCCATTGAAGGGGCCGGAATTGACGAGGATGCCTTCCTCTATGTAGGCCTCCGTCATGGTCTGGACATTCAGGGCCTTTTTGGGTGGCTGAATGACTACAATCAAGGGCAGATCGTATTTTTTCGCGAATTCAAAGTCCCGCTGATCATGGGTAGGCACTGCCATGACGCAGCCGGTGCCATAATCGGCGAGGACAAAATTGGCGGCATAAATGGGCATCTTGTTTTTTGTGACTGGATTGAGGCAATAGGTATCAAGAAAAATACCTTCTTTCTCGTAGTAATCGGAGATCCTCATAACCTTGTCGTGTTTCTTGATCTTATCAACCCACTCCTTGACCTCACCTTCCCGTTCCTTTCCTTTGACCAGCTCCATCACCAAGGGGTGCTCAGCGGCGATGAGCATGAAGGTGGCGCCGAAAATCGTATCCTGGCGGGTCGTGAAAACCTTTATGTCCCCCTTGCCGTCCGCCATGGGAAAGGAGAGCTCGCATCCGTGGCTCTTCCCGATCCAGTTTTTCTGCATGGTGAGGACCCGGTCCGGCCAGCCGGGAAGGCGATCGCAGTGCTCCAGCAGTTCTTCCACATAAGCGGTGATTCGGAAAAACCACTGATCCAGTTCTCTTGGGGATACTTCGTTTGAGCAGCGCCAGCAGAGTCC
>JBAYKV010000193.1:0-6685 GCA_041664405.1 Syntrophales bacterium
AGGAAGGTTCATGTGGTCGGTATTGAGCATGTAATTCATCATGATCCGGAAGAGCTCCCGATCGTTCATGAAGAAATCCGCATAAATGTTGGCAAGGCCCATCAGCATCGCCGAGCTGCTCTGGCCTTCCTGTATTAGCGTCGAGATCATTTTGTGGAATTTGTCGATGTCGCTAAGGAGGATCTGGGTGTAGATCTCTTCCTTGCTCTTGAAGTATAGATAGACCGAACCTTTGCTCAGTTCCGCCTTTTTGGCAATGCTCTCCACGGTGACATTCTTGA
The DNA here is from genome assembly GCA_041664405.1 of Syntrophales bacterium. Classification (GTDB taxonomy): domain Bacteria; phylum Desulfobacterota; class Syntrophia; order Syntrophales; family UBA8958; genus UBA8958. The sequence continues at coordinate 282 of JBAYKV010000193.1, forward strand.
AACCCTTATCGAAGAAGAGCTTCCGGGCTGCTTTGAGGATCGCACTTTTCCGGGTTTCCTTCTCTCTTTTTCTTCGTTCTTCAAGTCCCACTGGTAATGTCCTCTGTTCCGTGACTTTTAACCAGGAATTGAATAATGGTCAACTACTGACCGATAGTCAGAAACTGGTTACAGAACTTTTACCTCCGTGTCAAGCTATTTTTTCGGCTTATGAAGATTATTCCGGATCAGGTTATAAACGCTGTTAACTTAATTCGCGATTTCCATGGGGACGGGCAAGGCGCGCCACCATTACGCCGGTGCGATGCGGGGACTGATGCAAATAATCAACGAGCGTTTCCGGAGAAATAATCACCTGCCCCGCTTGTGGAGAGGCATGAAGCAAGTGGGGCCGTCCGTCCAGCCTGACGGCGATCCCGACGTGGCATACATCGAGGCCTTCCTGGTCAGTTGTAATGGCCAGAATGTCTCCTTCCTCGATCCCTCCTCCCCAGCGACTGATTTCTCCTTTTGGCAGGAAATGCCGGGGGGTCTCGGATAGCCGTCTTTCGATGGCGATCATTTGCCGGCAGGCGGCGAGGTCCTGCAAGGGAGGATAGAGTTCAGGATGGGTCGTCATAAAATTAAGGATTTTCTGGAAAGGCCTTCCCCCTAAAGCCCGGGTTATATTCCGGATCACTTCCCCGCCCTCGTTTTGCTGAAGCCAGTTGGAGAAATAGTGGAGCCGCGAAGGATAACCGGCAATCAAGCCGTCCCGGTAACGCAGGGATTGTAAAATGGCCGCATAGTCAGCGAAACGGTCATTACTTGCGTGGCTCATGATCGCCAGGGCGCAGCAATTTTCAACCAGGGTAAAACAGTCGAAGGCTCGGAGATTGATAATGATGTCCTCCGGCCCGGATGCGTCCAGGGTCTTTGCTTCATAGGGGGCCCCTATGAAATAGCGACCAGCCCGCAGGAAGCTGTCTCCCGGCGCCCCCTTCACAGTTTGCTCCTGCCGGTCCGCGCTGATGAAACTATGAAAGATTTCTTCGTCTTTTGGATTAACCATTACTGCTTTCCTGCTTCTTCTTTCCTGGTTGCTCCAGAACAGCGGGAATGAAGGTCAAGAGATCATCTACGATGCCGAGGTGGGCGACCTGGAATATTGCGGCGTTCTTGTCCCGATTGACGGCGATGATGCAACGTGAATTCCGCATCCCCGCAAGGTGCGGCATGGCTCCCGAGATGCCGCAGGCGATGTAAAGGGGTGGAGCGACGGTCCTACCGGTCATGCCGATCTGACGCCGGTGCTCCATCCATCCGAGATCGCAGACGGCCCGGGAACAACCGACGGCCGATTTTGGAAAAACCCCGGCGAGACGTTTGATCAGGTCAATATTTTCTGCAGACCCGATTCCCTTGCCGGCGGCGACAATTACCTCGGCCTCGGAAAAATCATAAGCCGTCTCCGGAGCCGGCAATCTCCCGAGTGGTTTGGTCCGGAGATCTTTGGTCGGTATGGAGAGGAAAGAAACACGGGGTGGGCGGTCCTTCTTACCCGCTGATCTTGTTGCCCCGAGCGACGCTGCTCCTTCCTTTCCTTTGGCTTCCGGCAAGATGGTCATGACGACGGGCCACATTTCGGGGAGGACTTCCATCTGCCATTGCCCCTTTAAGAAGGAGCGTTTAAAGAAGAAGTTCCCTGCGTGCAGGCGAAAGCCCTCAACGGCGCCAATCAGGGAAGCCCCCAAGCGGACAGCCAAGCCCGGTCCATAATCCCAGCCCCGAGAGGTATGGGGAATGCAGATAAAGCGGGGATTGGTCTCCCTACAGACGGGGGACAGGGCAGCTATCCATGCCTCGGCGCTATAGGCAGACAGGTGATCGCCGACCAAAACGGCCACGTCGCAGTTGGCCGCTGACGCAATCTCTTCGGCGTCTTTATATGAAAATTTTCCCAACCCCCCTTTGCTAAAGGGGTGATCTTCATGTTTAGTGGCGTCCGCGCCGCGGCATGGTAGTTGATTTGTGTCCGGGAAATGGCCGGGAACCAGTACCAGCATGTCTTCGCTGGCGGACTCCGCCAGGCGTCCGGCAAAGTAGATTACGTCTCGACAGGACGGCGTCAATCCGTCCGCTGAGATTTCCGCAATGACAACTATTCCGGATTTCATGGGCCAAGAAATCCCTTCTGGCGGCAGAAATCCAGAAACTGCCCCGCCTTTTCGATGGGAGTTCCCACGATGAAGGTGCAGGTTGCGGAACTTTCGGTCCGGGAAACCCCAGCGATGCGCTCCCGGGGGGCGGGGAGGAGGGAGGCTGCGTCCAGGGTTGCAATCTCCTGCTTCCGGGCTCGCAGGACATGGGAGAGGGCAGGGTAGCGAGGACGGTTGATGCCTGATTGGATGGTTAGTACCGCGGGGAGATAAATCTCATAGGCGGTCCTTTCCCCTCCATCCTCCTCTCTCTCGACATAGATCGGCCCCTGGGGGGAGAGGAGGCGCTCGCTGATGACGGCGGTGGCACAGGGTATAGCTAAGAGCTCGGCAACAAGCTGCCCCGTCTGTCCATTCATGCCGTCTTCGGCCATGACGCCGGTGAGGATCAAATCGTAATCTTTGTCCCGGAGGTAGCTGGCGAGGATGGATGCGGTTTCAAAAGGCGTCAAGGGAGCGGGGCGGTCGAGGTGAAGGAGAGTCGCATTATTCGCCCCCATCTCCAGTGCCCTTAGCAAAACCTGCCTACAGCGCTTTGGTCCCAAGGAAAGGGCGTCAACTGTTACGTCTGTAACAGCCTCCCGAATGCGCAGGGCCTCCTCGACAGCGTATTCATCGGAAGGATTCAACCGGTAGCAGTCGTCATCAGGTGGCGTCATTGTGAGGGGGCAAGGGTCCTCATCCCCGGCCTTGATTTCATGCCGGCCAGACAATTCCACAAGCTCCGGAGCGAGGATCTGTTTGATGCAGACTAAAATTCTCACGCTGTGATTGCTTTCCTCGTTTTCAAATTGATTCCCTCCGAGATGGACAAGAAATGAGCTGGTCGGGTTATTCTTTCTTCTGGTTTTTCCCAAGAAAGTTAAAGAAAATATAATAAAAGACCAACATCAGAGCAACAAAGCCGACCAGGCGGATTGACATCAGTCGGCTGAAGAGGTCATCTTGAGTATCGGTAGCGGGTATTCCGTTCCATACAAAGGCCAGCAGAGCTATCGCCCCTGAAACATAGGCGATTTTAAGATAGGATTTCATACACCCTCCAGAACGGTTATAGAACCTGTATGACAGTTCGTCTCCCCTTTAATTTATACAGGAAGGCTGCTTGCTTGGCAACAGATTCATCTTTTCATTGTCATTCCATAAGGCCGTATTTCTTTAGTTTCAGATGGAGGGTGCGGCGGGTCACGCCTAAACGCCGGGCCGCCTCGCTTTTATTACCCCCGGCGTCTTCAAGAGTGCGGATAACGGCATCTTTTTCTACTTCGTCGAGGGAAGAGGGCCGTTTTTCGCCCCGGGATGAATAATCGTCCAAGACGTCAACCGGTCCGGTTGCCATAACCAGGGAGAGTTCCGTTTCCTCGAGGTAGTCCGAACGGGACAATACCACCCCTCTCTCGACGGCGTTCATCAGTTCCCGGACGTTTCCCGGCCAGGGATAGCGGACGAGGCGGTCCATGGCCTGCGGGGAAAAGCCCTTGATGGGCTTGTGGTTCTTTTCGGCGAAATGGGTAAGGAAATGCTGGGCCAGGATGGGGATATCCTCCGCCCGTTCCTGCAGGGGCGGCGCCAGGAGGGTAACGACATTCAGCCGGTAAAAGAGATCTTCCCGGAAACGCCCGGCGCCGATTTCCTCTGCCAGATTACGGTTGGTGGCAGCGATGACCCGGACATCAACCTTGACGGATTCATTCCCTCCCACCCGGGTTATCTCCCTTTCCTGGAGGACTCGAAGGAGTTTTACCTGCATAGCCAGGGACATCTCGCTGACCTCGTCAAGAAAGATCGTCCCGCCGTCGGCCTGGCGGAACTTTCCTTCCTTACGCCGGTCCGCCCCGGTGAAGGCCCCTTTCTCATGGCCGAAGAGTTCCGATTCCAGAAGGGTTTCCGTGATGGCGGCGCAGTTGATCTTTACGAAAGGCCCCTCCCGGCGCCGGCTGTTGAAATGGATGGCCCCGGCGATCATTTCCTTCCCCGTTCCCGATTCGCCGGTAATGAGAACCGTCGCCTCCGAAGGGGCGACCTGGGCGACGGTATCGAGGAGCCTCACCATGACGGGGGCGCTGCCGATAAGGTTCCGGCGGTCAAAGCGGTTGCCCAGGCTTTCTTTAAGCAGGGCGTTTTCCTCTCTGAGCTGACGGTGTTCCATGGCACGCTCCATTTTGAGACGCAGTTCATCAAAATCGAGGGGTTTGGGCAGATAATCGTAGGCCCCTTTCTTGACCGCCTCCACCGCCGTTTCCAGGGAGGCGTAGGCCGTCATAATCATCACGGGAATGGCGGGATTGATTGCCTTGATCTCGACCAGGGCCTCCAGGCCGGAAACCTTGAGCATCCGGATATCCATGAGGATCAGATCAAAGGGTTTGTCACGGACGGCGGCGATGGCGGTTTCGCCGTCATCGGCCTCATGGATCAGATATCCCCAGCCGGACAGCAGGGTTCTCAGCATGGTGCGGTGGGCACGGTCGTCGTCCACCACGAGTATGGTTTGTTTTGTTTTCATGATTTCCCCTGTTATATTTCTCGGGGCAGCAGGATGATCGCCCGCGTTCCTTTCCCCGGTTCACTTTCCAGCTTTATCTCACCATGATGAGCGGTTAAGATCTTCTGGACGATGGCCATGCCAAGACCGGTTCCCGATGGTTTCGTCGTGAAATAGGGATCGAAAATGCGCCCCAGGTCTTTCTTGGCGATGCCGGTTCCGGTGTCGATGATTTCGATTCCCTGCCATTGTCCGTTGACCGGTTCGGCCTTGACCGTGAGGACGCCTCCCTTATCCATCGCTCCCAGGGCGTTGAGAAAGAGATTGAGGAAGACCTGTTTCATTTTGTCTTTATCGAAGGATATATCAGGCAGGGTAGTTATTTCCGTCTGCAGGATGATTTCCTTTTCTCCCATTTCTCCGGCGATGATTTTCAGGACGTCTTCGACGACGACGGCTATGGAGCCTTTTTCAAGATGCAGGGTCGTGGGGCGGGCAAATTCCAGCAGTTGTCCGATCACCCGGTTGAGCCGTTCCACCTCGCCGATCATGATTTCCGCGGTTTCCCGATCCGCCGGTATATCCCGGTATCTTTCCTTGAAGTAGGTGGCAAAGCCCTTGATGGAACTGAGAGGATTGCGGATTTCATGGGCTACGCCGGCGGCGAGGTTTCCCAGGGCGGCCAGGTGCTGGGTGCGGGCGATCTCCCCTTTCAGGGCCTGGAGATCGGAAATGTCCCGGACTAAAATAACGACCCCGAGGATCTCTCCCTGGGGATCCTGCAGCCGGGAGGCGATAATCTCCAGGGGAACCGTCCGTCCGTCCCGCAGGGGGCATTCCATTTCTTCTGCGATAAATTCCTGTCCTTTGGCAAGGCTACCGATGATTTCGAGGCAGGCCGGCGGCAGGATTTCCGAGGCTGCCCGCTCACTTGCCTTGTTGACGGGGATCGCCAGAATGGCGGAAGCGGTCTTGTTGAAGGCGATGATCTTTCCCTGGGGATTGATTACTATAAGTCCCATGGGCATGTTTTCCATCAGGTGATCGGAGAAGGCCTGAACCCGGGACAGGGATTTTTTGGTCGTCTTATAACCTTGAGCCAGCAGTAGGGAGATAACTCCCGAAAGACCCACAAATATCAGCACTGCGGCCATCCAAATTGTATGTTCCTCGTCGGCCTTTCTGGCGGCAAGGATGGGACCCATGTCCATGCCCACAAAGATCACGAACCCCGGGGAGTCGGCATGGTTTTTTCTTTCCTCCCAGACGGTGAATGGTTCCGGTGTGGGGGCGAAGCGGCGGTAAACTTCAAAGGTGTCGGCGCCGTCCGTATTGGCGACCTGCCGCCACTGGATGGTTTTTGTGGTTGCGAGGCTCTTGAGATCGAGATTAGTTCCGTAGAAGTCGCCGATCCGGTAGGGATCGCTGTCGGCCAGGATCATCCCGGCGGCGTCGGTGATGATGAAGTAATCGATGCCCGGCTGTTGGGCCGTTTCGATGAGCAATTTCTGAAGCTGCCAGGCGTCCCATCGCAACCCGGCGCCGGTCCGCGCCCCCGCCTCGAAGGAGCGAATCAGGGCCTCCCCCTTTTCCAGGAGGAGACGAGTCGTTTCTGCCTTTTGCCGGTTGAGGCTTTGCATGGTCATCACGGCGAAAAGTGGAATCAGGAGGATCGCCGCCCCGATGATAATCCAGGGGGGGATAAAGGCCCACGACCAGCG
>JBAYKV010000194.1:0-6678 GCA_041664405.1 Syntrophales bacterium
ATCGTCAGTAAAATCGAGAGCTTCGAATATGTCATGAATGAATATGCCTGCCCGCGTCCCGGCTGGAAAGGAAAAGATGCTCGTGGGATCGGGTGTGTCCGTCAACCCCGGCAGATACATGAAGCCAGGGGATGGAGGGGGGGGAGCGAAGATTCCCGTGGGTGATGATTCTGCTGGCGGCGGGGCCTGATCCCGGTCGGCGTTGTCAAGATCCTCTTCCTTTTCCTTGTGGGCGACGAAATAGGAAAAGCTGGCGATGCGATCCGCCCGGGGAATATGTCCGGCAAATGTCCGGCCGGCGAGGGGGACGGCAGTTTCCGGCGGCCTTTGGTAGGGGATGCCCGGCAGGCCGGCAAAGGGGATTAACTGGATGGTCCCTCCGGATCGCTCCACAATGGCTGCTAGGTCGGCGCGGGTTTGGTCTTCCGTAAGGTTGGAAAAATGCGTTTCTCCTTCCGCCACGATATCCCGGGAATTGAGGGGTGAAGGGGGAGGGGCGCCGTGCACAGCGTGAGGGGCCGACAGTGAATCCTGTGTAGGAGCGAGGGTGTCGGGTGCAGGATGAAGCGTGTAGGCGATGGCTGAACTGCCGGCATCTTTGAATGGTCCCCAGTAAAGGTAGGTACGGTACTTCGCCCGGGTCAGGGCCACGTAGAGGAGCCGGATATTTTCTGCTAATGATTCCCGTTCGGCAAGGATGATCGCCTGCTGATCTTCATCGGCGAGGACCAGGTTCAGCCGCCAATCGTCCTGATCATCGTGATAACGAGGCAGTTCCTCTTTCCTTGTCCGCGACGATCCCCACTGAAAAGGGCAGAAGACGATCGGGTATTCAAGGCCCTTGCTTTTGTGGATCGTTACGAGACGGACGGCGTTAGCGTCGCTCTCCAGGCGCAACTCGTGCTCTTCCTGACGGGTTGCGGCCGGGTCACGTTGCCGGGCGAGCCATTTGATCAGACCCGCCATGCCCAATTTTCGGGCCGAGGCTTCGTTATGGAGGATTTCCGACAGCTGGAGGAGGTTGGTAAGCCTTCTTTCCCCGTCGCGATAGCCTAACAGCCGTGGGTGGACATCCTCGTTCCGCAGGAGGGTCCGGAACATGCGGATGAATCCTGCCTCTTCCCAGAGGTCATTATATTGCTGAAAGCGGTTTACCCACGCCTCCCACGGATGCTCCTCCATTTTGGCGGACATCAGGGTTTCGCCGCTGACGCCCATGATGTCTGTTACCAGAGCCGTTCCCAGTGCCTTTTCACTGCGGGGCTCAGCGACGCCGGCCAGGAGGCGTTCCATCTCCAGGGCCTCGGGAGAATCAAAAATATTCCCCGCCCCATGAAGAACGCAGGGAATAGCAAGCTCATGGAGGGACTCCTGGACGAGGCGGGCCTCCCGGTTTTCCCGGACCAGGACGGCTATATCACCGGGCTGAAGCGGCGCGGCGCCGATAGTTGCTTTTCCCTGGCGGGCCAGAGACAAGAGGTGAGAGATTTCCCCCGCCACGGCCCCGGCAATCAGGCGGCGAAAGTTTTCCTTATTTCCGGCGGCATTAGCCACGGCAAGGCACCCTTTGTCGAAATAGACGAGTTGGAAGGGGGCGTTTGCATCTCCGGAAAGCTCCAAGAGGGGCCGGTCCTGGTTATCTACCCCGGAAGCGGCACGGAAGGGGATTTCGGCGAAGACAAAGGGTTTGCGGTCATGCTGCCCGGGACCGGCAAAGACATGGTTGATGGCCGCAACAAGGTGTGGCTCGGAGCGCCAGTTATGGGTCAGGCTATAGCGGTTCTGAACCTGACGGGAGGCGCGGAGGTAGGAAAAGAGATCGGCGCTCCGGAAGCTGTAGATCGCCTGCTTGGGATCGCCGATGAGGAAGAGGATGCTGTCCATGCCGAAGACGGTCTGAAAGATGGCATACTGGACCGGGTCGGTGTCCTGAAATTCGTCGATGAGGGCGGCGCGGTAGCGCTGGTGCAAGGCTTTGGCCAGTGCTTCGCCGCCCGGTTTTTCCAGGGCCGTACGGACTCTCATCAAGAGGTCGTCGTAGGACTGGATATTTTGCTCCTCCTTCTTGAGGGGCAGTTCCCGTCGCAGGACGCGGAATATTTCCGTCTTGAGATAAAGAAGCTGGTGGTCCATTTCCCTCTGAAGGATTTGGGCGATATCCCATAATTCACCGCAGAGATCGAAAAAAGGATGCCCCGGCGTCTGCTGGTTTTTGTTGGTCTTCTGCTTCAAGACACTGGGGGTGAATTTTTCCCAGCCCGGGAAGAAGGGCAAGCCTCCCTCCCGGTCTATCCATAGATCCATGAGGGAAATAAGGACGTCGGGGTTCTTATATGATGTCTTGTTCAAACCCGGATCTTTCAATTTGCCGATGACTCCGGATCTGGCCGCGCCCCAGGCCGCCTTCACTTTTTTCAGGGTGTCGCGAAATAGTTCCAGGGAATGCAGGTCGATCGGTTGGATCTCAGGCTGAATCAGGGTATCGGGCGGGGAGATCGAGTTCCTGGTTATCTTCAGGAAAGCTTCGGGACCGTATTTCTTCTCCCGTGCGTAACGGATGAACTCCGTGGCGGCGTCGTAGAAGTTGCGACGCCAGAAATCCTCAACGATTTCTTCTGCCAGGGGCCTTTCATCGGTAATCAGTTCCGTGTCGAACAGGCTCAGGCTTTCAAAGGCATGCTCCCGCAGGACCTGCTGGCAGAAGCTGTGAATGGTGAAGATGGGGGCTTCATCGAAATTCCTGAGGGCCGCCTTCAAGAGGCGCAGACCTTCCTCGGGATGGGCCAGGTCCCTGATGAGCCCCCCGACGAATTCATCCCCGGTGGTCCCGTTTTCCATAGCGACGATGGCCGCCCTGATCTGCCGACGGATACGATCCCGCAACTCTTCTGTCGCGGACACGGTGTAAGTGACGACGAGGATCTGGCTGACCTTGAGCTGTTGCTCCAGGAGGAGCCGGAGAAAAATTGCGGTTATGGCGTAGGTCTTGCCTGTACCGGCGCTGGCCTCGATAAGGTTGCCACCGGTCAGGGGGCTGTGGAGGAGATCGAAATCATGGGATTCATTCATGCCGGTCAGATTCATTCACTTTTAATCGTTCCTTTCATGGCAGGAAATGGTGATGTTCAAAGTGGCATACATTGAATAGCCCGCTCTTTCCAAGCCGGACTATAAGAATAGTGGTTCTCTATGTCAACGGAAAAGTACCAATTGCCCCGCCAATTCAATTCTGAAAAAGGGCTTGACTTTTCAAAGGCAGTAATCTAAAGATGCAAATTCAAAACGACGCAATGACGCGGGGTGGAGCAGTCCGGTAGCTCGTTGGGCTCATAACCCAAAGGTCAGAGGTTCGAATCCTCTCCCCGCTACCAATAAAAAAAGGGGTTAAGCAGTTCGCTTAGCCCCTTTTTCTTTGGTGGTATAACCTATTGCTAACCGCCTGAGAGATTTTTAGAACGCCATGCGCTCCTGTATGAAAATTACAAGGTGAGTCAAATTATTGACAATTCGTCAGGAAAACCATTATTTATTGAGCAATCATTTCTGCATGGCCACCATTTAATTCCTTTACTGATTGAAATCATTAGACAATATGTTGCTATGTATCATGGCATAATGTCTGCATTACATTTGGTCCTTAATTGATCGCCACCTATATCATATAACAGGGATACGAAGGAGGAGCATTCGATGAAGTACGAGATTCAGAGAGGAGACCCGATTGGCCAGGTAACTAAACTTCTTGGCGTCAGTTGGGATGAATTTCGTAAATTGAATCCCCATGCCGTCGCTAAATCCAAGAATACGGGAAAATGGTGCATTAAAGAGGGCAAGACTGTCGAAGGCCCCGGTTCCTTTCAATCCAGCTTGAACGAAGCTCAGGGGGAATTAAAAGTGAATACGGCTTCACACGATGTCAACAAGAATCAATCGATTGAATACACCATAAAACCTGGGGACACCCTCTGGAAACTGTCCAGGGAAAAATTTCATATACCTGTTGATACGATTATTAAGGATAATGGAATGCTGAATCCCAATGCCCTTCAAATTGGTCAGAAATTGCGAATTCGTGTGGACTCGCCGCCATTGGATAATAAGGAAACTGTTGTCGCAAGTTGGTATGGAGCGCAATATCATGGCAAGTTGATGTCCAATGGGAAGCCATTCGATATGCATAAAGACACAATTGCTCATCGTAATTTACCTTTGGGAACTCGTGTACAGATAGAAAATCCCGCGACGGGTAAGGCTGTAGATGCAATAGTGACGGATCGCGGACCATTTGTCAGTGGGCGTGACATAGATCTATCATACAGTCTTGCCAAGAAACTCTCTGTGGTGGAAAAAGGAATCAGCAAACTTTTCATGAAGGTATTGTAAGATCTATATGTTGGGTAAAGTCAATATCTAGCGCTGCATCAATTGCTTGGATCCATTTGTTTAGAGGACCATCTCAATGAGATGGGGTCCGGGCTCTTCGATTGCCCGTTGCAATTCCTCGGCGAGATCCTCGGCCATGGTTACCGATACGGCCGGCACGCCCATTCCCTGACTGACGCTAACCCAGTCGATGGCAGGGTTCCCCAGATCGCTCAGTGACAGTGATTTCGGCCCCGGCGCGGTACACCCGGCCCGCATCATTTCCACCTGCAGGATGAAATAAGTCCGGTTCGAGCAGATCAGGGTGGTCACATTCAAGTCTTCCCTGGCCTGAGTCCATAGCCCTTGAACGGTGTACATGGCGCTGCCGTCCGCCTCGAGATTGATAACGGCACGGTCGGGACAGGCTACGGCGGCTCCGGTCGCACAGGGAATGCCCTGACCTATGGCCCCCCCGGTGATGGTGATGAAACTGTGGGGTCCAACCGTTGCCGCTTGCGGGTAATAGGCAAAAGCCGACGTCAGGCCCTCCTCGACAATGATGGCATGGTCCGGCTGAAGCGCCGCAAGGACGGTGCAGGCCTTCTCGGCGGTCAGCTTGCCCTCGGGGACCGCGGGGCGGTCGTGAATAGAAACCATCGCCCGGAGATCATTTTCCGCTTGCGGTGCGTGCAGGGCATCTGCCAGTACTTCCAGAGCAACAGCGGCGTCCTGGCCTTCCCCGGCGATACGTATCTTGCGGCTGGCCGGATCCAGCAGGTAGCTTGCCCCGTTTTCATATCCAAAGAAGGCCACGGGCTCTCTCGCACCGGCCAGGACCACCCCATCGTATGAAGATAGTGCCGCTATCGCCTGTTCCGGGAAATAGGGAACCCTCGGCAGGAAAGGCAGACCGGCGCCCCGGTCCATATAGGCCGGGAATGTGACGGACAAAAGATCGCACCCGGTGGCCGCTTTGATGCGGGCGGCGGCATGGAGGCCCCCTTTTCGCAGGGCCTTTCCATCCATAAGGATGACTGTTTTTCTTGCCGACTTCAGCAGCCCGACGGTTTTCTCAATACGATCAAAATCTATGGGCACACTGGATACCCGCGGCGGGGCAACCGGATCTTCGCTGCTCTGCATCCACTGGTGGTCGTGGGGGACAATAAGGGTGGCTATCTGCCCCTGGAGGGAGGCCTCAACGGCATCGGCCATGTCCTGGGAAATGCTTTCGGCGTCCCGGCTTGTACACAGCCATCCGGAGACGGTTTCTGCCAGCCCCTCGATATTCATGGCCAGGGGTGCATCCGCTTCCCGGTGCCAGGAGGCATGATCGCCGATGACGTTTACAATGGGCGTCCGGGCGCGGCGCCCATTGTGCAGATTGGCGATACCGTTGGCAAGTCCCGGTCCCAGATGGAGCAGACACATGGCCGGATATTCCCGCATGCGGCCGTAGCCGTCCGCCGCGCCGGTGCACACGCCTTCAAAAAGGCCCAGAATCGGCCGAATGCCGGGTACGGCGTCAAACGCCATTACGATGGGCATCTCCGTAGTACCTGCATTGGCAAAACAAACCTCGATCCCGCACGCCGCTGCTGTCTTTACAAGCACTTCCGCACCGTTCATTTTCGTTCTCCTCTCAACAATCTTTCGTCATTCAGCCTGAGCCTTTTCCAGAATTTCACCGACAAGCTTTGCCGTCTTTCCGGTGAGAACACGGCAATATTCGTGTTTATCGCTTCCCCGATAGCCCTTGACCTGATTGAAATCAGTCCAATCCACGTTGACAAGGTCACGACAAAAAATCTTGTCGTCCGTAACTTCTCCCCGGAATCTTTTCATGAATAACCGGCAAGATTTCCACATTGTCATGTCTGCCTGAGTTCCCGCTTCAGACCGGCCGCAGAGCAATCCGATTGCCGCCAGACCGCCGATAACGGCGCCGCATACTTCACCATGAGCGCCTAAGCCGCCGCCGAATGAGTCCATGGCCTTGATCAGATCAGTGTTTTCAATACCAAGCTTTTCTTGCCCGACCGCAAGAACCGCCTGACTTCAGTGTAGACCTTCACTGAAGATCTTCATTGCTTTTTCCTGCATTTCTATGGGGGTCATAGCCAATCTCCTTTCCCGAATGATGAGGCCTTGAAACCATAGAATCTGTTGCCAAAGAAATAGATCACTGTCAACGTTTATATGAAAATCCCCCCATCCCCCTTTGGCAAGGGGGGGATGGGGGGATTTTCATGCTTCATTGTGCCCGCTTGCGAACATGGATGTTAATTTGTCCAACCTGACGTTCAGTCTCCA
>JBAYKV010000195.1:0-6645 GCA_041664405.1 Syntrophales bacterium
GATCCCGCGAAACTCCTGATCGGGAAAGGAATCGACACGGAACTGGACATCCTGGCCGACCTTGATCTTGCCAACATCGCGTTCGATGACAGAAAAACTCAGTTTTATGGGATCGGTCTGAATCAGATAAACCAGAGGTGTTCCATTGCGCACATAATCCCCCGCCGTAGTTCGCTTTTCTTTTACGGAACCTGCTATGGGCGCATAAATCCTTGTCTTGGAGAGTTTCTCTCTGGCCAGGGCCAGGGCTGATCTGGCCCGATCCACATCGCCGTCGGCCAAGGCCAGACGCGCCGTAATATCGTCAAATTGCTGCCGCGTTACGAGTTGTTCCTTATATAGGGCGTCCTTGCGCTCATACTCGACTTTTGCGTTGGCCAGCGATGCTTCCGTCTGGCGGAGGGATGCCTCCGCCCGCTTGACTTCCAGGCGATAGTCTGTTTCATTCACCTCGGCGATCAAGGCGCCCCGGGAAACCTTGGATCCCTCGGTTACGGTGATCCGCTTCAGGATGCCGTCAATCTCGGAGCTGACAATGACTTCTTCATTGGCCTTCAAGGATCCTACGGCCTCCACGAAGGGTCGCAGGGCGCGCTTTTCCACGGTTACGGCACGGACATTGAAAATCCTTTCCTGAACCCCTTTCTCTTCCTTCTTTCCACAACCTGTATAGACAAGGATGCAGCTAATTATGAAAACGACCATCAGGCCGGAATACCTTGACCATCTGCGACCAAGCATGGATCTCTCCTTTCCTCTCCTCCAATTTAGCATAGTTTGATTAGCTACGGCACTTTTGCTGTCTGCCCATTCCCGGCGATTTCGGTGAGAAGCACCCCCGTTGCCCGCTTCATCCGGAACTGGAACACCTGATGGGAATAGACCGCGTTTGTCAACTGCCGCTCCGTTGAGACCAAAAGAGTGTTGGCATCCATGACGTCGATACTGTTGGCAAGGCCCATCTCGAACTGCCTGGTTACGGCCTTGTAATTATCCTGGGCAAAAATCAGCTGATCCTCCAGGGACTTGATGATTCCCCGTTGATTCTTCAACTCCAGATAAGTTGTTTCCACCTCGATGCGGATGGTCTTTTTTACATCCTCCACCTTCAACCCTGCCTGTCTGTCCCTGATCACCGCCTCTTTTACTTCCGCCCGTCGTAATCCACCTTCAAAGAAGGGATAATTAAGGGCCACCTGACCGTAAACGCTTTCTCTGTTGATTGTACTCGGTACGGGGTCCTGGTCCATCCGGCCATAGACGCCGGAAATGGAAAGAATAGGCCAATAGCCTCCTTTCGCTACCCGGATCTGCTCCTTTGCCATCTGTTTTTCCATTTCCGTGGCTTTCAACTCCGCCCGCTGAGCCATGCCTACCGTGATATAGCTATCCAGAGGCGGCAGGGGAGCATCTTCCAGAAACTTCTCTTTTAGGGTAAAATCCTCGGAAATCCCAACGATTCTGGCCAGGACCGCCCTGGATAAATCCAGGGCGTTTTTGGCCTTGATCTGATCCGACAGGGCGCCGGAAAGTTCACCGTCGGCCCTCAAGAGAACGGTTTTTGTTACTTCCCCGACTTTAAGCCTCTTTTCCGCTGCCTTCCGGTAGGAAGTCAGTCGCTCCACGGTGGAGTTGGCGATCTCCAGAGCCTTCTGGGCCCGCAACATCTCATAAAAATAAGCGGACACCGTCATCAGATACTCTTCCTTCTGGGCGTTGCTTTCATTCTGCTGTCGCTCGATGTTATCCTTGGAGATGGAAAAATCGGTAATTTCTTTTCCATTCAGAGTAATGGACTGGTCCAGGCGCACCCCCCAGGCAGCGGCGTTATTCGGTTGTATTACCGTGCCTGGAACAATCATGCTCGCAGACAAGGCAGTAGAAGGGGAGTATTTATTCTCCGTATAATCGGTGTAGCTGCCATAAGCGGTTAGTTTGGGAATTAGGGCTGCCATTTTCTTGTCTTTCCCCGCCTGGGCGATAAATACATTATCTTCCATGATCTTGATCTTCTCTGACTTCTCCAGGGCAATCCGGCAGAGCTCCTCCCAGGTGTATTCCACCGCCCCGGCCTGGCCGCTGCAGGTCAATGCGATCAGAATAGCCAATGCCAGCCTGAGCAACCGGTTACTTTTCTTTTTCACTGCCCTAACCTCATTATCGTGTGAACTCATTTGCCTTCCCATGCTTCTCAGGTAAGCTATCGCTTATTTTTCTGATTGATCAAGACGCCGTTCAGGAAAATATCCGTGACCAGCTCAGTTTTACCGGCTAGGGAACCCTGTTGCGCTCCCACCAGCCAGTCAAAGATAATGCCCCTGATAATCCCGGAAAGAGCAAAGGAGTGATCTCTTGCCTTTTCCGGAGGGAATATCCCCTCCGCGATTCCTTTTTCGATGATCCCTTCGATGAATTGAATCTGCCCAAGATAAGCCTCGATCATCTGTTCCCTCAGGGCATTGCTTACATCCGGCAAGGTCGCACCGTCCGATCGGATGAAAAAGGTGCAAAATCCGGCGTTGTTTTCCACAAAGAGAAAATACGCCTTCACCAAGGCTTCAACTTTTTGTATAGCCCCTTCCCTGGCTTGGACAGCGTCACGTATCTCCTGATACATAAGCTGCAATTTTTCGGTGACCATGGAGACATACAGATCTTCCTTACCCTGAAAGAACTGATACAGTGTCCCAATGGCAAATCCCGATCCCTGGGCAATCTCTGCCATTGTGGCGGCATGAAACCCCTTGGCCGCAAAAATTATTTCCGCCTCATCCAGAATTTCCTGACGGCGGGCAATAAATTCTTTTTCTTTCCTTTTTGCTTTTTCCATAATGAACCTTTGATTCATTTATTGAATTATCGTTCAATAAATGAATTATCGTTCATTTTGCCTGAGCAAATTAATGTTGTCAAGAACTTTGTTGAAAATTAAAAAAGGGCAGGTTCTTGCGAACCTGCCCGTGGAACAACTTAGCGTTAAAGATAACTTATTTGACAAGCGGTGGTGGAGTCCAGAAAACCTTCTTACCATAGACCGTATTGCAAACGATGGCACCTGAGAAGTAGATACCATAGAAGCCGGAGAAGACCAGGAGGTAGCCGATAATGGGTTTCCAGGTCTTGGGATCTCCGAACCAGCCCGTATCCATACCTACGATCATCCAGAGGACGATGTCGATAACCACGACGAGGGTGAACAGTCCGCTCTTGGCATAAGCGGGGGTCACGGCGGTCAGGAAGCCGGCCCCGGCCATCCACATCCAGCCTTCGATATAGACCATTTTGCCAACCATGGCGCCAACGGCCTTGCCGATACCGGCCTTCGCTGCCGTGAGCTGCTCAGGGGTCAGCATTTTAACATCTGCAACCCCCGCCGCTGCCATGGCCGCATCCATCGCCTCTTTGGCGGCCTTCGGAACGAAAATGAAACTGATGGAATACCACTTTGCGAAAACACTGATCGCGGCTGCGAGCATGAAGAATGCCGAGAAGAACAAAAAGACGTTACCACCGGTGATGTTATGATCTTTCAATTCCATAACCGCCGTGGTGTACTGGACAAGGCAGCCGCCGATAAGCCAGGCGGCGAGCAGGGGAAAACCGGACAGATCTACCTTACCCATAAATACTGCACCAAAACCGAAACATGCAACTGCCAGAGCTCCCAAACCTGCGGGACCCGGGCTTGCAAAACTGTGTTCGTGCGCCATAAATAAATCCTCCTTTTTGATTTAAATGTTATCTTGAAATGTCAAAAAACGTCTGGGCGATGTCGCCTTTGGCACCTCTTCCTTTTCCATCCCTCCTTTCCATATTTATTTATTTTGTCTACGATATTTCTCGTATGACCTTATAAATGGTGAAAAATAATGAAACGATTATTTATGAACGGTTTTGGTTTTTTCCGCCCCCCCTATGATTAGAAAAACCACCAGGATCAGGTTCAATACTGAACGGACCTTCATGTTATCACTAACAGATCACGAACCCCCTTGTCAAGAGGAAAAAAACGTCACCAGATCTTTCCATACTTGGCTACGATGAGAAAAAGGCCGATCAGCCAAACGATTGAAATCAGGAGCATCAGATTGCCCCTGTTGAAGGTATTTTTTTTTGCAAGATCATCGATTATCTTGCCGGCTTCCAAGGCATGTTTCTTTTCTTTCCTCTTTTGCTTAGACATTTAGCTCTTTTCCTGGATAAAAAGAGCCCGGGGTCGTCCCCGGGCTCTTTGTGTATTGTTGACTACTTTCCTGACATGAAGGGATCCCAGTCGAAGCCGACGCTTTCACTCATCGCCGGGATCTTGTAGTTCTTTCTATCGGCGACGGCAGGATAACGACGGGCGCCGCCTTCTTTGGGAAGCATGCTAACGGGGAAACTCGGCGCCAGGAGACCGTTTTCATGGGCCTCTTTCGTCAGCCATTCCCGATCATCGGGATGGGCGACAGAGATCAGCGCCGCAGCCCTTTCGTAGCCGTTCAGGCCCCTTAGGTTGACGATGCCGTACTCAGTGGCGATATAGTTAGTCATCTGGGCCGGAATATCGACGGAACAGCCTGACGGCAGGAAGGGAACGATACGCGAGGTGCCGTGCTTGCTTCTCGTCGTAGCGCAGACGACGGCGCGGCCGCCCTTGGACTGGGCACAGCCCATGGTGAACTGGAAGAAACCGCCGGTGCCGGAAATCGGGCGTTTTTCATAGAAGCCGCAGGACATCTGGCCCAGCAGGTCGATGGCCACGAAGTTATTGATGGCGACCATGTTGTCCATGCGGGTCAGATTCGCGATGTTGTTCGTATAGCCGATGTCATAAACCGCCAGGTTCTGATTCCGGTGAATGGTTTTGTAGTACCAATCCACATCCACTGGGAAACCGAAGGTATAGACGCTCTTTCCTTTGTCGCCGGGCAGGGTTTTATATTTGTTCGTCACCATGCCGGACTCGATGAGGTTGATGAGGCCGAAGTTCAGCATCTCCGTATGGATACCCAGATCTTTCAGACCGGCAGAGGTCATGGCCGTGGCCACGGCGGAAGGAAGGCCACCAATGCCCAACTGGATGATATCCCGGTCCCTCATGATCTTTAGGCAGTGTTCGGCAATCGCTATTTCTTCGGCTTTGGGCTTGATACCCTTTTCATTGATCTGTGGCCATTTGTACTTCTCGACATCAACTTCCACCCAGTAATCGATCTCATCGATGTTGATGGTATTGAAGCGGCCGCCTTCGGCCCAGGGGTAGTCGGCCCGGACTTCCACGACGATATTCTTCGCGCACTCACTGAATATCTTGCAGTTGTTCGTCCCGTAGGACCAGTTGAAGAAGCCGAACTCATCAGGGGGAGACGCGGCGTTGAACCACCAGTCGTATCCACGGTTGGCCTTTACGGCATTGGTGAAACGGTAATGGGCGAAGTACATACCCAGCGTCCATCCCCAGTTGGCCCAACTCGTTACGTTGTTGACGTCGCGGGCCTTGCGGTTCCATGGGAAGAAAAAGAACTCATGAAATGCATGATACTCCTGTTTGGGATCTACCTGCTGAAATTCGGGATGGGGGAAAAAGTTCGCATAGTTCCAGATTTCGATGTCTTTCAGATTCGGACCAACTCTCTTGGCCAGTTCCTTCATACACTCCGTGGAGTCACCGCCGACGGAACCGGGCTGGATCCAGTTACCCGATTTTACCATGTCAAGGATCTGCTGGGGGGTTCTTTTCTTGTCACGAAGCTTTTGCTGTATCGGTGTTGTCATGTAACAAATCCCTCCTTAGTGTAGTCGTTGAAAATGATTATTATTTAGACCTCTGCCGAAATGGAACCTGATATCCCTCCTTTCGTTATCTAATATTTGGAATGAAACGACGATTATCAAGACGAATTGACCCTCTTTTGATCATTGGGCGAATGCTTCAATCGATGACCAACGTATCTCTAAAAATGACTACCAATCCGGACTTTTATCATGCAGAACATACCCTATTGTGGCCTTGCATAATCTTTCTGCCAAAGGTTGTCAAGGAAAAATTGACAGGATATATTGTTTGGTCGGTATCTTTTAGATTGCATGGTATTCTGATTTGGGCTATGCCGTCCCCCATAAACGCGGAGGAAACCTTTGAAAACCATTTCGGTCCCCAAAGAAGCCTCAACGGTCATAATGCTGAGACCAGCGAGTTGCCGTGAGCATGGCCCCTTCGAAGTCCTGATGGTCCAGCGTCATCCCGACAGTCTTTTCGTCCCTGATTGTTACGTCTTTCCCGGTGGTTGTATTGACGATGATGACTGTTCTCAGGCATTAGCGTCTTTTTGCCGGGGCCTTGATCGGCAAAGGGCATTTCAGATCCTTGTTGATATGCCCACCGAGGCGATGGCCCTCGGGGCCTGGGTGGCGGCAACGCGGGAAACATTTGAAGAAACAGGCATATTTCTTTCTTCCGATCCCTGTGATCTCCCTACCCTCGCCCGCTGCCGACGTCAACTCCTGGATGGAGAAACCAACTTCACGGACCTCCTTAAAAGGGAAAAATGGACCCTTTCATTGGACCGTCTTAACTATTTTGCCCACTGGATCACCCCGGAGTTTCTCCCCTATCGGTATGATGTCCGTTTTTTCGTGACTATCGCCCCAGAAGATCAGGAA
>JBAYKV010000196.1:0-6612 GCA_041664405.1 Syntrophales bacterium
CCTGTCGCCTGGAGGATATTGGCCAGCACATCCCCCACCACGGCGCCCCGGGCATGACCAATATGCAACGGACCCGTGGGATTGGCGCTGACAAATTCCACCTGCACCCGCTGCCCCTTGCCGGTGTTCGAGTATCCATAGTAAACGCCTTCCCTGTCCACCTTCTCCAGGGCTCCTTGCCAGACCTCGTCACGGATGAAAAAGTTTATGAATCCCGGTCCGGCAATTTCAACTTTTGCAATAATCTCCTCGCCTTCATGGAGTTGATCACAGATCATCTTCGCAACTTGACGGGGATTAGTCTTGAGCCTTGATGAAAGGATCATGGCTATGTTCGTTGCATAGTCGCCATGAACCGGGTCTCTGGTCGTTTCCAATTCGATCGCGGGAATGGCGATGTCGCCCATTTGACCGTTCGCTGATATTCTGCCGAGAGCTGTCTCAATAATTTTGATGATACGATTCTTCATTTATATGTCACCCGGCCAATCGCAAAAAAAGTCGGCGGGAAGCCAACTTTTCCCTGCCCGGATCGACTTGAATCCGGGCGATTAACACCGATTCTTCCTCTCCTGTCATTCGCCTTTTACAGGCCGACACCATATATTTACCGTATGGTGGAAGTCAAGATTTTTGATGATTTTTTGACGATGACCGTACTTTTCAGGAGAAAAAGTTAACGAGTGCCTTGCCCCAAAACAGGTAAACCACTGCACCCAAGGATAGAAAAGGACCAAACGGCACGGCATATTTCATTGTTTTGCCGCTTTTTATCATCATGGAGATCCCAACGGCGGCTCCGGTGAAGGCTCCCGTCATCAGGACAAAGAGGAGAGATTGCCATCCCAGAAAGGCCCCTAGCATCCCCATGAGGTTGACATCACCGCCCCCCATGCCTTCCGTCCCTGTTAATTGTTCATAATAGACGGCAATCAGATAAAGCGAACCGATCCCGATCATTATCCCTAAGAAGGCATCGAATAACGGAATCCCCATAATAAATACCGCAGCAAGGAGAAAGAGGGGAATTCCCGGGAGGACGATCTCATGGGGGATGATCTGGTGTTCCATATCAATGAAGGTGATCACAATCAACGTCGCCACAAACAGAAAAGCGGCAAGAAAGGCAAGAGAAATTCCGAATTTCCAATAGGCCAACAATGCCATGACGGCCGTCAGGGCCTCGATAAGGAAATAACGACCGCCGATGGCCTCCTGACAGCTCCGGCAACGCCCTCTTAAAAAGATATAACTGAAGAGAGGAATGTTATCATACCAGGCGATGGCGTGGCGGCAATGGGGACAACGGGACGATGGGGAAACAATCGATTCCTCCCGGGGAAGGCGGTGAATACAGACGTTGAGGAAGCTCCCCACGACTGCCCCCAGAATAAACAGCACGATTGCCCACCAAAGCACCATCGAAATAATCTCCCGAAGTCATTATTGAGGGAACTGCCCTCTTATACTACCTTATTGGCCCCCGTTTGCTGGACCATGTTTCCGGCAGCCAAAAGGGAATCAAATGTTCCCGCATCCGTCCACCAACCGTCCAGGAGATCCCAGGTCAGTTTCTGTTGACGGAGGTAATAATTATTGACATCCGTGATTTCCAGTTCCCCTCGTTCCGAAGGTTTGAGGGTGCGGATAAAATCAAAGACCTTACTGTCATACATATAGATCCCGATCACCGCATAATTGGACGCCGGGGACGAGGGCTTTTCATCGATCCTGACAATCCGCTCTCCTTCAAAGGCGGGAACGCCAAAACGTTGCGGGTCCGTAACTTCCTTGAGGAGAATCTTTGCCCCTTCCGTTTGTTGTCGGAAGGCGTTAACCGCCGTATGAATGTTTTTTTCAATGATATTGTCCCCAAGGACCACAACGATCTTGTCCTGATCTGCAAAATACTCGGCAAGACTCAACGCGGCGGCGATACCGCCCTCCCCTTCCTGGTAGGCGTAGTTCAAATGTTTCAGGCCAAACTCCCTGCCGTTGCCCAGGAGTCGCAGGAAATCACCGGCGCTGTTACCGCCGGTCACAATCAATATTTCGTCAATCCCCGCATTTACGAGGATACTTATAGGATAATAGATCATTGGCTTATGATAAATGGGAAGGAGGTGTTTATTTGTCACCTTTGTCAGGGGAAACATCCGGGTTCCAAGTCCACCTGCCAGTACGATACCTTTCATTGAAATCTCCTTTCATAATTTTATAGCTGTCCCTATTACAAATCCACCATGAAGGTCAATCATAAAATATGTCATGTCAAATTGGTTTCCCGAGTGTGAATGAGGGATGTAAATCCGGCCCGGACATGATATGGGGGAAGACGATAAAGAAAGTGAAGGGTCTCCCTACCAATGAAAAATGATGAATATTACATGCGCAGGGCACTGAAATTGGCCAAAAAGGGGGAAGGACGGGCAAGTCCCAATCCCATGGTCGGCGCCGTAATAGTCAAAGACGGCAGGATCATCGGAGAGGGCCATCATGCCTGCTGTGGAGAAAACCACGCTGAAATAAATGCAATAGAAGGAAGTTCCGAAACAATCGCCGGGGCTGACTTCTATATCACCCTGGAACCATGTAGCCATTACGGGAAGACCCCCCCCTGCGCTGACGCCCTGATCAAGCATAAACCAGACCGGGTCGTCATCGGCGCCATGGATCCGAATCCCCTGGTTGCCGGCCAGGGCATCGCCCTCCTGCAAAAACATGGCATAGAAACACGCGTGGGGGTTCTGGAAGGAGAATGCCGAATCTTGAACGAGAAGTTCTTCAAGTTCATGACTACCGGTCTGCCATTTATCACCCTGAAATACGCCCAGACCCTCGATGGTCGCATTGCCACGGCCACAGGTCATTCCCGCTGGATAAGCTCTCCAGAATCGCTGCGTTACGCCCATCGGCTCCGGGGCACCCATGACGCCATTCTCGTCGGATCGGGAACGGTTTTGCTTGACGATCCGGAACTCACGGTCCGGCTTATCAAAGGCAGGAATCCATTGCGTATCGTTCTGGACAGCAGGCTGCGGATACCTCTGGAGTCAAGAATCCTCCAGAACCAGCATCAGGCCGGAACCATGATCGTCACCACAAAAAAGGCGTCCAAGGAAAAGTCGAGGCGTCTTGGGGACATGGGGATCGAGCTGCTATATACAAACATGACGAAGAAAGGGGAAATCGATCTGTCGGACCTTTTTCTGAAACTGGGGCAAAAAGGCGTCTCTTCTGTTCTTGTCGAGGGAGGCTCATCGATCATTACCTCGGTCCTCAGGGAAAGGTTGGCCGACAAGCTTCTCGTCATCATTGCTCCCAAGATCGTCGGTAAAGGCATCGAAGGAATCGGCGACCTGGGCATTACCCTCATGGATCAGGCCCTGACCCTGTCTCCAGTCAAATTTAAAAAACTCGGGACCGATTTTCTCCTGGAAGCTAAAATTGCAGTTCTCTAGCCATAATGGCCTTTTATTTGGCAACAATGGACGGCTTCGTAAAAAGATCCGCAGGCAAGGCGCGCAAATTCTTCAGAATGAGGCGTACTTTTCGTACGCCGTAGTGACGAAGGATGCAGCGCAACGCAGCATCCGGACTTTTTACGAAGCCGTCAAAGTCGCGTCAGGATCTGCAGGGCCGCCCTGACGCCGTCGAGGGCGGAGCTGATAATGCCTCCCGCATAACCCGCCCCTTCCCCACAGGGGTAAATACCTCGCACGGTGGTACTCTGTCCATCGTCGCCCCTGGTAATGCGGACCGGGGAGGACGTCCGCGTTTCTACTCCGATGAGATTGGCCTCCGCAGTGATGAATCCGGGCATCGCCTGCTGGAATTGCCGGAGGCCCAGCCGTATCGAATCATATACATAGTCGGGAAGGATAGACCTTAAGGAAGCGGCCCTGACTCCCGGAAGGAAGGAGGTGGCGCCGATCGCGGGGCTGTCGTGATCCTCAAGAAAGTTGATCAGTCCCTGGGCGGGGGCCTTATATGTCCTTCCACCGGCGTTGTAAGCCTTTTCCTCCCAGGTCCGTCGAAAGGCAAGACCGCTGAGACCAGAAGTGCCGTAGTCTTCATAGTCTTCGGGAAGAACATTCACGACAATAGCGCTATTGGCGTAAATACCGTTGCGAGCCGACAGGCTCATCCCATTGGTCACGATACCTCCTTCCCCGGAACTGCTGCCGATTACCTGGCCCCCCGGACACATGCAAAAGGAATATACTGACCTCTTCAACTCCGGCACACGGGCCGTCAAAGTGTAGTCCGCCGGAGGCAGAACGGGATGGCCTGTCCAGCGGCCATACTGAATCCGGTTGATATGCTCTTGAGGGTGTTCGATGCGCAGCCCCATGGCAAAGGCCTTTCTGCCGAGCTCGACGCCCCGTTCTTCTAACAATCGATATGTCTCTTCAGAGCTCTGGCCGATTGCCAGCACCAGATGGGCGGTCTTGACTTCCCCGGCACCGTTGACGATGATCCCTTCCAGATGATTCTTATGGATAATAAGGTCCGTCATCTTGGAATTGAAACTGATTTGACAGTTCAATGACATCAGACGCTTGCGAAGATTAACGAGCACCTTTCGCAAACGATCCGAACCGATATGAGGTTTCGCATCCGTTAATATTTCCGGCGCGGCCCCCATCTCCACCAGGGCTTTCTTCACCCAATCGGTATAGGGATTGCGAACGCGGCTGGTCAATTTGCCGTCGGAAAAGGTCCCGGCGCCGCCTTCCCCGAAATAGACGTTGCTGTCGGGAAGTAACATTCCCTGCTCCCAGAAGGATTGGACGTCCAGATGTCTTTCCTCAACCGCCTTTCCCCTCTCCAGTAAGAGGACCGGACATCGTTGAAGAGCAAGGAAAAGAGCGGCAAAAAGCCCGGCGGGGCCACAGCCGACAACAATGACCTTTTCACCGGCCTGCAAAACGGGAGCAAAAGTAACGGGCGCCGGTTCTGCCGGGACGCTGCTCAACTTGACTCCAGAGGGAAGATCTTCGTGTGCCGACCAATCGTCTCCCACGGTAAAAGCGACGTTATAGATAAAATGGGGAGACCGATTGCGCCGGGCATCAAGAGATTTCCTGACCACCTGCGGATCACCGATATGATTTTCATTAATATGCAACATCGCGGCGACTTTAGAGTATAATAACTGCTCGTCTTCATCCAGGGCGAGGGGAACGCCCTCAATACGCCAGCGTTTCATTAATTTCTCCATTGCAAAAAAGGAAAGTTTGATATAATCAGCCCCTTCGCAGATTCAAACCTATGGAGCAAGGATTTTTTTATGCCCTGGTACGCCGTCCACACAAGAAGCCGTCATGAAGACCGGGTGTTCCTTGGTCTTTCCCAGAAATCGTTAAACGTATTTCTGCCCAAGATAGAGGTATGGAGCCAGCGGAAAGACCGGCGCAAGAAGATCCTTATCCCGATGTTTTCCGGTTATGTCTTCGTGGAACTGATGAATCTCAACAATGATACCAAACTGGAAGTCCTCAAGACCTTTGGCGTCGTCCGCATCCTTGGCAAACCCTATGGTCATGAACCCATTGCCGTACCGGATTATCAAATTGAAGCCATTCAGCGGATCGTCCATTCGAAGATTGAAGTTCAGCAGTTCCAGTATCCCAAGGTCGGTGAACGCGCCAAGATTGTCGATGGTCCCTTCTTGGGCATCGAGGGACTTGTGGTCAGCACTGATCTCGACAGGGAGCTTTTCATCATTACCATTGAACTTCTTCAGCGTTCTGTGGCCATAAAACTGGAGGGTTTTCAAGTCGCCAAGGTCTGACAATTATAATTTTTACCAACCCGAGAAAAATTTAACCTTGACATTCTCGCCATTATGCGCAAAAAGACGCAGCATATTTTCCGGAAACACAACTATTTCTACTTATTGAGAGATTATCGCCATTGAAGGGAACAATCAAAATAAACGGTGAATTGTGTAAGGAATGTCTTCTATGCACGATATCTTGTAAAAAAGAAAACCTCGTTCCTTCCACTGAACTCAATTCCAAGGGATTTCATCCCATTATTCTAAAAGCGGACGCCGACTGCAACGGCTGCGCCCTCTGCGCCATCGTCTGCCCGGACATCGCCATCGAGGTTTACCGTGAATAGGATACTGATGCAGGGCAACCGTGTTATCGGGGAAGCGGCCATCCGCGCCGGATGCCGCTTCTACGCCGGATACCCCATCACCCCTCAAAATGAATTGACTGAGTACATGGCCGACAATATGCGTCGCGCCAAGGATGGCACTTTTATTCAGGCGGAAAGTGAAATAGCCGCCATTAATATGGTGCTGGGGGCCGCAGCCTCCGGCGCCAGGGCCATGACATCATCGTCCAGCCCCGGCATATCTCTTAAGCAGGAGGGCATCTCATCCCTCGCCGCGGATGAACTTCCCGCTGTTATTGTCAATATCATGAGGGGCGGACCGGGGCTTGGCAATATCCTTCCCTCCCAGGGTGATTATTTCCAAGCCACCCGCGGCGGCGGCCACGGCGACTATCGCACCATTGTTCTCGCCCCCGCCTCCGTACAGGAATTAGCCGATCTTACCATGGATGCCTTTGATCTGGCTGACCGCTACCGGAATCC
>JBAYKV010000197.1:0-6594 GCA_041664405.1 Syntrophales bacterium
AAGGGCGCCTTGCCAACCTTCTCCAGGGAGGCTTCATCGACGCTCAGCGGGTGATACCCACCGATAAAACCGTAATCGGGGGCGATCACCGGATTATGCCCGGGCCAGCAGTCGCACTCGGCGGTAATACGGATACAGGCATTGATCAGGATCGTTTTGCCGACGATCATTTTCCAGACCGCTGCCGCTGTTTCAACAAGCTTTTCCTGAAAGACGCTGTCGTCTGTCTCCCAGAGAATTCTCAACGCAACTTCCGGGCATAGACCGATACACTGGGCGCATCCGATGCACATTTCCATATCGAACTCAGGGTACTCTTCCGGATCTTGCCGGGCGGCCCCCGTCGGACAGACTTCGCTGCATAAACCGCATTTAATGCAGGACTTCCTTATCAATTCCGGATGGACATCGGCGTGCATCCGCTGTTTTTGCGCCCGGGAGGCAAAACCCATGGACAGGTTCTTGATGGCCCCGCCAAAGCTCGCGGCCATATGACCTTTGAAATGAGAAAATATGATGAAGGCGCCTGTATCTTTAAATACATCGGCTACCTGAACGGTCGCAAAGTGATTACCATGGGCAGGTATATCCGTTACCGACCGGCCATCGCTCCCATCGGCCACAATAATCTCACAGCCCAGATATTCCTCGTCATAGCCGTTATCACGCGCCGTCTTGAGGGATTCTGCAGCGGTCCGCCGGCCTCCTGAATACAAGACGGTCGTATCAAATACATAGGGTCTGGCGCCTCTGCCAACCTGCCATTGCACAATTTCTCTGACGTATGCGGGGGATAGAAAAGACCGGTTCCCCCGCTCACCCCAGTGCACCTTGATGCCAACCCTTTCACCTGCGGAAAATGAGCAGGTCATCTTTTCCAGGAGGCTTCGCAACGCCGGTAAATAATCCTCTGATGATTGATCAATGGGGGAGCATAGAATATCTTTCATTTTGATCTCATGGTTTGCATTATTATTTTGATTCATTTATAGTTCAAATAAAGAGATTTGTCCATATAATGAAAGGAGGGGTAATGCCAACATCAAGCCAGCTTATCATCTCGGCAATTAACGAATTTCTTTCCTCACCCCATAACTCGCTTCAGACCGTTTCTGGTGAAAAGGCCTGGGAAGAAGCACTTATCGGCTTTTCCAGCGGCAGTGATCCCCTTTATCAGCAGCTCAAATCCGATATCGGATCCTTTTATTGGACACCGATAGAAATTTTTTCTCTTACTTTTCCTGGGATTTCCGCCCTGCCTGAGGATCTTACAGTCATTAGTTGGGTTCTCCCTCAGACTGCCGCAACAAGGGGAGATCAACGGCGTCATAAAAAATATCCCGCCGAAAGATGGTCACGATCACGCAACTTTGGCGAAGAAACAAATCTCAACCTCGCCCGTCATGTGGCAGACATTCTTGGTCATGAGGGTCATCCCGCTGTCGCGCCTGTTCTTTCACCCTCCTGGGGCTGGCAGACTTCAGAAGGATACGGTTTCGCTTCCAACTGGTCCGAGCGTCACGCCGCTTTTGTATCCGGACTTGGCACTTTCGGTCTGTGCGATGGGTTAATTACGGAGAAGGGCAAGGCAATGCGTTGCGGCTCTCTGGTTGCCAAAATTGCGATCCCGCCTACTCCAAGAAAATATAACCACCATCACGACTACTGCCTTTTTTACGCAAACGGGAAATGCAGGAAGTGCATGTCCCGTTGCCCGGCTGGCGCTATCACGGAACGGGGGCACGATAAGGATGTTTGCAAGAAATATCTTTTTGAGATAGCCGCCGAATATGCAAAAAGCAATTACGGGTTTAATAGCTACGGATGCGGTTTTTGTCAGACTGCCGTTCCCTGTGAAGCAGGTATTCCCGTGGCCTTACATAGCATGTGATTTATTTACAATGGAATAACCGACACTATTATTCCGTTTTCCAGGGCCCTGCCCACAAGAAGGCCTACCAGAAGTGATGACAGGTGGCACGTCTGCTATTGCTCCTTGGCCAGGAACTCTACAATCTTGCCGGTTGTTTTTTCTGCATCCACTTCCATTTGGGAGGCTCCGTTAAATATTCCTCCTTCCGCAATGGAGAGTGTTTTCGTTGTGATGTCCCCGGTAACATGGCCCGTCGCCGTGATTTCCACCTTGTCTGTTCCTGTCAGGTGGCCGTCAATCTTGCCGCCGATAATGATGGCACCGGCCTTGATATTGCCACTGACGCAACTGTGTTCGCCAAGGATAACCTTTACCCCGTCCACATTGCCGATGATAGTCCCGTCAATAAATACCGTCCCCGGTGACTCAACATCGCCGGTGATCTTCGAGTTTTCTCCCAGGACCAGATGAAGTTTGTCTGCTTTTTTATGGAACACGAGATCCCTCCATATGCTGTTTCGGGTTGATGACTCTTCCACCTTGCCATATTTCATAGTGAACATGACTACCTGTGGCGTTACCTGTAGCCCCGACTTGACTCACTGTTTCACCACGCTTGACCATTTGTCCCACCTTTACCTTGTTGGCGATATTGTGGGCATAACAACTCGAAAAGCCATGACCATGTTCGATGACAACCGTATTTCCGCCCCCTCCATTCCATCCGGAAAAACTTACCACCCCATCTGCCGTTGCTTTCACCGGCGTGCCTGAGGAAGCAGCAATATCGATTCCTCGGTGCAGTTCCACACGTCCGGTAATCGGGTTCGTTCGACTGCCAAACAAAGATGTCATCCTCCCCTCAACAGGAAATCCCCTTGGTGTCGACAGATATAAGTCTTTCTCGGTGCGGAGGAAATCATTTATACTGGCCACGGTATTCATGGATAATTGTATCTGCTTCTGGATCTGATAAATATCCATCGTTCCCATGTCGGCAGTATCTACATTTTCAAGAATTTTTTCCCTGGTTCCATATGAAATCAAGGTCTTCAGATCGCTTTCCATTTTTTTCACTGAAGTAAGGGCGGCATTGAACTCGCCGACCTTCTCTGAATATTCCCGGAGCTGACTTTCCCTTACCTGATAACTCAAGAGCTCGGTAACAACGGAGCCTACATATATTGCCCCCAGCGTGCATAGTACTGCGGCTAGAGGAATAAGAAACATCGGGATATTAATATTGATTGAATGCCTGGCGTGGTGGTGCTGAATAAACATGATGGTTACAGGCGCGAGGATTTTTTTACGAAATTTCCGTATCTGCTCCATCTTCCACATGATGACCTCCCAATAGAAACTTCATGAATCAATCTCAGGACTTGTTTAGACGACGGCACACGAACACAGCATTGACTTCGAAGAAAGGCTCCTGCCCTGTCTTGCAGTGACTGAATGTATAGCCAAGTTCCAAGATATATTGCAAGTCTTTTTTTACATAGTCAATGATTACATGTGATTACCGATGTGTTTTCAGTATTTCTCAAAGGAGCAAATAAATCTAATTTGCTTTATTTGCCATCTATGCTATGTGGCGTCGGCAAATGTAGCGCCATTAAATGCATGCTTTAATCAAAGGGAAAGATCGGGGGAGGGAGAATTCTATGGAAGAAAATAAGCAAGCCACTGTCAGGATCAATCAAAATAATCTTTACCGGGAAGAAATATTCTCTGATTTGATGGTCGGTTCCATACATCAGATGACGCCTGTCAAGCCGAACGCCGAGTTTGATAAACAGCGCAAGGTCATGTTTATCGGCAATACCCAACTGATTACACAGCAAGGACCTCTTCCCGTCCGTTTTCCCATTGAGGCGAAAAACCTTCAGCAGGCCATCGACAAATTCCCGGAATCCCTGGACGCCTTTATAAAAAAGATGGTTGAGGAGGCAAAAGAATTACAGCGTAAGGAAGAGTCACGCATCATCATGCCTGGATCGCCCTCTGTCGGCAATCTTAAAATGCCATGATTTTCTTTAAGCTAGCCTTTTAGATAATCAAAACCCCCTGATGAACCTGTTTCATCAGGGGGTTTTTTAACGGACACAGATCTTAACAGACGGTTTCTTTATATCTCAAGGTTTGCGAATCATCAAACATCTTTGCGCCGTTGCCACGCCTCCTGGTAGAGCCTTCCGATCGTCAGGAAGAGAGCCAGGAAGAACATCCCGAACATGAAGTTTGGCGCCGTCCCGAAATACTGATCAATCTTAAATCCTATATACAGGAATAGGAAAGAGGCAAGGGTAATCACAAAACCCCAAGCGCTGAGCGCCATGATGTGATGGTACTGATTATACAAGGGCTTTTGTGTTTTTTGTATTGATGTCATGGCCTGCTCCTCCCTTTCACTTTATGTTGATCTGTATTACCGATAATCTTTTTTTCAGTTAGCCGACCATGTTTTTAATGGTGTCGATAACGGGATTGGTGAAAAGAGCTATCAGTACTGTGTAGAGGGCAAATACACCGGCGACTTCTCCCGTGTACATCTTCTCATACTTGTGTTTCAGGGAGATGATGACCATTCCGCCCACAATAAGGCAACCAAGCTGGAAGTAGGGGAAATTGCCCGCGCCGGCGATTGCGTATTCTGCGAAAGCGAAAGTTCCCGTCAAAAGAACCACTGCCAAAGCCGCTACCATCGTTCCTATTGTCTTTTTCATGATCTGTGTCCTCCTATGATTTTCTCTTTTTTTGTTTTCTTGTGACTTAGGACTTTGCTTAAAGCGTGCCAAGTCTTGTCTTGAATACTTGAACATGACCTATGTGATTGTAATTATGTGGTATAATTATATTGAAGATGGCGAGAAGTGCCGTTTTTCAGGCAAGCAGATGCGAGATTTTTAATGAACCTTTAAATTTGTTTGAACGAAATGATGGGAATGAGGCCTTGGATTCTCATTCAGTCCAACATCTCCCTAACCTTACGTGAGAGCTTTTTAGGATGAAACGGTTTCTGTAGGAAGCCCCTGCAGCCCCTGTCCATAATCTGCTGCGCCTGACCTTCCAGGCTATAACCGCTGGACAAAAGAACTCGGATCTCAGGATTGATCTCCCGGAGACGCTCAAAGGTCTCTCCTCCCGATATCCCCGGCATGATCATGTCCAATATGACCAAGTCAATCTCGTTTTTTTTCTCCATGTAAATAGCGATGGCCTCCTGACCGCTTCCTGCCTCATATATCACGTATCCCATGGATTCAAGAAGCTCACCGGTCACTTCACGACCTATCTTTTCATCATCAACAAGGAGAATAGTTTCTGCCCCCGTTAAAATCTGAATTGTATCTACCTTTTCCTTAACGATTGTCTTCTCTGTTGCCGGCAGATAAACGTTAAACGTTGTCCCCCGATCGGGCCCACTAACGACATCAATCATCCCCTCATGACCCTTGATGATCCCATATACCGTAGCCAGTCCCAGGCCGGTTCCTCTTCCCATTTTCTTCGTCGTGAAAAAGGGATCGAAAATCCGTTCTTTCGTCTTTTCGTCCATCCCGGTACCGGTATCGGTCACGGATACCTTCACATATCGCCCCGGCTTTATCGTGTAGGGCATTCCATGATCACCATCGAAGAAGACATTGCCCGTTTCTAGATAGATCTCCCCGCCACCCGGCATAGCCTGCCAGGCATTCACATACAGATTCATGAACACCTGCTCCATCTGTCCCCGGTCAACCTCCACATTCAAGAGATCTTTACAGTATTTTCGCTGGACAGAGATTTCCTTTTTTGTCCTCCCAAACATTGACCAGGTCTTCTCAAGGATGTCGTTTATATCGGCGGTCTTGACCTCATACCTTCCCCCACGGGCAAATCCCAACAGTTGCCTGGTTAAATCCGCCCCGCTTTGCACCTGTTCCTCAATCCGTTTGAGCCGCTCATAATTGGGATGGGATGGATAAAGATTCATCAACGACATTGAGGCATTCCCTTGAATTCCCATGAGGAGATTATTGAAGTCGTGGGCAATACCACCGGCAAGAGTGCCGATGGCTTCCATCTTCTGAGCTAACTGAAGCTTTGTTTCCAGCTTGGCCTTTTCCTCCTCCGCCCGGTTGCGGTCGGTGATGTCCAGAAGCGAGGCGACCGTCCTTTTAGTCCCGGGTACGATATCGACGGTTAATAAAATATCCTTGACGAAACCCTCTCGATGGACAAATCGAAACTCATAACGCCTATCAGCCAACTCTGGCTCTGACCGTCGCAACCAATGCAGTCTGACCATTTTTTCCAGATCGGTTTTATTAATAAATTCCGTCCATTTCTTCTTGCCTTCTATCTCTTCCCGCTTGTAACCGCTGAGTTTTTCGAATTCGGCGTTGACAAAGGATATCGTCATGTCTTCTTCGATGAGCAACATGACCGTGCCTGTGTTCTCGAAAATGCTCTGATACCTGGTTTCACTGGCCAGAAGGGCTTCGGCGGTCTCTTTACGCTCCTGGATATCGCGGATCACGCTGATGATAGACCGGGGCTCGCCGTCCTCTGTCCGCACGACCGCAGAGTTGATTTCCACCGCAATGATTTTCCCATCCCGGAGACGTACCTGGTATTCGTTCTTATGCGAGTATCCTTCAGTCATGGTAAGGGGTATGTTTACTATAGCAAATGCTTTACTATCCTCGGTAAGAAGATCAAATACCGTCTTTACC
>JBAYKV010000198.1:0-6485 GCA_041664405.1 Syntrophales bacterium
GACATCCTCACAGATGTCAAGAGTTTCCTCAAACCTTTCAAAGACCTCTTTCCATTTGATTAGTTCGATGGGGTCTGTTTCCCTTTCAAAAAGTTCGCCCACGGCAGTTCTCAGGATCTGATCCCCGGCGTTCTCGATGGTATTGATTTCCACGCAAGCCTCAAGGATCGTCGGGGCGTTTTTCATGTCCCGCAGGCCATGGACGATCATTTTGACTTTCTCCGTTGCCACGTTCAGCAGTTTCGCCTGTTCAAAGAGCGCTTCCACCGGGGCCTTGATTTTATAAAGGGACATGCGGATGGCCGCGGCCTCCGTCAAGTCGAGAATGCTGTCCATCTTGTTGACAAGGGCATAGATGTCTTCCCGGTCCAGGGGGGTAAGAAAGGTCTTGTGCATCTTTTCGTAGGTCCGGTGGGTAATGACGTCCGCCTCGTGCTCCAGTTCCTTGAGCTTGACGAGCTTGGTGGAGAACGTATCGTAGTTATGGAGCATTTCGAGAAAGAGCTTGGCCCCTTCGTCGATCTTTTCGGCCAACTCCTCGAAGAGGTCGTAAAATTTCTCTTCCCTGGGAATTAATCGCATCCTTATATCCTCCCGACGTTCCTGATCATATGCTCATGAGTTTACTGCTTATCTGTATGACGCCGGATCTGTCACGGCTCCAATTTCGGAAGTCATCTATCGGATTGCTTCTCAAAATGCAACAGATTTTAAATGTTGTCGAAAGAATATAAACAGTTGCAATCCTAAATAATCTCCCCTTGAAAAATATCATCATAAGAATTATTGTTGCACCTATATAAAGGAGCATCCATTAATGATGGCCGCCAGGAATTGTATCCTCGTCGTCGATGACGAGAAAGACATTGTTGATCTTGTCGCTTATAATCTCGAAAAGGAAGGCTACGATGTCCTGACCACCGGCGACGGGGAAAGGGCGCTGGCCGTGATCAAGAGCGGGAAGCTTGATCTGGTCATCCTTGATCTCATGCTTCCCGGCATTAAGGGACTCGATATCTGCAGGATCATCCGCAGGCATCCCGAAACGGAATGGCTTCCCGTCATTATGCTGACCGCAAAAGGAGAAGATCTGGACAAGGTAGTCGGCCTCGAAATGGGGGCCGACGACTATATCACCAAACCCTTCAGTATCCGGGAACTTGTGGCGAGGGTGCGGGCGGTCCTGCGCCGTGCGGAAGCCCGGAAGGGGCCGGTTCCGGATGCGCCGGAAGTCTTTTCTTCTCGTGATCTCCATCTGGACTATGACGCCTGTGCTGTTACCGTCGCCGGCAAAAAAGTGGAGATGGGGCCGACGGAATACAAACTACTGACCTTCTTTACCCGCCATCCGGGCCGGGTCTATTCCCGGGATCAGCTCCTGGACAGGGTCTGGGGCGACGAAACCTTTGTCGAACCCCGCACGGTTGACGTCCACATCAGCCGTCTCCGGGGGGCCATCGAAAAAGACAAGGACAGACCCGAGTACATCCTGACCGTCCGCGGCCTGGGGTACAAATTCGGCAGTTGACTGAGCGGCATTCACCAATACTATGAACAATATAGAATTTAAAAATCTGCAATCCTGGTTTTCACGATATACCAATCAGTATTCATCCATGAATTCAATCCACAGGGAAGCCTACAAGCTTAAAATCAGGCATTCGGCAAAGGTCAGCCGGATCTGTGGAGACATCGGCAGGTCTCTTAATCTGAATAACGAGGACATTGCCCTCGCGGAGGCGATAGGGCTATTTCACGACATTGGCCGCTTTGAGCAATTCAGCCGCTATAAAACCTTCCTGGACAAGAAATCGGAAAACCATGCTGAACTCGGGGTAAAGATTCTTCAGGAACGTCAAATTCTGAATCATCTTGACAACGATATCCAAGAGATCATCCAGAAAGCCATTTCCTGCCATAACCGCCTCAAGATTCCCGATGAGGAGTCTCCCCGAGTCATTTTATTCAGCAAATTAATCAGGGATGCCGATAAGTTGGACATCTTTGACCTGGTCAGCACCTACTACAATGGCAACGGGAGAAGCGCCGTTATTGAATTGGACCTTCCTGATGAACCGGGATATTCCGCTGGGATGTTGTCCGATCTATTCAAGAATAAATTGGCTGACATGAAAAAGATGAGGACCCTGAATGACTTCAAGCTGCTCCAACTGGGGTGGGTATACGATTTGAATTTTCCCTTAACGGTAAAAATAATTAAGGAAAGACAATATCTGGAAGCTATCAGGAAGAGCTTGCCGGCGTCAGATGAGGTTGATGAGTTAATGGCTCATTTGAACGATTATTTGGGCAGGCAGTTCGGGCATGCTTGATGATCAAGGCCGAATATTGTCGGCAAGAAAATAATCTCAGGAGGTGCTACCATGTCAACTTTGCTGGAAATGTTAGGATGCCGTTATCCCGTTATTCAGGGGCCCATTGCGGCCATGAACAGTCCCCGGTTGACCGCTGCCGTCTGTGAGGCAGGCGCTTTCGGAATGATCGCCCTGGGGTTCAGCAGCCCCGAGGAAACGAA
Source organism: Syntrophales bacterium (assembly GCA_041664405.1). Taxonomy (GTDB): domain Bacteria; phylum Desulfobacterota; class Syntrophia; order Syntrophales; family UBA8958; genus UBA8958. The sequence continues at coordinate 2,537 of JBAYKV010000198.1, forward strand.
GATGCTTGTGGATGGGGTGCGGGAGCTTACGGACAAGCCCTTCGGCGCCAATATCATGATCATGAATCCCGCCAATCCCGAGATCCTGAAAATCCTGGCGGCAGCGGGTGTAAAGACCGTCACTACCTCGGCCGGGTCGCCGGCGAAAATCTATCCTCTCATCCACGACCTGGGCATGAAGGGGCTGCACGTGCTCCTGGCCCTTCCCCACGCAATCCGGGCCGCCGGTGAAGGCGCGGACGGGCTTGTGGTTTCCGGATCGGAATCGGGGGGCCTGCGTTCCATGGGCTCCGAGTCCTCCACAATGGTCCTTGTACCCTTAGTGGCCGATCATGTGAAGATTCCCGTGGTGGCGGCGGGTGGTATTGCCGACCGGCGCGGTTATCGGGCGGCGCTGGCCCTGGGGGCGCAGGGTGTACAGATCGGGACGCGTTTCATCGCCTCGGAAGAAGCGCCCGCCCCGCAGGTATGGAAAGAAGCTATTCTGGCCTGTGGCGACGGCGGCACGACGCTGGTACCCCTGACAAACATGAAGATGCGCGTCATTCCCAACAAGAAACTGGTCGATCTGGCGGCCGATCCGACTGTCGATCTATCCCGGGAATACAATCTGATGAACGCCCCAAAGGGTTGGATGAGCGGCGACTTCGATCTCTTCCCCGCCGGCGCCGGCCAAGTGGCCTCGCTCATCAGGGAGATCAAGCCCGTCAAGGCCATTATTGACGAGATGGTATCTTGAAGCATCTTCGTAGCAATATCAAGCCCTTCGGTGCAAAAAATGACACCATATGCTAATTGAATGTAGATATTAGATGTTACATCCATGTCAGGCACATGAAAGACATCCTTGAACTCCATCTGACAGATTAAAGTGGTTGCCCCCTAACGAATGCATGCAGTCGTTAGAGGGCTATTCCCGCGCCGCTTGTGCGCAATATCAGTTTCAAGGTGGGCAATAAAAATGGCATCTGATAAAAGTTTCATTGAATTTATCGTAGATCAAATGGGGGATGCCGGGCTTATTTCCTACAAGAAGCTGTTTGGTGAGTACGCAATTTATTGTGATGGTAAAGTCGTAGCCCTCGTTTGCGACAATCGGCTTTTTGTAAAACCGTCCGAAAGCGGGAGATCGTATATGAATGATATTGTTGAAGCCCCGCCGTATCCCGGCGCTAAGTTGTATTTCCTGATAGAAGATGCGTTTGAAGATCGGGAATGGATCAGTGGTTTAATCGAGATAACGGCAAAAGAACTTCCACTTCCAAAACCAAAAGGAAATAAAAGCAAAAGGGGTAAGTAGAGGAACTTCGGATACACGGCCGTTTTTCATTCTCCATAAAGAATTTTTTTATCAATATGTTAGCTGATGGACGGTGAAGATGGTATCCGTCTTTATCCATTGCCTGATTTCGTCTCGGACATGGCGAAACACGGCCAGATGTTCCTCTGGCGTTCCCGGTGCTGCGGAAGGATCCGGGAATCCCCGATGGAGCCTTTTCATTCCACCGGGGAATATGGGACAGGCCTCGTTGGCGTCATTGCAAACGGTGATCACAAGATCGAAGTTTTTTCCCAGCAGGGAGTCCACATGTTTGGATTGGCTTTCCGAAATATCGATGCCGATCTCCGCCATGACCGTAACGGCATAAGGATGTACGCTTCGGGGTTCCGTGCCGGCGCTGAAGGGCTCCCATTGCTCCCCGTGTATGGAGCGGAGCAGACCTTCGGCCATCTGAGAGCGGCTGGAATTATGGGTACATAGAAACAGGGCTGTTTTTTTGTCCATTTTTGGTGGATGTTGTTGCATCAGTTTCACCGTGGGTGATCAACGGTGGGTGGCGATCGATTAAAATTACCCCTGAGTGGGGCTCTCTTTTTCAGGGATGGACACAGGAAAATACAGGGACACCGTAGTCCCATATCCCGGGTTGCTTTCAATCTCCATAACCCCGCCGTGGGCCGCCATCAGGTGCTTGACAATAGAGAGACCCAATCCTGTCCCTCCTGAGTCTCGGGAGCGGGTTTTTTCCACCCGGTAAAAACGCTCTCCCAACCGGGGAATCTCGTTTTTCGGTATCCCGATGCCCGTGTCGTTGATCAGGACGGTGACAGTTTCGGCGTCTTTTTGGGAGGCCGTTATCTTGATAGCGCCTCCTTCGGGGGTAAATTTGACGGCGTTATCGAGGATGTTCAGGAGGATCTGGAAGACCCGATCCCGGTCGGCGCGGATCGGCTGGACGCCCTCGGGGAGATTCTCTTCCAGGATAATCTTCTTGGCTGCCGCCTGGGGCGCCACCGTTTTTAATACCTCTCCGATGACTTCCGCGACGGCTACCTCTCGGAACTGCATTTTTGTTTCCCCCATCTCGATATTGGATAAGGTAAGCAGGTCATCGACAAGGCGATTGAGACGCTGGGCGTTGTTATGGATGGTTTGAAGGAATTTTTCGGCCTTTTCCCGATCATGAACGGCGCCTTGCTGTAGAGTTTCAATATAACCGATAATGGCCGTTAGGGGCGTCCGGATCTCATGGGTGACATTGGCCACAAAATCCATGCGCATGCGCTCAAGCTGCTTCAGGCGGGTAACATTGTGGAACATCATCAGAATTTTCTGTTCCTCTCCGGGGAAGCCCTGAATGGCAGTGATATTGACATCGATAATCCGTGGGTTTTCATCGCCCAGAACAATCTCCTGCAAGACCGGCTGGCCCGATTCCCGAAAGCGGACGAGGGCGTCCTGCAAAGCGACGCTACGGAAGGCCTCCATCGGCGTCTTGCCCAGGATGTCTTCATAGCGCTTCCCGATCATCTTTCTGAGGCTCCGGTTGAACTGATCGATGCGGTTATCCCGGTCCAGGGTAAGGGCACCTTCCACCATGCTGGCAAAAGCGGCCTCCAGCTTACTTTTTTCCTCTTGCGCCCGGCGTACCTTTTCATCCTGCTCCTCGAGAATATGGTTGATATCATTGGCCAGTTGCGCCAGTTCGTCCCCTGAGTCAAGCAGCATCGGCGCCGGTCGCTGACCGGCACGGAGCTTCCCGGTGAACGCCGCCATCCGGCGGATGGGCGTGGTGATGTTTCTGGCAAACCAGAAGGCCAGCAGCAGGGAAGGCAGGGAAATCAAAAACAGGGTCAGGTAGATGGTTCGATAAAGATGTTCAATGGAATCGGATACATTTGCCAGGGAACGGGCCAGGCGGACATATCCCTTGATATTTTCTTTGTCCCTGATGGGAACGGCAACATAGAGCATTTCGGCCTGAAGGGTACGGCTGTAACGCTGGGCAACTCCCTGACCCTTGATGCGGGCTTCCTGGATTTCGGAACGGTTGAGGTGGTTATCCATCTGCTGTTCCAATGCCTGGGAGTCTGCCAGAACCTTGCCGGCAGCGTCAATGATGGTGACCCTGGCCTCGGAGCGGGAAGCAAGTTCCTTGATATCCCTGATCATGTCCTCCCTGGGCATGAGTGCCATGATGCGACCGTTGGCGATCATCCTTTCCGTAATTCCTTTCGTTACGGTGTCATGGATCTTCGGGGTCAGGTAAAATTCCATGACGGCGATAACCAGCACGACCAGGACCAGGTACGAGGCAAAAATCTTGTAAAAAAGGCGGCTTTTCATCTGAAAATGTCCTCAGGCTATTGATGGCGGACGCTCTTACCCGTCACCATATACACCACCATGTCGGCGATCCCTTTGGCATGATCGGAGATCCGCTCGACGGTCTTGGAGATTTGCATGATGAGCAGGGAGCGGTGGATCGTCCGCGGATCTTCCATCATGAAGGTCAAGAGTTCCCGAAAGATCTGCTCGTTGAGATTGTCCACCGTTTCGTCTTCGTCGCGGACCTTATTGGCCAGGTCAACATCTTCATGGACGAGGGCATCCAGGCTTTCACGGATCATCTGCCGGGCGATTTCGGCCATGCGGGGAAGATCGATA
>JBAYKV010000199.1:0-6356 GCA_041664405.1 Syntrophales bacterium
CGATTCCGTATCCGCCTTTATGGCCGAGCCGGTCGTGGGGGCCACGGCCGGGGCACTGGTTCCCAAGGACGGCTATTTTCAGAAAATCCGGGAAATCTGCGACTGCTATGACGTCCTTTTGATAGTTGATGAGGTCATGACCGGCATCGGCCGGACGGGCCGGAACTTCGCCATACAACACTGGGGGGTTGCCCCCGACATGATCGTCTGCGCCAAGGGACTCGGGGCGGGATATTACCCTGTTTTCGGCGTCATTACTACCGAGGCCGTCCACGCGGCCATCAAAAATGGAAACGGAAACTTCGTCCACGGCCATACCTACAGCCAAAATCCCCTGGCCTGCGCCACGGGGATCGCCGTCCTTGAATATATCGACCGTCATGATCTGGTCGCCCGGTCCGCAAAGATGGGTGCATATCTACTTGAAAAGCTGAAATTTCTATACAGGCATCCCATCGTGGGGGACGTCAGGGGGCTGGGACTTTTCGCCGGCGTCGAATTCGTCCGCAATCGGGAAACGAAGGAAACCTTCGCTCCCACTCTGAAGATCAACGCCCTCGTGAGCAACCTTGCCTTTGACAAGGGGCTGATTGTCTATCCGGGCGGCGGGGGCGCCGACGGCATTCGGGGCGATCATGCCTTGATCGCCCCGCCCTTCATCATCACGGAAGCACAGATCGATCAACTTGTAGCCATCCTTGACGAGGCCATCGCGGAGATTTCAAAAGAAATCGATCTTACATAAATGTGACGCCTTAGCAAAAAGGCATCATTCCCGCCCCCGATAAACCAATTCGAGGGCGAGCGGCCGGAAGCCGGGAGCATCAAGTAATCATGGACAAAGTAATCATCACCGCCGCCATTACCGGCAGCCGCATGATGCGGGATGTTGCCCCTTATATCCCCATCACCCCGGAAGAGATTTCCCAATCGGCCATCGAGGCATGGCAGGCCGGGGCATCCGTCGTCCATCTCCATGTCCGGGACCCTGAAACGGGTCTGGGCAGTCAGGATGTCGAACTTTTCCGTCGGGCGGTAGAACCGATCCGGGAAAAAACGGATCTGATCCTCAGCCTCACGACCAGCGGCATCCCGGGACGGAATCTCCCTATTGAAGATCGTCTCGCTCCCCTGTCCCTCAAACCGGAGTTGGCATCTTTCGACGCCGGTTCCATCAACCTCGGGGGAAACGTTTTCATCAACACACCGGATTTTCTCGATCAGGCCGCCGCGATGATGGCAGCAGCCGGTGTCAAACCGGAAATCGAGATCTTCGATCTGGGCATGATGATGACCACCCTCCGGATGCGCCGGGAGGGAAAACTCGTCGAGCCCCTTCATTTTCAATTTGTCCTGGGAACACCCTGGGGCGCCCCGGCGACGCCAAAGGCTTTCCTGCATATTTACGAATACCTCCCCCCGGAAGCCACCTGGTCCAATATCGGGATCGGGGCGGGACAATTGCCTATGGCCATGATGGCCCTGATTATGGGCGGCCACATCCGGGTGGGTATGGAAGATAGCATTTATTTGCGCCGGGGAGTGCTGGCAAAAACCAACGCCGAGTTGGTGGAGAGGTTGGTCAGAATTGTCAGGGAATACGGCAGCGAGATCGCTTCACCCGCAGAGGCCAGGGCAATCCTGAAACTTCCCGCCTGAAGTCATTTCAGTTGATGATCAATGGGTCTTCAGACCGTATTTCTTCAGTTTGTAGCGGAGCATCCGCTCGCTGATACCGAGGATTTCCGCCGCCTTCGTCTGGTGATCCCCGGCCTTTTCCATGGCCTCGACGATCATCTTGCGTTCCATCTCCTCCATCGATCCCCGCAACAGCCCCTCGGCCTTTTTGCCGTCCTCCGACGATGAAAGGGCGTCTTCCAGGAAGGGCAGATCCTCCACGGAGATGACCTCTTCCCGGCCAATGACGACGGCCCGTTCCAGAATGTTCTCCAGTTCCCGGACATTCCCCGGATAATCATACTTCATAAGCAGGTCTCTGGCCTCACTGCTGATTCCATCGATGGTCTTGCCGTTTTCCTGTGCGTACTTCTGCAGAAAATGTTCGATCAGCGGCGGCACGTCTTCCTTCCGATCCCGCAATGGCGGCATGGACATGGTCACGACATTGAGTCGGTAGAAGAGGTCCTCCCGAAAAGCCCCTTCTTTAACCCGGGCCTCCAGATCACGGTTGGTGGCGCTGATGATCCGCACATCGGAATGAAGGGTCTGATTACCCCCCAGGCGCTGGAATTCCCGCTCCTGGAGGAATCTCAGCAGCTTGACCTGGACCGTGGACGAAAGTTCTCCGATTTCATCGAGGAAAAGGGTACCTCCGTCCGCCTCCTCGAAACGACCGATCCGCCGCGCGGCGGCCCCGGTGAAGGATCCCTTTTCATGGCCGAACAACTCGCTTTCCAGGAGATTCTCATGGAGGGCGCCGCAGTTTACGGCCAGCATGGGTCTGGTGGAACGGGGGCTCAGGTGATGAATAAGCCGGGCGAGGAGTTCCTTGCCGGTGCCGCTCTCTCCCTGAATGAGGATCGTAGCCCTGCTTGACGCCACCCGACCGGCCATATTGATCAGGGCGTCCATTTTTGGGCTCCCGTAAATAATCTGGTCCGTTGTGACTCCCTTCTCTCGGAGTTCATGTTTCAGAATCTCATTCTCCTTGATCAGGGTGCGGCGTTCGGCTACCCGGTCCACGAGGATCAGGAGCTCCTCGAATTCAACAGGCTTGGTGATGTAATCGATGGCCCCGGCCTTCATGGCCTCCACGGCCGTCTCGATGGTTCCATAGGCGGTAATGATGACCACATCGATTTCCGGATTGATCTGTTTGATCGCCATGAGGACCTGCATGCCGTCCATGCCCGGCATCTTGTAATCAAGGAGGACGAGGTCGAAATGGGCGCCCCGGACCTGGGCAACCCCTTTTTCTCCATTATCCGCTTCCTTGACGGCATGCCCCTCCTGAATCAGGAAATCCCTCAGCATTTCCCTCTGAGACTGCCCATCTTCAACAATCAGGATATTCAATGACCTCATAGCCACTCCCTCATAAATCGTTAAGTCCTGCTTCCCGTCTTTGCCGACGGCAGGAGAATCTCGAATGTCGTGCCTACATCTTTTTGGCTCGTAACGCGGATTTCTCCTCCGTGACCACGGATGATCTCATGGGAAAGGGGAAGTCCCAGCCCCAGACCCTTTTCTTTTGTTGTATATTCGGGATTGAAAATTCTCTCTATTTCTTCCGATGTCATCCCGCACCCGGTGTCCACGATGCGGACGTTGATCCAGCCCTTTTTCTCCGGCCCCACCGCCAAGGTCACCTTCCCCGCCCCGGAGATCGATTCTACGGCATTCTTGATAAAGTTAAGGAGGGCCTGCTGCAGCTTGTCCATGTCCATGGGAATCACCGGTGACGGCTCCACCCAGCGCGTTTCCAGGGTAATCCCTTTCTCTTTAACCTCTTCGCTCAGAAGGTTCACTATTTTCTGCAGGACATCCGTCACGGGATACTCTCGCAGATCGAGGCGCCGGCTTCTCGAAAAGGTCAGGAATTCCTCGATGATCCCGTTCAGGCGGCGGATTTCGTCTCGAATTACGCCGGTAATGGTCTGAAAGTCATTGGTCTTGCTTTCATCAGCCGGAATAAAGTCCCTCTTCAGGCGCTGAGACGCCATGCTGATGGCGTTTAAGGGGTTGCGAATCTCGTGGGCTACCCCGGCGGCAAGCTGGCCCAGGGCGGAGAGCCTTTCCGCCTTTTCAAGCTTGCGCTCCATACTGACAATCCCCGCCAGGTGCCGGTTCTGGTTCATGTAGAGCATCCATAGGGACAGGAAGGCAATCAGCATGGTGAGGCCCATGAAGATCAGGATATTCTTCCCGTTTTCTTCAAGGATCTTTTCCATACTCTCCCGCTCCAGCCCCATCCTTGCAACACCCACGACCTGGCGGTTTAGATACACGGGAATGGCGATATCGAGGATCGGTTTCTCCAGATACATGACCTTTCTGCTCTCGACGCTACGCTTACCGGAGAGGATTTCAGAAACATGCATGTCCGCTGGTTTCCACTTTTCGGGTAATCTACCGGCACTGGCCAGAATCTTTTCGTGGGTGTCCGTGATCATAAAATAGGACATACCCTGGCCCTGCCCTCCCCCCAGTTCCTGCAAGGCCTTCTCCACAGATACTTTCGTCCCCCAAAAGCGCAGGCCCGCAGGATCCAGGGCAATGACGATCGTCCCACTCCCATCCTTCCTCCGCAGGGCAACAAAACCAATCTTATTTGCCCTCCCTAATTGGTTGAAAAGATCCACAGTAATCTTAGCGGAAGAATTTTCCGGAACCAATTCCGGAGGGAGGGACCGGCTCTGAAATACGCACTGCCCCTTCCGATTCATCACGGCAATCATCAGGAGTCCCTTTTCATCGGCAAACTTTCTTAGATAGTCTTCGCTTAGTCGATCCTTCTTCCAGTGGTTATCGACCTCCTGCCCTAATTGAACAAGGGCATTAATCAAAAGCTTCTGAGGAGAAAAAGCCTCCGCAGCAACGGGAACAAAAGGACGATCCTCCTTTTGCTGAGATGCCTGGACAAGATTATTGAGATTTTCCTGGGCAAGCCTTTGCACTACCCCTACAATACCCGCGGCGCGGTTCTCGAGAATACCCACCAGTGTTTTGTCCAGACGCCGGAGGTCCATGATCCCCATGATGAGGATAAGACAGATGAAAACGGCACAGACAATGGCCACGGCTATGGGCTGCAGAAAAGGCCTGCTGCCCTGCGGAGACCGATCCTGCCAGACAATTTTTTCCGGGGGTGTCATTCTTTATTTATACCGCCTGCTTGATTGAAGATATACAACGACCCGCATCATAGGCAATTCAAAGGGAAAGTCAACCACAAAATCTGCTTCGACATTATTGTCGTTATTCCGGATAAATCCGTCTTTGAGATAAGATTTTGATATTGCTAATTATTAATAAACGGAAATTCTGTGGATCGACATACTTTGCCGCCGACGGAAGAAGTCACTCCTTCAGGAAATGGGGGTCAGATAAGACAAATACTTTTGATATTCCATTACTTATGGGGGGACAGATTTGAAATCTGTCCCCCCATAAGTAATGGCACAAGATATGCAGACCTCGTAAGTCAGAAAAGAAATTGACGGTTGAACAAACGGGCATGATCAGCCGACAGTAAAGAAACCCAATATTCCTCCTGGACGCGGGGAGACCTCAGGTCTCCCCATTTTTTTGCCTTTTTCCACTGCTCGCTTTTGCAGCACCATAATTTCCTAACCGAGACAATAGATGCATTTTACAAATCATTAGTGGGGATAAGCTTGTAACTATTTGCCTTATTTTCAGAATTATGCAAGATTTAACCGTAAGATTATTGTACGGCCATTGAAGGAGACACCAACATGTAGAGTTCCCACCAAGAGACCCTGCCCTCTGACAATTATCAACCGAAAGAGTGCTGTGGTCAAAAGCAATCAACGGACGAAAGGAGCATGTCATGGACACAGGCACGATACGGATTTTAATGGCTAAACTGGGCGATGGTTATGAAGAGGCAGTGGGGAGACTTTCCTTTGCTTTCCGGGAAGCGGGCTACGAAGTTGTACACGTGGAAAATCAGAGTCCTGAGGCTATCGTCGCTTCAGCGCTCCAGGAAGCAGTCGATCATATCGGAATTACGACCCTGCCCGGAGCCAAGATAGAAGACATCGCCAGAATCATGGAATTGCTGAAAAAAGAGGATATGTCCTATGTCAGGGTCACCGCCGGCGGCTTCCTGGACTATAACGACATTGATAAGGTCAAGGAGGCGGGTGTCGTTGAGTTTTTCCCCAAAGGCACCTCCATATCCGAACTTATCAGCTGGGCGAAAGATAACATCAAACTGACGGATGATTGGTCAAAGTAGCGACGTAATATGGTCGGTGATGAAAAATCCAAGACGGCAAGGAACGAAGCAATCTTCAAGGAATATCACCCGGAGGGATTTAATCATGCCTATGATCAAAGGAAGAGAGATACGGAAAGCTGCTCATCCAATTAATAATATTTTTCTTGATCGCTGGTCACCGCGGGCCATGTCGGGCGGGGAAATTTCCGAAACAGAGATTATGTCCCTGTTTGAGGCGGCAAGATGGGCGCCTTCAGCCAACAACAATCAACCATGGCGTATCCTGTATGCCAGACGGAATACGGAGCACTGGCCGCTGTTCTTCAACTTGCTTACCGATTCAAATAAGATATGGGCCAAGAATTCTTCCGCGCTCCTCGTCATCGTTTCGAAAAACACCTTTGACAATGGAAAACCGTCGCGGACCCAC
>JBAYKV010000200.1:0-6338 GCA_041664405.1 Syntrophales bacterium
GACGATAACAAGCAATTCAATTATTTCGTCTCCTTTTTACAGAAATACGAAAAACAGGTCCGCCACTATGCCATCCCTGTTGAAGAAAGGATCATACTGAAGGTACGCGATAAAGATGAAAAGCCCTTGGCCAACGCCGGGATTGCCGTTTATGACGGAAAGCGGCGCCTGTGTGAAGGAAAGACCTACGCCGACGGAACCTTTCTGTTCTTCCCCTCCGAATACGACAAGTCCCTTTCCCGCTACCGGACCGTGATCACCTATCAACAGGCAGAGCGGGAGATCATCATCGACCGGCAGGGGCCCCGGGAGCTGGCGGTGCGTCTTGACCGGCAGCGGTACGTCCCGGAAAACACGCCCCTCGACATCCTCTTCATCATGGACACCACCGGCAGTATGGGGGAGGAAATCAGCCGTCTGAAGAACACCATTGAGATCATCTACCTGAACCTTGTCTCCCTCTCCTCAAAGCCGAAAATCCGCTTTGGGATGGTCCTTTACAAAGATCGGGGCGACGAGTTCGTCACCCAGGTCATTCCCTTGACGGCAGATCTCGATATATTTCGCGCCTGTCTGGACCGGGTAAAGGCAGCGGGCGGCGGTGACACACCGGAAGATCTTCAGTCCGCCCTTCAGGACAGCATCGAGAAGATCGAGTGGAATCAGGACGGCATCCGGCTGTGTTATATCATCACCGACGCCACGGCCCACCTTGACTACGGACAGAAATACACTTACGTGAACGCCGTCCATGACGCCCGCAAAGCGGGCATCAAGATGTTCACCATCGGCACAGGTGGCCTGGATATCTCCGGTGAATATATTCTGAGGCAGATCTCCCAGTACACTTATGCCAAATATATCTTCCTGACCTATGGGGAGCGCGGGGAAGTGGAAGGCGGGAAAGCGGGAAGCGTCAGCCACCATACGGGGGCCAATTTCCAGACCGACAAGCTGGAAAGCATTATCATCCGTTTCACGAAGGAAGAGTTAAGTTACCTGTCCGACAAACCTTTGACGGATGGAGAAGCTTATTTCCAGGCAATTTCGCGGGACGACGAAAAAAAGGACGACACCCTCCAGAAACTCTTTGAGCAGGCCGTTTCCCAGCTCATCGACTACTCATCCATCCAGATCGCGAAGGGAACAGTGGCAAGCCTCATGCCCTTTTCCCCGGAAAAACCGGCGACGTCCTCTAATGCCGAGTACTTCACCGAACAGATGAACTTTTCCCTAGCGAAGAACAAGATTTTCCGGATCGTGGAACGCAAGGATATGCAGAAAATTCTTGATGAACTCAAGCTCCAGGGAACGGGAATCGTGGACGACAGGAGCGCCGCCGCCGCCGGAAAGCTCATGGGTGCAAGAATGATTATCACGGGGAAGGTGTATCTTTCCCAAAATAACTACGAAATTTTCCTGAAATTGCTCCGCGTAGAGACGGGAGAAGTCCTCGCCGTCAACAAGCTCAAGATCGACCGGAAACTGGGATTGTAGGATTAAGCCACCGACCTCTCGGGAATGGCGACATCAAGACGGAGGCGCCGGGTTTTTCTCAGGGCCAGCGCTGCGGCGTTCTTGTTGACGAAGGATAAAGGTTCACAGGCCCAGCCCTTTTTCAGGCGCCGCTCTTCACGGATAAGGCAAGCCAAAGCATAGGAACCGATGAAGGGGCTAAGCAACCTCGTCTTCCATCCGTAGGTCCGGTAAAGGTCCTTCAGCAGCTCATCTATTTTCTGTCTCATGTCGTCATTTTTCCGGTACCATTTTTTCATGGCCCAAACCGCCCCTGCGTAGGCGGTACTAAGAGGCGCCGTGTCCCAGGCATAACGATTCCGTACGCACGGATCCGGATGGTACCGATAGCGTTGCCAGCCTTTCAGCATGGTACGGATGAGGCGATACAGGCTGGGGCCGTTCACCTCTAAATCCTGCTGAAAAGCCTTAAGGAGGATTCCTTCTTCCCTGCCCTCTGTAATATGTTTATGACGATGGCTGAAGCGGTATTGTCCGTGCCGGTCGGCGAGGGGCAATTCCTGTTCGGAGAGGATGTTTCCTTCCTCAGAATGCTCCTGGTAAAGAGGAGTGCCGGGATTGGGGGTGTAGAGCATGAACTGGTGAAAATCGGTATCGTGGGCGATGGCGTAAGAAATTATCCTGTCCATGTCTTCCGGCCGGTGATCTTCGAGGCCAATAATGGAAGAGCCAAGGACGCGGATACCATGATCTTGAAGGGTATTCACGAGCTTGCGGGTATCGACGCCGCTGAGTTTACGGTAGGTGCTGTCCTCGCCTTCCAGGCCCATCCACACCCAGGTCACGCCAAGCCTGACGAGTTGCTCGATGGAATAGGACTCGATTACCCGGGCGGAACTGAAGACATCGAGGGACCAAGACTTCCCGTGCTCTTCCATCAGCTCCAGGAGGCGGAGGGCGCGGCGGCGGTGAACGAGAAAATTTTCATCGAGGACAAAAAAGGAGCGAACCGAAAGTTTTTCCTCGATCTGGCACATAACGGAAAAGAGTTCGTCCCCCGTTTCGTAAAAATTGACAAAATTGCCTTTCCCTCCGAAGAAAGCGGAGGTTGAGCAGAAATTACACCCAACGGGACACCCCACGGAGGGGATCAAAATGGCGGCAGTGTGTCCCTTTCTATGGGGAAGTTCAATTCCCATGATGCGGCCTGAAAATCCGGAAATGACCATGGGATGACTGATTTTGGCATTTTCTTCCTGCCCCAAAAACTGGCGGAACCAGCGGATGCCGTCCCCTCTGACGATGTAATCGGCATCGATTACCCGTTGCAGATCTTCCCGGGCAGCAATATGACCACCCACGACAATCGTCGCTTCCGGCCGGTAACGCCGGACGAGGTCGCACATCTCTTTTACCTTTCCGACATTGGTCAGAATGGATCCGATTCCCACGATGTCATAGTCGTTATCCTGGATCTCCCTGATGAAATCCTTTAGCGTCGGAAAGTCCAAAACCGTGCAGGGGGCATCTATATTCGCCTGAATCATCAGGAGTCCGAAGGTACGGTGGAACATCCGTAGGGAGAAACCGCCCTGGAGACGGGTAACCTGATTATGGTAGAGTTCCATCGGATTGTTTTTGCGGCTTCCATACTGGTCATCCTGGGCAAAAGGACCAAAAACGCCGGCAAGCAGGACATTGGCGCGCGTTCTCAAGGGGTGGACGGGTGGCTTGGCAGTTGCCATATAAAAATCTCCTCTCGGTTCGATTATGATAGCTTCACGATTCTGGTGTCCCTCTTAGAAAAGTTTACTGAGAAATGAAAGTCCTAATCACTGATTTTACATTAGTTTTACATTCCCCCCGGACCGCCGGCCCCAATCCGCCGTTGACAGTCGGCCTGCGCTGGTGTAGCAAAGTCCTGTGCCTATGAACCGTGTAAAATGGTTTTTCCATCCAGTCCTGATCTTTATCCTGTCTATTGCGGCCCTGGCCGCCTCCCTCTTTCTGTACATCTACTGGTATATCGGGGTAAGCACAGGATTACAAAGAATAATTAAATATTACAATCTGGACCCGTCGCAGTTTTTAGAGATCAAGACATGGGTTGTCATCCTTGTCCTTTCCATCCTTGTCGGGCTCATCCTGACGGGGGTGTTCACCATTTTCGTCTATAACGAGAAAACATGGCGTCTCTACCGGATGCAGAGAAACTTCATCAATAATTTTACCCATGAACTGAAGACCCCGGTGGCCTCCCTCCGTCTTTACCTGGACACCTTCGCCAAGTACGAATTGCCCCGGGAAGACCAGCTCCGCTACCTCGATTACATGATTCATGATGTGAACCGCCTCCTGGAAAACATCAACCGCATCCTGGATCTGGCCCGCATCGAAGGCAAGAGTTACCAGAAAGACTTTACCCGTGTTGACATTGTTGAAAATATTGAAGCATTCTGCGTGAAGAACGCCGACCTCTTTCGCAACTGCGAGATAGCCGTCCATAATCCTTTAAAAATGGCTTACTTTTACTGGCTTAACCTGCAATTATTCGAAATGCTCCTGATGAACCTGTGCACCAACGCGATCAAATACAACCAGTCGGATCAGCCCCGGATCGACATCCGGTTTGTGACCCACAAGAAAGGGCTCGACGTGAGATTTGAAGACAACGGCATCGGCATCAAAAAAGGGGAAACGAAGAAAATTTTCCGTAAGTTCTACCAGGTGGGACAGACAGATGATATGACGGCGAAAGGGACGGGCCTCGGCCTCTACCTTGCCGAGCAGATCGCCCTGCTCCACCGGGCCGGTATGACCGTAGAGAGCGAAGGTCAGGGAAAAGGCTCGGCGTTCATACTTAACCTGCCCCGGCCCGCCGGCAATGTTTGAACCTGTTTTATGGCGATCCGTGTCATGGCGATCCGTGTCATGGCGATCCGTGTCATGGCTATCCGTGTCATTGACTTAAGGGGTATTTCTTTTAGCTCCCCCTTTGATAAAGGGGGATACAGGGGGATTTTAGAGGTGCATTATAATTGAAAGATTCGGAAAAGAAGCGGATCCTTATCATCGAGGATGATCTGCACATTGCCGAGGGGATCAGGCTTAATCTGTCCCTGAAAGGCTATGAAGTCCAGATTGCCGCGGACGGCATGGCGGGGCTGCGCGAATGGCGGAGCTGGCGGCCCCAGCTCATCGTCCTCGACATTATGCTCCCCGGTATCGACGGCCTTTCCGTTCTCCGTCACATCCGCATTGAAGATGAAAAGCTGCCCATTCTCATCCTTTCCGCCAAGAGTGATCCCGAATACCGGGTGAAGGGCCTGGCTTACGGCGTCGACGATTATCTGTCCAAGCCCTTTCATCTCGACGAATTTCTCCTCAGGGTGGACCGGCTCATGACCCGGGCGGAGTGGAGCCATGAACCGGCAAAAGGCGCTGGAAATTCGGCCCAATTGGGGTCAACCTATTCTTTTGGCGATAACATTGTCAATTTCGACACCTTCACCGCCCAATGCCGCTCGGGGGAAGTCAAACTGACGGAACAGGAAATGCGGCTCCTGAAGCTTTTTATATCAAACCGGGCCAAGCCGCTGACGCGAAGCGAACTGCTGGAAATGGGCTGGGGCTATACCGGGGCGATGCCGACAAGAACGGTGGATAACTTCATTGTCCGCTTCCGCAAGTATTTTGAGGACAATCCACAAGAGCCCCGCTACTTTAGAAGCCTGCGATCAATCGGTTACGTCTTCGACCATGACTGACCCCTGACCCTTTTCCGCTTCTAACACCCATACCCGAAGCGGGCGCCACGAAACATGGAAATCTCCCCTTACCCCCCTTTGGTAAAGGGGGGATTTTCATGTTCCGCTTCTAAATCAAGGATGAAATCAACAGCCCCCTTTAATCGACGGCTACGTAAAAAGATCCGCAGGCAAGGCGCGTAAATCCTGAGTCATGAGGCGTACTTGGCGTACGCCGCAGTAAGCCTGCCCCGTACTTGATACGGGGAAGGATGCAACGCAACGCCGCCTCCGGACTTTTTACGTAGCCGTCAGAACTGGAGGCGGAGGCCTAGGGTAACACTCTGGGCGGTGAAGTTGGACTGACCAAGCTGGACCTCGTAATTGAGATAAGCCAGGACGTTATCCGACCAGTGGACATTGACTCCCGTTCCCACATTGAAGAAGTTCCGCTCCGGGGCGACGCTCTCGATGGTAAAGGCCGAACTCCCCTGGGCCAGGGCGGCGACCGTCGCCGGATTCACATTCCCGAATTCATGCCGGTAGAATGCCCAGAGGCGCGGCGCTATCTTCAGTTTGTCTTTCGTCCAGTTCCAGGCCCCCTTGACACCGGCGCTTCCCTGATAAGATTCCGTTGTCTGGCGATCCACCTGTAGATTCAGAGAATCGGCCCCCGCCTCGGTGTAGCCGTTCACCACCATGGAGAGATACTGAAAGGTCAGGGCGGGACCGATAGTCCAGGGACCAAACTGATAATCATAACCCGTTCCCCCGTATGCCGTCGCCTGACCGCCGGAAGGTTTCGCCGTGGCCGTCCGGTCGATCCCCGGAAAGACGATGCGCCGGCTGTTGTCAAAGCTGTTCCATCCGTAACCGGCCTGACCGTCGACATAAAAGGCCTCCCGGAAATAGGTTCCATAGACGCCCAACGTATAACCGTCCAATTTCACCGTGCTTCCGGCATCGTTGATCCATGATTTGGCCGCATTCATTCCGAAGAGGACGCCGCCGACAAACCGTTCCGAAAAGCGGTAGTCCGTCCCCAGGGTAAGACCGCCGTTCTTAAAATCGTAGCCCCGCTGCTCCGCTGTATTTTTCTGGTCCCCCTGGACAATA
>JBAYKV010000201.1:0-6304 GCA_041664405.1 Syntrophales bacterium
AGCGAAGGGATCGGCCGGGGCCTTCCGGGGAATCTTGAATTGCTCGCACAGGAGGTTGATCAGTTCCGCCACGGCCGCCGCCTGGACATCGGCATAGGCATCGAAAAAGCGGAACCCCCGCCAGGGCTCCGGATGTTCGTAATAATCCTGGTTGAACCGCGTCCGTTCCGTCACCTTGTCAAAGCAATAGAGCACGCCGTTCCTCTGGATCAGGCCGCCTTCGCTCGCGATCTCGATGCCGACGCTACGTTTGTCTACGGCGCCGTTGGTCCCCTTCAGGCCGAGATGAAACGCCCAATACTTCGGATCAAAGACCTCGAAGATCCTGCCGTCCCTTTCCACCACATAGGCCGTCGCAATCCTTCCGGGATCGGACCGCCAATAGTCGATGGTGCTTTTCGCCGATCCGCCGACGGTATGGTGGAGGACGATGAGGCTTTTCTTCGTTTCCGTGGCAATATAGTCCTTCTTATCGAGCCGATTCGTACGGTCCACCTCTGCCATAGTTGGTACCCCCTTTCTCCTGTTGCCCGCCCGCCTCCGGCCGCGCAGATGCCGTTCCTCCTAGCCCAAGGCGGCATTCCAGACCTCGAAATTGTAAGATCCGTTTTCCGTCGGTTTGAAAACGGCCACATACGTAAGAACGTGCCAACCAACAAATTCACGATTAGCGGGATCGAACTTTACCTTGTTCCATGTCTTTCGCCAGGTTCCCGTGTTGAAATAGATTTTGTCCTGGATCAACCCGTTCGGCAGGGGCGTTTGATCCATGGGGACCATCAGGTAGTCGTGGGTATGGCCGTAGAGGACGAAGCTGGCCTCGCCGGACCGGACCCTGGGTTCCGCAAAGGCGTGCCCGTCATACCCCCCGGCAGCATCCTCGGGGAACCACTTTTCTTTCAGGTCGGCGATCTTCTCCAGGGTCTTTTTCGACAGGTGCGATGAAAGCTGCAAAGAGACTTGGAGGAGGTCGATTATGTCAGGCCATAAAAATTTGTCTTTTCCCTTGATGAAAGGCACTTCAAAAAAGGCGTCCACACAGTCGCTCCAAGCCTTTTTAATGGTCTCGCGGGCCGCCCCGCTTTCCGCCTTGTTGGCCACCATGAGGACCCAGGACGGAGCATCGAGAAGGGGCCGGATGTTGTCCAGTTCCTTAAGCAGCTTGGCGATAAAATCCCGTTCCGCCTTCGTGACAGAACCCGCCGCTACCAGGCCGTTTAATCTCCGCATCGCTTCATGGGGATACTTGTTGAGCAATTCGATGACGATCGCGTCGCCGACCGACGAGTCATCCCGCTTCCCCATGTAATTGAAGTCGTCGTAGATATCCCCATGCCGGGCAAACACTTTGTAATCCGGCATGAAGAATTCCGTAGGGAAGGGGGTGACAGCCGCCCCCGGGGCCATCCCCAGCGCGGCTTGCACCATCTTGATGCAACCGGAGTAACGGTTGATGAGCCAGTCGTGATTACCGATAATATAGGTGATCGCAAAGGGAACGTTTTTTCCTTGGGCGTACGTCCCAAGGGCGCGGAGTTCGTCCAGGGATTGTCGATTATTTGCGATGATTCCCTGGAGAATCTTCGCGACGACGGCCTCCTGCGCCGGCCCGGTCGGATCCCATGGTCTTACGGATACACCGTCGGCAATCCATTCTTCGGAACGGATGATGTCGAAGATGTCGCCCAACAAGACCAATCGTATCTCTTCCAGGGGCGACACGGAGTCGGCAAGCTTGCGGAGATTTTCGGCAAATATCCGAAATGCCGTAGGCTTTATCGTCTCTCCGGAACTGCCGTCGGTCAGATGAACATCACTTAAAAACACCAGCATGGCATCCTCCTTCCTTTTTAAATTATAACCGGATTATTTTCGACATCTGCACCACTTATGGGAATGTCGGCACTGGTAAACATGTGACAATGACTTTCAATAAAGTACTGCGGCATACGATGTCTCCTTTCTGGATAGTTGCAGTTAAAGATAGAACTATATCAGGGGAAGGTCGTCGTCGGATGTGCATCGCCCACCAGGGGCCATGCACATCCTATTTTGCAAGCAAGGCGGATATTATGAAGCTGGGGGGTGTTATGCGGTAACTGAAGACGGTTTTGTTCAGGTAGATTCTCATTTGGCGATCCTTACGCATCTTACGAATACGAGATAGACACCTGCAAATAAAGAGAAACGTGAAGCAAAACTATTAAGAAACTAGAATGAGCGTGTTTTGTGAAGATACTATGGAGAATGAGCTATTTTGACGCGCCATAACAAATAAATTATGAGCTGTCAATACTTTTATAAAAATATTTAACAGGCTAATTATTTGAAGAATGGTTTTGATTATTACTGTTATTCCTGAATGGCGGCGACGTGCTCTGCCGCCGCTTCTCCGGCGATATAGCCCGTCGAAAAGGCTGCCTGGAGATTGAATCCCCCCGTGTCGGCGTCGATGTCCAGGACCTCGCCGCAGAAATAGAGACCCTGGACCAACCGCGAGGCCATCGTCCGGGGATCAATCTCTTTCAGGGATACGCCGCCGGCCGTGACAATCGCCACCGCCATGGGCAGGGGGCCGACAACTTCGAAACGCAGGCACTTGAGAACGCCGGCAAGCCTCTCTTTTTCCGCCGCCGATACCTGGTGGGCGGGCTTATCAAGGGGAATGCCCGTCAGGGCGGCCAGCGGTTCGATCATTTTCCGGGGCAGGAGCCCTTCGAGAATACCCCTGAACTGGCGCTTGCCGTGGGCGTCGAGGTCACGCTGGAGACGGGCGCGGAGTTGCGGGTAATCCAGGGCCGCCTTGAGATCGATGGCGACACTGACGGGGCCCTGGGCCAGGGCGTCCACAACGGCCAGACTGATGAGCAGTGTCACCGGCCCGCCGATACCGAAATGGGTGATCATCATCTCCCCGAAGCGGCTTTCGATGACCGTACCGCGGGCCTTTTTGCGGTCCAGCCCCCGGCCGATGTCATGGGCCGGGACAGCGGCGGGATCTATTTCGCCGGGACGGCCGCGGAAGGCCGTCAAACGGACGTTGCGGAGGCTTACCCCCTGCATCGATTTTGCCAGCTCAATTTCTTTGACAATCAGGGGGACGAGAGCGGGACGGAGTTTTTCAATCCGGTGGCCGACCGCCTTTGCCAGCTCATAGCCGTCGCCGGTGGAGCCCGTGGCAGGCCAGGTAGCGCCTCCGGCGGCGACAATCACCGCCGCGGCGGGCATCAATCCTCTGTCCGTGGTGACTCCGGCGACCTTACCATCCCGGACGGCAAGGGAGAGGACGCGCCGCTGTGTCGCCACCTCCACCCCCTGATCGTCCAGGTAGCGACGTAGGGCCCCGACGACATCGGCGGCCCGGTCCGAGACGGGAAAGATACGACCGCCCCGCTCTTCTTTGGTTTCCACACCGTAGCGATTGAGAATATCAAGGAGGTCATCCCGGAAAAACCGGTGAAAGGCGGCGTGAAGAAAGGGGCCGTTGGGGCCGTACATGGCGATGAATTCCGGGAGCGTCCTCGTATTGGTCAGATTGCAGCGCGTCTTGCCGCTGATGAGAATCTTCCGGCCCGGCTGGTCCATCTTTTCCATGAGCAGCACCCGGGCCCCGGCCTCCGCCGCCCGGCCCGCCGCCAGCATTCCCGCTGCCCCCGCCCCAATTACAACAACCTGTCCGCTGTGACCAATGTCCCCGTTCCTGCTTTTCATTAGCCAAGAATAACTGATTATCCCGAGTAGTCAAGAAACTTCACAAACATCATTGTCAGGGAGATATTATTCTTGCCTTTGCATACCGTCCCTTGCCATTGTCCCAACTAATCCTGTATAATATATCCAAGAGAGATAATTATGATCCAGGAAGAACTTCTTAAACAGCTTGAAGAACTGGCCGGCCGGGTGAACGTCACTATCCGCTATGAGTCCCTGAAAAATGAGGATCCTTCCACCTTTGGGGGCCTGTGCCGCGTCAAGGAACAGCTTGTTCTTTTCCTCCATACCAAGGCAACGGTAAAAAGAAAAATTGAAATGATTACCGAAGCCCTGAAGCGTTATGACGTTGACGAGATCTACCTGCGACCGGCGCTCCGGGAACATCTGAAAAAGGATCGTTCCTTAGATGGCGACCCTGTCTGACGCAACCGTCCTTCATTTCATCTTGTGCACACGGACAATCCTGGTGAGTTTCTGCAGGTAGGGCCGGAATTCCTGCGGGGTTATAGCGGAGGTCGAGCTGTTCTTATGTTAACCTTTCTTTTTTCTTGGCTCGCGAGACAAAATAATTGCGTCCCTGCAAGAGCCACACGCGGATGCTATCTTTGTCTCCCCGGAAATCGATTAATAGTTGGTCTGCTTCATCGGCCGTCAATTCTTTATCGAATTTATTCAGGTTGGGGACGCTTGATTCGAAGGTTTCAAGCAGTTTTTTGACTTCTTCTTTATGATCTTTGGCGATTTCATTCAGGACTTGAATGAAAACATCACTACGAGTCATAGTTTCATCCTTTGATTGGAGACGTCAACGGATGATTCCGGGCCGTGTGACGAAACCCTTTGCCTGACGGTCTCTACGGGCCGTCCGGAAGGGGAAGACTTGAGCATCGGCATTCTGGTGGTCCTAAACAAAACAGTCTTCGTCGATTTTGCTGATCAGATCGAGACATTTTTTTGTCAGGCTTTCGAAGGGCCAGAAGATCATTTTCACGGCACACAGGATAATTCTTTCCGGGATGGTGTATCCTGAATAAGTTGTCGCCTCCATGATCATAACCTCCTGCGATTATTTATTTGCAATTTATTGAAATCAGTCAAAAATTCCCCCAGAGGAATGAAATTACGTCTGGGGGAAGCAACGAAATCCACCTATGTCGT
Source organism: Syntrophales bacterium (assembly GCA_041664405.1). Taxonomy (GTDB): domain Bacteria; phylum Desulfobacterota; class Syntrophia; order Syntrophales; family UBA8958; genus UBA8958. Next base: position 4,873 of record JBAYKV010000201.1, read on the forward strand.
TTTGTCATGGGCTGGAATCACTTTTCCATACTTTTGGTCTTCAACTGGTGATTGTCACCAAGAGACCCTGTAGTTTTTTATGTATTGGATTCCCTACCGCCACGAACGATTAACGAACACCGCAGACCGTTCCTTTTGATCTTTATATCGGCATTCCTGCCTGTGACCTTTAATGCCTTTGCAAGATATCTAAGAAACCCCTAAATAAAAGGCATATAAATCTCAGTTTATCGTTGACGGGCAAGACCTTCTTGTTTTATGCTACCCCACGGAAAAACAGTGCCTTAGCGGAAATTATTTGGTCATCGAGATGATTTGTGATTGAAAGGAGGTAAAATGTTTCGTTACAGGTTTATAATAATATGCCTCACACTTTTGAGCATCTTGTTGCTGAATGCGACCGCAGACGCTCAGAAAGTTATGAGTGTTCAGGTCAAAGAAAGTTATTTGCGGGCCACACCGTCGCATCTGGGTAAAATTGTGGCCAAAGCATCCTATAGTGACCGGGTGGCGGTGTTCGAAGAACGAGGTGATTGGAAAAAAGTATCCCTCGCCAACGGTAAATATCAGGGATGGATGCACAACTCGGCCCTGACGAACAAACGGATCGTTCTGAAAGCCGGACAGAGCAATGTGGCAACTTCCGTTTCCCGGGATGAGATTGCGCTGGCGGGCAAGGGGTTCAGCGATGAGGTGGAAGCCCAGTACCGCAAAAACAACAAAAATCTTGATTATGACTGGATCAACCGGATGGAGGCCTTCACCGTGTCTCCGAAACAGCTGGAAGATTTTGTCAGCTCCGGTCAGCTGGCGCGGGCTAAGGAAGGAGGCAAGCCATGAACAGACTCACTTGGCGGGCAGGAATAATATTTCTGATCTTGCTTCTTTTGATCGGTTGCGCAGCGGTTGAAACGATGACCAACGTGGCCACGGAGGTGGCTGTGCAAAGCGGTACGATCAGCAGGTCGCAGGGAGACTCTATCACCAAAAGCACCCGGGCCGTATCGAAAAGCCTGGAGGATTTTACTCCGGAGCAGGAATACTACATCGGCCGATCCGTCGGCGCCACGGTGCTTGTAAAATATCAGGGGCTGGCGAATACAAAGGCCAACTCATATCTGAATGTGCTGGGTCAGACCCTGGCGCAGGCGTCGGACATGCCGGAGCTATTCGAAGGTTATCATTTTCTGGTGCTCGACTCCGATGACATCAATGCCTTTGCCACCCCGGGCGGTCACGTTTTTATTACCCGCGGGCTGATTCGCTGCTGCCGGACGGAAGACGCGCTGGCCGCCGTTGTGGCTCATGAAATCGGCCACATCCAGTTAAGGCACGGCATGCGAGCCATCGAAAAGGCGCGTACGACGGAGGCGCTGACCATTTTAGCGCAGGAGGGCGCAAAATCATTCGGATCACAGCAAGTCGCCCAACT
>JBAYKV010000202.1:0-6236 GCA_041664405.1 Syntrophales bacterium
AACCTCTGCGCCCCGGAAGAGGGTGGGAAGCGTTTCCGGATCGATTGTTCCCTCCGTGGGGACAATGAGGATCGGAAACCCCAACCCTTTTTGATGTTGAACGGCAAGGGCGAGGAGAGAAAGGCCTTGCCGGACGGAAAGAGTTTGCCATGAGGCCTCTGCGCCGATAATTATCCACAGGGCCGTATCCTTGGCAGCAAGAGGTTCCAGGGCGCTGTCCCAGGCCATCTTCGTCAGGTCGTCCAGCCAAAAATGCCCATCCACGGTCAGCCCGTAAGTCTTGACTACACTCATAATCTTTTGGACCTTTTCCTGGTCCTTTTCCAAGGCGCTGATCCAGATCTTTTTCATGTCGAGACCTCCTTATTTCACAGGCTTTGTGCCCTCTCCGAAAGGGCTATTTTTTGCTTAATCGTAATTAAGCAATGATATTGAATGTTTAAACCACGCAAAATTGCGATACCTTGCCGGCCTTTACCAGGAAAAGGTGAAGGCCAGATTCCGTGAATCAGGGGAGACCGCCTTCGGAGGAGTGAAGGCAATATCCAGGGGCAGCGATGCCTCTTCCTCCTGCCCTTCAGGGTAGGCGCCGACGGTTACCCTCAGGTCGTCCGGCGGTTCCTGTCCCGTTGCTTCAAAAAAGGCCATCAGGGCCTCGGTGACGAAACTTATCGGTTCCGTATCCCTGTCGCTTTGCTCGTAGGCCTCCCGCAGCCTGATGAGAAAACCGATGATCCGGGAAAGGAACATCTGGGAAAGGAGGGACTCGCCGGAGGCGACGGCCGCCTTGGGCATGAAGGCCGTGTCCTGCCCCGGCGCCCCAGCCAGGGGTGTGATGCCGATTTCCACAAACTGCCGAATACGGTCGTCCGGGAAGACCGCCTCGGTGGCCGAAGCTGTGTCATCGCCTTGGACTGACACGGCAAGATCCTTCATGCGTATGCGCATGTAGTCGCTCAGGCGCGAGGGCCAGCCAAACTGGTTGACGCTCTGAGCAGCCAGGGTTCCCAGTGCCCATACCGGACTGATCCACAGGTGTTCCTGCTCCGTGAAGGCGACGGAGCGGGGGCGGTTGTCTTCTCCATAAGGAGGGCGGGTAAGAAAGCGGTTGCAGGTCAGGGTCAGCCACTGTCCCGACGGTTGTTCCCTGAGTTTGCGCCACTTGGCATAGACGGCGTCGTCGAGATGGTTTTTGAGATAGGCAAGGCGGTGCAGATCCCGCCAGTTATCAAGATGGAAAAAAGCGGGGGTGATCCATGTTGCCACCGGGATGAGCAGTGTAGCCGCAAAGGCGGCGATTTTCCCCAGTGTCTCGATGCCCCCGGGGGTGTTGTCCAGGGGCAGGTCGATGAGGATAAGGTCGGGGGTGTCCGCAGCAAGTTCGATTGCCAGGGATTCCAGTGTCCCGGAAAGGCTCTCCGCCGAGACCGGGACGATTTTCAATACGATCTTCCCCCCCTCCTTGACACCGCCCCGGCGGATGAGGCATTCCGCCCCCCGCCAGGCCGCCTCAAAGGCTCGGAAGTCTTCGCTCCCGAAGATGCAGGCGATATTTGCCGACAGGAGGTCATCAATATTCCTTTTCCACCCCGCAGGACCTCCCGCGTTCCTTGGCACTCCCTGATCTGGTCCATCGGGCATGGCCACCATGGAGAGGATATCATCGACGGCGCTGTCGTGGCGGGTTGCCTGTTGCCCATGCGCAGATACGGTGGGGATGGAAAGGTCCAGGGGAAGATGGGGCCAGGCGGACTGCACCTGGGCGGCGATCTCAGCCGGGGTGGCGCCGCTGCTATGGCCGTTGGCGATTAATTCCCCGGCGTCGCAGAGATCCTTGAGATAGGGTGTCGTCCGGATCAGGCCGTCCGGGGTGAGGTCTCTTATTCCGGACGGTTGCAGGGTCAGACCCCCGGGCGGGCAGGTGTCCGTGGGCGCCGGAATCCAGAGCCGGGGTGACAATTGACGGAAAGCCTCCTGAAGAGCCGTTGTTTCTGCAGGGATGATCTTCAACAAAAATCCCGTCTCCGGGACGGGGCAAAAAGGGCCCAACGCAAGAATGGTATAGGGCGGGGGGATTGTCTTCATGGTATTTGTCCTTATTCTTCGCTTTTCAAGGTGTTGTGTTTCTTTTCCCAGCGGCCGACGCAGGCGTCCATCCGGCATCCATGATCAAAAGGCCCGTCTGCATAACCACGAAACATAGGATTGGTATCAAAGTTTGCTTTAACATCGGTCACTCTGGTCACCCTTTCACCGGAAAATGCTCATCAAAAACCCCCTTGTGTGCCTCTTTGTCAGAGGGGGGAAATCACCTCCGGGGAGAAAGAGGGGATACAGGAGATTTTCATCATCCCCATGACGGCTATCCACCCTGAATACTAGCGGATAATGCACCCTTCCTCTCCCTTTTAATAGGAGGGTAAGAGTGGGGATGAGTTTCGGAAACATACGATGGACGGTCCGATGTGTCAATGAGATATTGACCGTACAATATGAGGTGCGACGCCATGCTAATATTACGTTGGACTTCAAATAATTTTGACACAAGGGGCGGATTTCTTTATACTCCCGGTGCTTTTGGGGGCTGATCATTTGGATACCTCTTCAGGTCATCCGGAAATAATGAGATGCGTCCGATGAGACAGGGGTAATCTTTTTGCGGGAAAGAGGTGTCGGCATGACAAATGTTGCCGTGCTGATGCCGCCGCAGGCGGCTACATCCTGATGGTTCTGGATAGAGTCGGGGGATGTTATGAGATCTTATTTCCAGGGGAGGCCAGCCTGCGGACGGAAACGGGGCCGCTAAAGCTCCAGATAGATAATGATAGGCAATTACATACTTGACTAGTAAAAAATGAATTGTTTTTATTCAGATACCTGCCAGGCCGGAATGACATAATTCATCTAAAAAAGCCATGACCACTCGTTGAAATTCCAGGGGATTATCTGTATGCAGCGGATGAGTCGCTTGGGGAATTTCTGTAAATCTGCCCTGATTGATCATTGCACTCATTTCCCTGGCTACCTCTGCGCTCATTACCCTACTTTCCTGACCTCTCATGATAAGTACAGGGCACCTTATGTCCTTAAGATATGGCCGGAGGTCATAATGATCAAAGTGCCTCAGTACCTCACGGTCATAACGCAACCGCAGTTTGCCGTTCTCACATTCTGTTAGGGCAAAGGCAGCAAGCCTGTAAAGCAATGATTCGTCCGCATAGGGACTGTTCTGACGCAGCTCCTCTACATATTCACGAACTGACCTATAAAATTTGGGCAAACGATTATAAAGGTTGGTAAGATATTTTTTATTCCACTCAGGCGGACAGGGCTCGATGTCGGCATGAATTAAGGCGGCAGTCTTTCCTGGTATCTGAGATGCGTAGCGAGTGGCGTGCAGCGCCCCCATAGAATGTCCTACGAGGATGATTTTTTTTAATTGTAGGGCTTCAACCAGATTCTCTATGTCGGATACATAATCGCGGCAACTATAGGCTGGAGGTGCGACCCAATCGCTCAGGCCATGTCCACGCTGATCTAGGGCGATAATCCGAAATTGATCGGCGGCATCCAAGGCAAAATGATCCCACACATGCGCGTCGTCGCCTATGCCATGGAGTAATAGCATCGTTGTCCATGACCTTACACCCCACTCTAGATAGTGCAGGCGCTTGCCATCGACTTCAATGTATTTATCTTCGGGGGTATTCTTCATGCGGAACATATTGAAACCGACATTAGTGGGTACCACCTGTATTCATTAAGCTGGTCCGATCGGCCTATGTGTAGAGTTGTATTTGCTTGTCAGTAAGCATGATCTGCGTAAATACCGGTTGTGCAGAGGTTTCTGACAGCGTTGCAGACTCGCAGCACATCACCATCTGCTTACCTTTCTCCGGGCCGTGGAAGATGGTCAGTGGCCGATCCTTAAATCCCCAGGGCGCCAATCAAGATCAATAGATATCAAAGATGATCAGTTTGACGGGAAAGGCACCGTTCATAAACGGCACCTTCTTTTGAGGCTTAAGTCCGATTTCCTTTAAAGGCGATGAAGCGGGAGCGAGAATCCCACAGCGCCATCCTTTGAAGTGATTTTTAAGGTGGTCACCGATGGCTCGCAAAAATTCCGCGCCGGCTTCTTCCCCCGTCATTCTGAGGCCATAAGGGATATTGGCAATCAGGAGTCCGCGCTCAGCCGGTTTCTCTGTGTTGAAGAAGTCTTTTGTCTCAACCTGAACAACGGTTCCCAACTGAGCATTCGTAATGGTTTTTTTGGCAATCTCCACAAATTGAGGCTCGATATCAGAAGCAAATATTTTCGCTTTCGCGGGCCGTTCAGCCGCATGCGCCTGGTCCTGAATGTTCTGCCAAAGCCTTGAATCAAAATCGTGCAGATATTCAAAGCCAAACCCGCCCTTCTTCCTGTGTATCTGAGAAGCCCGATTGGTCGCAATCTGGGCGGCCTCGACCGCGATCGTGCCACTGCCACACATGGGATCGAAGAAACTCGTGGTCCCGTCGTATTCGCAGGCCGCCAGTAGTGCTGCGGCGAGCGTTTCACTCAAAGGAGCGGGATGGCCGGCAACGCGGAATCCCCGCTTGTGAAGGCCCTCAAAGGAAGTATCGACACTGACCAGCAGGCGTTTGTTGTGGAAGTAGCCGGTGATCCCGATGGCGGCGCCCCGGGCACTTTGGTTAGGCGCGATTTCTAGGTGATGTTGAAAACAATCGTTGATTGCCTCGCGCAGTTTACTGCCAATCAAATGATTAGGAATCTTGCTTCCGTCATTGGCCGCGACCACATTGATGCTGATCGCTTGCCTGTCGGAAAAGAGCTCATGAAAGCGAATTTTCTTCGCCTTGTCGAAGATGATGGTCGGGGATTGCGCAGGGATTTCTTTTATAACCCTGCAAATTCGATTCGCCAGGCGTGAGCGCAGGTGAGTCTTGTAAGCGACTTCCTTCGAGGCGCAAAAATACACGACTCGATAGGCGGTCCGTATGTTGGTTCCGCCAATTGAAGCTATCTCGTTTGCCAAAAGACCCGTCATTTCATTGGGGCAAGTTGCGTAAAGCTGATATTCCAATTCAAATCCCTATGAATACTTTTTCGGGAAACGGGGTTTTGATGATCTTCCCATTGTTGTCCTTCCAATACGAAAATAATAATGATTGAGATTGAATCTCAATCTATCCCATACTGATCCTTTGCAAAGGTCGACACTCCCAACCGGGCCAATCGATCCAACGGAACCCGGAACGTTACCTGGATTACTCCCGGGTGACGACCGATTTCTATCGCACCGGTGATCGTGGCTCGATTCAATACTTCCGGGAGCGTCATGTCAAGGAGTTTGGCGGCCCGTGCCAGACCATTGTCTGTGGCAGCGTTCAGGTTCGGTCCCGTTCCAATAATTGAAATGGGAGCCGACTTTTCCAAAGCAGTCATACCCCAAGATTTCGCCAGACATTCAGCCCGTTTGTTTTCTTCTACTGATAGCGGCCGCGCCAGGAAAGGCAGATCCTCAAGGACAGGGAAGAGAATCGGCCCCTCAAGTTTCAGACCTTTGAGCAAATGCACCTGCAGGGTAACAGTGCCGGCAACGTCAGCCGTATGACCGGCAATCTCGCCATCTCCCTGGAGAGCATGCATGTCGCCTACATAGATGCCTCCTCCAGGTACTTTAACCGGGCAGACAAGGATCGCGCCTGCACGTACAGCATCGATATCCATGTGGCCATCGGTGCGGTTTTCGAGCTGTTCAGCAGTAATGCCATATTCGTGAGGGGCGTTAATAAGAAAGGATCCGAAATCGCCGGCATTGTGGGAATCAGGCAGGGGAATGGCCGGAGTTGTACCTAACTGACCCATAAACGGCCGCAGGCGGGCTACAATCCCTACCAGATCGTGAGGAGCAAAGGTGAGGATGGGATGTTGAACTGAATTTGCGGGAACCGATGAATACTGGCTGGCCTGGCGTGCAATCTTCTCGGCAGCCTTACGGTCCACAGTGACTCCCACAGAATAATTACTGTCGAAAACGATAGTATATCCATTGGTGAAGGTAAAAGGGGAAATTTCCTTGCCGCATTTAGTGCAGCGTATCGCCTTGGAGCCAATCCCTTTAACGCTCGTTTTCGGGTACATAATGTCACAATGAGGGCAACGCCGGGCAACATAGGGATCTCCCAAAAAACGATCTGCAACCGCACTGTCATTCCCGGAAGCGGTAGCT
>JBAYKV010000203.1:0-6215 GCA_041664405.1 Syntrophales bacterium
CACCGGCGCAAACGTCCTTTCGGGCGGTGGTGGTAACGATTACATCTCCGCATCCGACAAGGACGACACGCTGTATGGCGGCGAGGGTAACGATACGCTTATCGGCGGTGGCGGGGCTGATGCAATGATCGGCGGTATGGGTAACGACACGTATTATGTGGATAATGAAGGTGACCTTGTTGTCGAAGCCGCCAACGAAGGGGCGGATACGGTGCGTAGTTCCGTCACTTATACCCTGGGAGACAATGTCGAGAACATGGTCCTCACGGGAACAGACGATATCAGCGGTACGGGTAATGTCCTGGATAACAAGATCTACGGGAACACCGGCGCGAATGTTCTTTCGGGCGCAGGCGGTAACGATTACATCTCCGCATCGGACAAGAACGACACCCTGTACGGCGGCGAGGGTAACGATACGCTCATTGGGGGTACGGGCAGCGATACCTATATTTACGGCCGGACCGACGGCAAGGATACCCTCAGCGATAACAGCGCCGAGGTAACAGACAGCGACACTTTAAAGCTGACTGACGGCATCCAGACGACCGAGCCTGTCATCGTCAAGCAGAATAACGACCTTTATTTCTTCATTGATGCCAATAATTATGTAAAAGCGGCGAGCCAATTCCTGAGTTCGAATTACGGCATCGAGCGCCTGGAAGTGACCGACGGCAGTTACATCACCCGTCAGGACATCGAGAATATCGTCAATACCATGAGTACCATAAATAACAATTCGGGCATGGACGTCATCCAGAAGTTCAACGACATGCGCAACGACCAGACCTACATGGCCACGCTGGCCCAAAGCTGGCACCAGATCCCCACCTAACCGGTTAACCCCCTCTCTTTGCCTGCCGTCGTCTGACAAGCAAAGAGAGGGGTCCGTTTAAATCGCCCCGATATCCGCCTGCCCGGGGCTTAGGGATGAAGCATGTGCTTTCACTAAAAACTGTTTTTCAAAGATCTTGCCTTCTACACCTGGTCTTGCTGCTGCTTTTGGGAAGCGCCATTCCGGTGTGGTCGGGTGCGATCACCTATCAGGATGCGGTGCGCGATGCCTTGAACCAATCCGCGCGGATCAGGGTTAAGTCGGAAGACATCAATATCTCGGACGCCATGTACCGCCAGAATTTTGCCGGTCTGTATCCGGAAATCTCCGCCAACAGCCGCTTTGAACGGTATGAAAACCTGGACAATCGATCCGGGACCCTGGACACCATCAACGGCGAAGTCCTCGGCGGAGACGCGAGTGCCTACAAATCGAGCGTCTCCGTTACGGGGCAGTACTATTTATCCCATTGGTACAAGAAGAGCCATGAAGTGTCTTATTACGAAAAAATGCGGGATGTGCGGGTCCATGAATGCCACGTGGAGGTAAAAAAACTGCTCCGGGAATTGACAGATACTTTCGGCGCCCTGGGGGAAGGTAGAATCAAGATCCGCTATGGAGGCGATATTATGAAGCGACTGCGGGACGTGCTGGCCCTTAAGAAGGAGGCCTTTGCCCGGGGGCAGGTGTCCTACGAAGAGGTCCTCAAGGTTGAACAGGCGCTGACGAACGCGGAAAAGGAAGCGGCGGCGGTCCGTAAAGAGTTCAAAGAAAACCTTGAACGGCTGCGGATGTATACGGGAAAGGTTTATGAAGACGATGCCGAGGTTGATACCGCTGCCGCCAGGACGCCCCTGAAAATTGAAGATTCCAAAAAACTGATCGAGGATACGCCGGAATATAAAGCCCGTTTGAAGGAATTGGAGGCCGTGAGATTGAAGGAAAAGGCTGCGGCCAATAATTTTCTGCCCGATATTTCCCTCTACGGCCGCTATAATCTCTACGGCAGCAGCATCAACAGCATAGACAGTTCCGCCCGGGACCTTCGCGAAGTATCCTACGCCGCGGGGGTCCTGGTCAGCCTCCCCATCTTTGACGGCGGCGTGCGGAAGTGGGACCGAAAACGGAACCTTTATGAAATCAGGAAGCAGGATGAAACGCTGAAGGCGGTTAGGGAAGAAAAGGGTCGGGATATCAAAATTCTGCAAGCCGGCTCTCGGGAACTGTCGAAATCCCTCACCCACTACCGAAAGCTTGCCGAACAATATGGCAGGATGCTTGAAATCACGAAGAAGGCCCATGGCCTCGGGGAAAGAAGCGTGATGGAGATCATGGAGATGGAAAAAGACGCCATAACCGTCGAGCGGGATCTGAAAGTGACGGAAATGAGCATGACCACCTATGAGCGGCGCACGGTGCTGGAGTCGGACTACAATAATTTCATCAGAGAACATTATGGAAACGGGACTTGTAAGTATTGAAGTCGTATCAAAGATTCACGCCATCAACATTGACGTCCAGGCGGTAAAGCGGCGCTATTTTCTGGAAGCTGAGCTGAAGCCGGAAGAACTCGTCCGGATCCTTAAAGATCACGGGATGCGGGTTAGGATTAAAAACCTGCGGTCTGTGGACGAACTGCTGAAATATGCCATGCCGTCCATTATGATCACCCGGGATGGAACGTACCATGTCCTGATGGGCAAAAAAGATGAGAAGATCTTTATCTTCGACTGTATGGAAAAGAAAATCAGCGAAATGGCCGTCGACGCCTTCCAGTCCTTCTGGAGCGGCAAACTGATCGCCCTTTATCCCCGTTTCACCAAGACGGAATTCTATCTGAATGTCCGCTGGCTCTTTAAGGAATTTTTCAAATACCGGCCCGTTTTTTCAGCGGTTATCGTCTCCTCTTTTTTCATCCAGACCTTCGGCCTGGTCACGCCGCTTTTCATCCAGGTAATCATCGACAAGGTGCTCGCCCACCATGCCCTGACGACGCTGGAAGTTGTGGCGGGGGCTTTCATGATCGTCCTGATTTTCGATACCGTGCTCAATCTGATGCGAAACTACCTCCTTTACCACACGGCCAACAAGATCGATGCCAGCCTGGGGGCAAAGGTGTACCGGCACCTCCTGTCCCTGCCCTTCCGGTATTTTGAAGTCCGCAAGGTGGGGAATATTATTGCCCGGGTCCGGGAACTCGAAAACCTGCGGCAATTCATGACCAACATTTCCCTCACCGTCCTCCTGGATACGGTATTTTCGATGTTGTTTGTCGTCATTATGGCGGTTTACAGTGTCTATCTGACCATGATCGTTCTTTTGATCGTTCTCGCCATCGCCCTGATATCCTTTTTTGCCACGCCCATCATCAAGGCCAGGCTCGATGAGAAATTCCAGAAAGGCGCCGCGGCCCAGTCCTTCCTTGTGGAGTCGATCACGGGCATTCAGACGGTCAAGTCTCTCGCTATCGAAGGAAAGATGGTCAAGGATTGGGAAAACAACCTCGGCGACTATATTCTTTCCGCCTTCAAACTTTCCAATGTCGGCAACGTGGCCGTTTCCCTCGCCCAGATGCTCCAAAAGATGATGACCCTGGCGGTTATCTATTTCGGCGTCAGCCTTGTGTTCAGCGGCCGGCTGAGCGTCGGCCAACTCATTGCGTTTCAGATGTTCGCCTCCCAGTTGAGCGGTCCCATCCTGCGCCTTGTCCATATGTGGCAAGACTTTCAGCAGGCGAAACTATCCCTCGACCGGATCGGGGATATCATCAACACCCCTCCCGAGGTTGTAGGCGGGGCTATCACGGTGGATCAACTAAAGGGCGAAATTGTGGCCAGAGATTTGTCGTTCCGGTATGCCCCGGAAGCGCCGCTGGTTCTGAACCAGGTGAGTTTCTCCATCAGTCCGGGGATGATGGTCGGCATTGTCGGGCGGAGTGGCTCCGGTAAGAGTACCGTCGCCAAACTCGTCCAGCGTCTCTATCTGCCTGTGGAAGGGTCAATCCTCATCGACGGCGTCGACATCCGGCACCTGGACCCCCTCTTCCTCCGCTACCGGACGGGCATCGTCTTGCAGGAATGCTTCCTCTTCAGCGGCACGATCCGGGAGAACATCGCCATGGCCGCGCCGGATGCGGATATGGAGCGGATAATGAATGTTGCCCGTATTGCCGGGGCCCACGATTTCATCTCCGAAATGCCGATGGGGTATGACACCTATGTGGAAGAACGGGGATCGTCCCTGTCGGGCGGGCAAAAGCAGCGGATTGCCATTGCCAGGGCGCTGATTACAAATCCGAATATTCTCATCTTCGATGAAGCCACCAGCGCCCTGGACTATGAATCGGAACGGATCATCCAGAAAAATCTGAATTTAATCCGCAAAGGCCGGACGGTAATTTTTATTGCCCATCGCCTCTCCGTAATGCGGGATTGTGATCTGGTCATTGTTCTTGACCGCGGCAAGATCGCTGAAACGGGGAATCATGAGTCCCTGATGCGTCAAAATGGGCTTTATGCCTATCTTTATAAGCAGCAGGAGGAGCATCGCCTTTGAAGAAAAATGACGACCATCATGATTTTAAGCCCATTCTGGCGGAGATTGAGGAGCGGCCGCCGAATCCGCTGGGAACCCTCTTTCTGTGGACGATAATCTCCCTCATGGTTATCGTTTTACTAGGCTTGTTCCTGGTCAAGGTCGATGTTGTCGTTACGGCGCGGGGGAAGATCATTCCCGTGGGCGATGTAAAGGTCGTACAGCCACTGGATACAGGCGTGATCACCGGGATTCATGTCAAGGAAGGGGACTTGGTGAAGAAAGGGGCCATTCTCCTGGAGATCGATCCATCCATTGACAAGGCCGATTTAGAAGGGAAGGAAAAGAATCTCAAGAACTCAAGCATGGCCATGGAGCGGGTCCACGCGGTTCTGGAAAACAGGGGATTTTCACCTCGTGAAAAAGGCGGCCACAACGAAACCGTTCAGACGCAGACGGCTCAATACAACGCCCAGCGGAATCTATATTTCTCTACCCTCCAGGAGAAAGAGAAGGCTTATCGGGAGACGCAAAGCGCCCTCGATACGTTGAAGAATGAGATCCGGAGTTTGAAGGAATTGGTAGAGGTCACGCGAGAGGATGAGAGACGCCAGAAAGCCCTGGTGGAGGTGGGAGCCCTCGCCGAGAACCGTTACCGGGAAAAAATGAGAGAAAGGATGAATCTGGAGAAAGAATACGGCATCAAAACGGGTCAATTTGACCAGACAGCGACCCGGCTTGAACGCATCAAGGATGAGGTCTTGACCTTCAAAAATACCTTCCGGGAGAAGCTGATTTCTGAATATGCCGTGAACATGCAAAACAAAAACACGCTTGCCGCCGAGGTCAGCAGCATTAAATTCAAACAGGGAAAGAAGTTTATTATCTCTCCGGTAGACGGCTATATCCATTTGCTGCCGGTCAAGACGGTAGGCGGGGTCGTCACTACGGCGCAGCCTGTGGTGACCCTGGTGCCGGAAAATACGCCTCTTGTCGTCCATGCCGTCGTATTTAACAAAGACAGCGGCTTCGTAAAGGAAGGGCAGCGTTGCGTCATAAAGGTTGATGCCTATGATTTTCAGAAGTACGGCTCAGTAGAGGGAACGGTTCAGACAATAAATCCTTTTAGTCTGGATGAGAAAGAGGGCGTCAGTGGTAAGGAAAAAGGTTCGGAAACCGAAGCCGGCGGTTATCCGGTACGGCTGAAAATGCTGGCGGATACCTTGAAGACCAAGGACGGGACTATCTATCGTGTAAAGCCGGGTATGTCTGTCACAGCGGAAATCAATGTCGGCAAGCGGCGCGTGATCGAGTTCTTTTTATTCCCGGTTATCCGCTATCTCGATGAAGGACTGAAGGTCAGATGATACAAAAAGCGTCTTCATTCGGCTATTTCTGTCGACTGCGGTAGGTTGAAAAAAAGGAAGGTGAGTTGAATGGGAGGGTGAATAAATCTGTAAAAAAGTGATTGACAAGAAACAAAAAAGTTGATAGCCAGACCGACACTGAGGAAAAAATGAAGCAGACAACCTTTTCAATGAACAATAACTGGTGGTGGCAAAGCACAGGGAGGGGTCTGCGCGCTGCCGGTTGAATGACATGACATAACCGAATTGGGCCGTGGAGACCTTCTCAGGACTCCACGGCCTTTTTATTTACTATATAACCGTACCGAAAAAAGGCCGTGAGCAATCACGGCCTTTTTTTATTGTCAGGAGGAATATGTACTACCCCGATTTGGAAACATTCAAGAAATTGTCCCGCGAGGGAAATCTGATCCCCGTTTACCGGGAGATCCTGGCAGACGTGGAGACGCCCGTAACGGCCTTGAGCAAGCTGGCGGCGC
>JBAYKV010000204.1:0-6151 GCA_041664405.1 Syntrophales bacterium
ATGCGGGAGTAGCTCAGTGGCTAGAGCGTCAGCCTTCCAAGCTGAGGGTCGCGGGTTCGAATCCCGTTTCCCGCTCCATCAGGAAAGATTGGCCCACGTAGCTCAGTCGGTAGAGCACATCCTTGGTAAGGATGAGGTCACCAGTTCAATCCTGGTCGTGGGCTCCACTTAAAGATTAAAGGTGGTTAAGATTATGAGAAATATTATTACTTTAGCCTGTACAGAGTGTAAGCAGAAAAATTACACAACCACAAAGAATAAGCGAACCATGCAGGGTCGACTCGAACTGAAAAAGTTCTGTAAGTTCTGTCGGTCTCATAAGGCCCATAGGGAGACGAAGTAGACTTTGTCCTCCTTTCGTAGCCATATTGAGTTATCAGACAGGCCAGTAGCTCTAATGGATAGAGCGCCGGACTCCAAATCCGGATGCTGGGGGTTCAAGTCCCTCCTGGCCTGCCATTTTTTCGTGAATGGTACACTTGATGGATAAAATCAAGATTTGGATTGACAAAATTAAAGTGTTTCTTTCCGAGGCAAAAGTAGAGCTGAAAAAAGTGACTTGGCCGACGCCGAAGCAGACTTTCGCTTCGACTTCAATCGTGATTGTTGTGGTCGCCATTGTTTCTGTGTTTCTCGGGATCGTCGATTTTGGCCTGACCAAATTAATCAAATTGTTACTGGGATAAGAACATGGCTCAGAGATGGTACGTTGTGCACACCTATTCCGGTTATGAGAACAAGGTCAAGCTTTCTCTCAGGGAACGCATCGATGCGGCCGGGAAGCAGGATTTTTTTACGGATGTCCTGATCCCGGAGGAAGACATTGTCGAACTTGTTTCCGGGGAAAAGAAGACGTCCAAACGGAAGTTCTTCCCCGGATATATCCTCGTGCGGATGGAGCTGAATGACGAGACGTGGCATATTGTCAAAGACACGCCTAAGGTAACCGGTTTTATTGGCGGGAAAGAAAAGCCTTTTCCCATCCCCGACCGGGATGTTGAAGTTCTTCGTACCCGGATCGATGAAGGCACACTCAAGCCGAAACCAAAGTTCAAGTTCGAAGTCAGCGACCATGTCCGCATCATCGATGGACCCTTTACCAACTTTGACGGCGTCATTGATGAAGTCAAACCGGAAAAGGGGAAGCTGCGGGTCATCGTCAGTATTTTTGGAAGATCCACACCGGTGGAACTGGATTTTATCCAGGTTGTCCAGAATTAAAATCTTCATAAATAAGGTGGAAAACTATGGCGAAAAAGGTAATTGCAAACATAAAGCTGCAGATCAAGGCAGGTAAGGCCACTCCTTCCCCGCCGATCGGACCGGCCCTTGGCCAGCATGGTGTGAACATCATGGAGTTCTGCAAGGCGTACAATGCCATGACCCAGAGCCAGGAGGGTACGGTTATACCGGTGGTGATCACCGTTTATGCCGACCGATCCTTCACGTTTGTGACGAAGACGCCCCCGGCATCGGTGCTGATCAAGCAAGCGGCAAAAATTGCCAAAGGATCAGGAAATCCGAACAAAGAGAAGGTGGGGACGGTGACGTCCATGCAGATCAGGGAGATAGCGGAACAGAAGTTCAATGATCTTAATGCCGTGGATATAGAAGGCGCCATAAGGATCATTGAGGGCACGGCGCGTTCCATGGGCATTACAATCGAGGGATAAACTCACGTTGTTTGAGGTTTGATCATGACAAATAGAGGCAAAGCATTTATTGAGGCAAGGGAGAAGGTGGAACCGGGGAAACGCTATTTGATTAGGGAGGCAATCGAACTTTTGATCGGCGCAACGAGGGCCAAGTTCGATGAGACGGTGGAAATTGCCTTGCGGTTAGGCGTCAATCCCCAGCATGCTGATCAGATGGTCCGGGGCAGCGTAGTTCTTCCTAACGGTTTGGGCAAGACGGTTCGGGTGCTGGCTTTTGTTAAAGGGGACAAAGAGAAAGAAGCCCTCGATGCCGGAGCGGATTTTGCCGGAGCGGACGACTTGATTGAAAAGATCAAGGGAGGATGGATGGACTTCGATCGGGTGGTTGCGACCCCTGATATGATGGGAAGTGTCGGAAAACTGGGAAAGATTCTGGGTCCAAGGGGTCTCATGCCCAACCCGAAGGTGGGAACGGTAACGTTTGAAGTGGCCAAGGCCGTGGCGGAACTCAAGGCAGGTAAAGTTGAGTTTCGCGTCGAGAAGGCCGGCATTGTTCATACCCCGGTGGGAAAGGTTTCATTTGGCGCCGATAAACTTCTGGAGAATATTGCCGCTGTTGTTGAAACCATCATCAAGCTGAAGCCGGCCGCAAGTAAGGGGACTTACCTGAGGAGCATTTCCCTTTCTTCGACCATGGGTCCGGGGGTTAAGGTCGATCCCCTTGATGTGAGAAATATATAAAGTCCGCAGTAGATAGCTCAATTGTTGGCTAACTAAGTCTGAGACAGCAGGTACAGGTGTTTAAACGGTATTTACGGGCCTGCCGAGACGAGAGAAAAACCATGATTAAAATTGGTCATCATCGTCTTTTTTTTCCTGTTACCTGTAGTCTTGGAACTTTCGGTTGCGCGGGGCCTGTTGGATGATAGGATACCACCCAGGCGACAATAGATATACGAAAGGAGGCTGAAGATTGGATCGAAAGGAAAAAGAACAGGTTATTGCAGAACTTCACGAAAAGCTGAAAGAATTTAAACTTGCGGTTCTTGCCGGTTACTCGGGAATGGATGTAGCTCGCATTACATCCTTGCGCGTAGCCCTGCGTAAGTCTGGTTCCGACATTCATGTGATCAAGAATACCCTGCTGCGAATAGCTTCGCAGGGAACAGATTTCAGTGCCATGAATGAGCATGTCAAGGGGCCTTTGGCTCTGATTATGACAGACAGGGACGTAGCGGAACCGATTAAGGTGCTTGTGGAGTTTGCAAAGAAGAATGCCGAACTGGAGATCAAGGCGGCCATGTTGGCGGGAAAGGTGTTGAGCAGGGAGCAGGTTAATGCCGTCGCTACTCTGCCCAGCCGCGAGGTGCTCCTGTCAAGGCTGTTATCGGTACTCATCGGTGTTCCGACAGGTTTGGTGAGCGTATTGAGTGCTGTGCCCCGAGGCATGGTACAGGTTCTGGACGCCTACCGTATGAAAAAAGAGTCAGCACAATAAATTATAATACAGGAAGGAAGAAGCGAAGATGGCAAGTCAGATAACCAAAGAAGACGTGGTAAAATTTATTGAAGAAATGACAGTCCTTGACCTTTCCGCATTGGTCAAGGAATTGGAGCAGCGGCTTGGTGTCTCTGCCGCGGCCCCAATGATGGTTGCCGCAGCCGCTACGGCGGGTGGTGATGCCGCAGCGCAAGTGGAGGAAAAAATAGAATTCGATGCCATCCTGACCGGGTTTGGCGACCAGAAAATTCAGGTCATCAAGGTTGTCAGGGCCATTACGGGTCTTGGCCTGAAAGAAGCTAAAGACCTTGTCGATGGTGTGCCTAAACCAATTAAAGAGGCGGTCTCAAAGGATGAGGCGGCGGATATAAAGAAGAAGATTGAAGAAGTCGGCGGCACTGTAGAGGTTAAGTAGTAATCTCCGTGACGGCTTACTGAGATCGCGAAACCGAAAGGATAATATGGGCGAGTTTCGAAAAATTTTCGGACGGATAAGGAAGATCGTAGATATTCCCAATTTGATCGATATCCAGGTCAAATCATATGAAAAGTTCCTCCAGATGGATACACTTTCTGAGAAAAGGGGGAATTTCGGTCTTCAGGGGGCCTTTAAGAGTGTCTTTCCCATTTCCGACTACAGCAAGAAATGCTCTCTTGAATTCGTTAGTTACAAGATCGGCGGTGGTCGCTACGATGTCAAGGAGTGCATTCAGAAGGGAATGAGCTATGCAGCCCCACTGAAGATAGTGGTAAGGCTGCTTATCTTTGATGTCGATCCGGGTACGGGTCAGAAGCAGATCAGTAATATCAAGGAGCAGGAAATTTATTTCGGTGAAATTCCTTTAATGACCGAGAACGGGACGTTTATCGTTAATGGAACGGAACGGGTCATTGTCAGCCAGCTCCATCGCTCCCCGGGTATCTTCTTCGATCACGACAAAGGGAAAACCCTGGCCAGCGGGAAACTGATCTATTCGGCCCGCGTGATCCCCATTCGGGGGTCCTGGCTGGACCTGGAGTTCGATTCGAAGGATATTCTCTTTGTGCGTATCGACCGCAGACGTAAAATGCCGGTCACGATCCTGCTGAAGGCCATGGGGAATTCAACAGAATACATCCTGAATTATTTTTACAGCATTGAAACAATATTTCTGGATGAGGAAAAGTTTTTCATGGCTGTAGATGGATCGCTCATGGGCGAGAAGGCCCCTGATGACATAAAGGATCTCAAGTCGGGAGAGGTTATTGTAAAAAAAGGCAGAAAAATCAACAAGGTGTTGTTGAAGAAGATGGCTGACCTGGGGATCAACCGCATTGCCATGGATGAAGCCGATGTTATCGGCAAGATCCTTTCCTCTGACATCCTGGATCCTGAGACAGGGGAGATCCTGCTTCGGTGTAACGAAGAACTTGACCGGGACGGACTGAAACTCTTGCGGGCGAAAAATATCAGAGAAGCCCGTTTCATCCATCTCGACGAGGAGCGAGCCAATGCGTCGATCCGCGATACCCTCCTGGCTGACCGGATCGAAGCTGCGGAAGATGCCGTCATCGAAATCTATCGGCGCCTCCGGCCCAGCAATCCGCCTACACCCGAGACGGCCAATACCTTTTTCCGGAGCCTCTTTTTTGAACCGGAAACCTATGATCTGTCCGATGTTGGCCGCGCCAAGATGAATTATAAACTCCGTCTCGATGTCCCCACGGATGTTACGGTCCTGAGAAAAGAAGATATCATGGCGGCGGTAAAATACCTCATCGAGCTGAAGAACGGCGGTGGCGATTACAGTGTTGACGATATCGATCATCTTGGCAACCGGCGGGTGAGATCCGTGGGGGAACTGATTGAAAATCAATATCGTATCGGTTTGGTCCGGATGGAAAGGGCCATCAAGGAAAAGATGAGCTTACAAGATATTGAGACCATGATGCCCCATGATCTTGTCAACGCCAAGCCGGTTTCGGCTGTGGTAAACGAGTTTTTTGGCAGCAGTCAGTTGTCTCAGTTCATGGATCAGACCAATCCCTTATCAGAGATTACCCATAAACGAAGGCTTTCCGCCCTTGGTCCGGGCGGGCTCACCAGGGAGAGAGCGGGATTTGAAGTCCGGGATGTCCATCCTACCCACTACGGGCGTATTTGTCCTGTGGAGACACCGGAAGGACCCAACATCGGTCTGATTGTTTCCTTGAGTACCTATGCCAGGGTTAACGAGTTCGGTTTTATTGAAACCCCTTATCGCCTTGTCGAGGACGGACGGGTTTTGGATGAAGTCCGCTACATGACGGCCATCGAAGAGGAAAATTTTATTGTTGCCCAAGCGGATCGTCCTCTCGATAAAGAGGGCAGGTTTATCGGCGAGATGATCTCTGCCCGCAAGGGCGGCGATTTTATCACCGTCGAACCCTCCGATATCAACTATATGGATGTTTCCCCCAATCAACTGGTAAGTGTTGCGGCAACGCTTATCCCCTTCCTTGAACACGATGACGCCAACCGGGCGCTCATGGGATCAAACATGCAGCGACAGGCGGTGCCGCTCATGCGCCCCGCCGTTCCGCTGGTCGGTACGGGGATGGAAGCGATTGTAGCGAGAGATTCCGGCGCCGTTGTGGCGGCAAAAAGGGATGGGGTAGTGGAAACTGTCGATGCCTCGCGAATCGTCGTAAAATGTGACGGCGCAGAGGACGATAACCTGGATATCGGGGTTGATATCTATAATCTGATCAAATATCAACGCTCCAATCAGGATACCTGCTTTAACCAGAAGCCTATTGCCGTCAAAGGTGATCGGGTGCGCCGGGGTGATATTATTGCCGACGGTCCCGCTACGGATAATGGCGAACTTGCCCTGGGGCGGAATGTCATGGTGGCCTTCATGTCCTGGGGAGGTTATAACTATGAAGATTCTATATTAGTCAGCGAGCGGGTGGTCAAGGAAGATATCTACACCTCGATTCATATCGAAGAATTCGAGACCATGGCCCGGGATAC
>JBAYKV010000205.1:0-6136 GCA_041664405.1 Syntrophales bacterium
ATCGTGCGGGACGGTGGTTTCCGGGGTGTCATCATCGGGCTCAAGCATATGAATGATTCCAAACTTTTTCAGGCTCCCTCGGGTGATCTTTTCTTGGAGGCCGAAGCCGGTGCTTCCCTCTCCGATCTGGTCAATCAATCGGCAACAGAGGGACTGACGGGGCTGGAATTCTGCGCCGGCATTCCGGGGAGCGTCGGCGGCGCCGTCATAATGAACGCCGGGGCCTATGGTCGGGAGATCAAGGACGCCCTGGAGAAGCTGACCCTTATGGATGCCCGGGGAACGGAACGTACCTGGCCGTGTGGGCAACTTCAATTTGAATATCGCCACTTTGTCTTGCCGGAAAAAGACGCCGTGATACTGGATGCAACCTTCCGTCTTTCCCGGAGCAACAAAGAGCTTGTTAGAGAAAAGATCAGTGAAATAAGAAGAATACGCAAGGAAAAACATCCCCTGGAATGGCGGAGCGCCGGGTCCGTATTCAAGAATCCCCAAGGACTGCCGGCGGGCAAGATCATAGACGAATTAGGACTGAAGGGTTTACAGATCGGCGGGGCAAAGGTATCGGAAAAACACGGTAATTTTATCGTCAATGTGGGGGAGGCAAAAGCAAGGGATATCCTTGATCTGATCCGGATCATCCAGGACAAAGTCCTCATGGAAAAGGGTATCCGTCTGGAAGCGGAAGTAATAACCATCGGAGAAGATTTGTGAAGAACTGGTTTAAACGCCGACCCAAAGGCAACACCTACCGCCATGAGGCAAGGAGGCACCGCCTGCGCAGGCGGGCGGGGGCAACTATAAAGGAGGTACTGAAGGCATCCCTGGCCCTGTCGGGAATAGGAATAGTGGCGGCGCTCCTGATTTTTGGTTACCTTTATCTGATCAGTCATCCCTACTTCGCTATTCGCGATATTACTGTCCGGGGCTGCAAGGAATTGACGGAGAAAGAGATCCTTTCCATGGCCGCTGTCAAGGCCCGCCAGAATATTTTTGCCGTAAGCTTGGGGGATGTGCAGAAAAGGGTCATGGTAAACCCCTGGATCAAAAATGCCTACGTAGGCAGAGAACTACCCAACCGCCTGATTATCGACCTGCGAGAGAGAACAGCCGTATCTTTGGTAAAAAAGGATAATAGCTTTTATCTCATGGATATCAATGGTGTCACCTTCAAAAAACTAGAAATGAACGATGAGATGGATCTTCCGATTTTAACGGGTTACCAGGGAACGGACGAGGAAGCGCAAGCCCTCATGGGACGGACCCTTGACCTGCTCCGGTATCTTACCACGGCCACAGATTTCCCGAATATTAAAAATGTGTCTGAAATTAACGGCAATGGGCGCGTCGGACTGTCTGTCTTTACTAACACGGGTTTGTGCCTGCATTTGGGATTCGACAACTATGAAAATAAATTCAGGCGTCTCCCTCCCGTGATGGTCGATCTGGAACGCAGGAATCAGAAGATAGGACACTTGTATATCGACCTGAGCGATCCGGTAAAGATAACGGTACAGCGTCGGGACATCCTGACGCCTGCCGCTACATCGGGGGCGAGGAAAGAATTCAAGACATGAAAAGAAAATGAAAAAGGGAGACTTTCATGGCTAAAAAATCGAATGTGATCGTTGGTCTGGACATCGGAACCACCAAGACCTGTACCATCATTGGCGAGATAACGGATCAGGGCATCGATATTATCGGCATTGGTTCCAATCCTTCCGAAGGACTGCGCAAAGGGGTGGTGGTTAACATCGACAGCACCGTAGAGGCAATCAAGAAGGCGATCGAAGAAGCTGAACGTATGTCGGGGTGTGAAATCCGCTCCGTCTACGTCGGCATTGCCGGCGGGCATATCAAGAGCCAGAACAGCTTGGGTATCGTCGCCGTTAAGGGGCGGGAAGTAGATGAAGATGATGTCCAAAGGGCCGTCGAAGCTTCGAGGGCCATCGCTATCCCCATGGATCGGGAAATCCTTCATACTTTACCCCAGTCCTATATTGTTGATGAACAGGATGGCATTCGCGATCCTATCGGCATGTCCGGCGTTCGTCTGGAAGCCAAGGTTCATATTGTAACCGGGGCCTCCGCATCCATCCAGAATATCGCCAAATCGGTCAGCCGCGTCGGCCTGGATATCGATGAGATCGTTCTTGAACAATTAGCCTCCAGCGCGGCGGTCCTGAGCAATGACGAAAAGGACCTCGGTGTGATCATGCTTGATATCGGGGGTGGAACAACGGACATCGCCGTATTTTCGGAGGGGACCATAAAACATACGGCGGTTCTGCCCGTCGGGGGGAATTATGTGACCAGCGACATCGCCACGGGTCTCCGAACACCGGCCACAGAGGCGGAAAAGCTCAAGATCAAATATGGCTGCGCTTATTCCCTTCTTATTCCCAAGGATGAAATCATAGAAGTCCCCAGTGTCGGGGGACGGGAACCGCGAGAGGTGTCACGCCAGATCCTTGGTCGCATTATCGAACCTCGTATGGAAGAGATCCTTAGTCTGTCCTATAAGGAACTCGTCCGCTCCGGCTTCGAGGATCTTATGGCTGCAGGCGTTGTCCTCACCGGAGGGGCGTCCATTATGGAAGGGATGACGGAACTGGCCGAACAGGTCTTCAATATGCCGGTTCGCAGGGGATGTCCCATAGGAATCGGCGGTTTGACAGATGTCGTTAACAGTCCCATGTACGCAACCGGGGTGGGACTTATTATTTATGGCAGTGAGCACATTTCCAAAGAAACCCTTCGGAGAGGGGAGGGCGGTACCTTTGGTAATTGGTTTCGAAGAATAAAAAGATGGTTTATTGAATTCTTTTAAGGGGAGGGAAGAACATGTTTGAGTTAACGGAATTATCTAGAGCAAACACGGCAAGGATCAAGGTGATCGGGATCGGTGGGGGCGGAGGAAATGCAGTAAACACGATGATCTCTTACGGCCTCAAAGGCGTTGATTTTATCGTCGCCAACACCGATACGCAGGCCCTCTTGGCGTCGGTTTCTCCCATCAAGGTCCAGCTCGGCAGCGAGGCGACAAAGGGACTCGGAGCAGGGGCCAATCCTGATGTAGGGAAGCAAGCCGCCATAGAGACAAAAGACAGCCTTAGAGAACACCTGGAAGGATCCGATATGGTGTTCATTACCGCTGGTCTAGGTGGGGGTACGGGAACGGGAGGCGCTCCGGTCATCGCGGAGATTTGCAAGGAACTCGGCATCCTGACGGTGGCGGTGGTCACGAAACCTTTTCAGTTTGAAGGGAAGCGCCGCAATTACCAGGCAGAAGAAGGGGTTGACGAATTGCGGAGGATCGTCGACACCCTGATTGTCGTTCCCAACCAGCGGTTGTTGAGTTTAGGAGGACGCAACCTGTCCCTCCTCGAAGCCTTCAAGAAGGCCGACGACATACTCTATCACGCCGTCAAGGGTATTTCCGACCTCATCATCATCCCGGGCCTGATCAACCTGGATTTTGCCGACGTGAAGAACACCATGTCCAGCATGGGCCTGGCCCTGATGGGAACCGGCTCTGCCAGCGGCGAAAACCGCGCCATCGAAGCCGCTCAGCGGGCAATCTCTTCTCCCCTGTTGGAAGACAACAGCATTCAGGGGGCCCATGGGGTCCTGCTCAATATCACCGGCGGTCCTGACATGAGTCTTTTCGAAGTCAACGAGGCCTCCTCGCTGATCCAGGCGGAAGCTCATGAAGACGCCAATATCATCTTCGGCACCGTCATCGATGAAACCATGGGAGACGAAATAAGAATTACGGTCATTGCTACGGGCTTCGAAGATGTGAACCGCAAGAAGAACAACCTCGTGAATATGACCAGCATGAGCGGGCATAAGAGGGAAGATATCTCTAAACCAGCTTATCTTCGGAAAGACAGGCCTATCGACCAGCTGCCGACGGTAAAGATGGGCATGATCGAGGATAACGACGATCCCGATCTCGAAATCCCGACTTTCCTGAGAAGGCAGGCCGACTGACAGGGCCGTATGTCCTGGGCAGTCAAGAAAAAATACAAGGATTTATTAGACCGCGAAGACGGTTATGTGAAAAAGTTATGGGGAGACTCTCTAAACATCTGTCTGGCCTATCCGAACCGTTACCGGACGGGCATGGACAGCCTGGGTTTTCAGACAGTTTACAGCCTCCTGAATCAACATCCGTCCGTTCTGTGTGAGCGGGCTTTTCTTCCCGACCCCGGGGACGAAGGTTTCTTCGTCCCCGGGCCCCTCCCTCTTTTCAGCCTTGAATCCCAGAAACCGCTCCGGGATTTCGATATTATCGCCTTTTCTATTTCCTTTGAAAACGATTACCCGAACATTCTTAAGATGCTGGATATGGCAAGGATCAACCTCCTTTCCCATGAGCGCAACGAATCTGACCCGATCATCATCGGTGGCGGCATCTGCGTCACCATGAACCCGGAGCCTTTGGCGGACTTCTTCGACCTTTTCCTCATTGGCGAGGCCGAGGAAATCATGCCGGAATTTCTCTTAAACCTTCTCCGCACCCGAAAAGCCAAAGACACAAAGAACGATAATCTTCGCATGCTGCAAAAGAACGTCCCCGGGGCCTATGTCCCGGCCTTATACAATGTCAGTTACGGGGTGGACGGACCGATTGAAAAGATGATCCCCCGCGACGCTTCCCTTCCCTCCAAGATCCGGAAGCAATGGGCGCAGGATATTCAGGCATTCTCTACGGAGACGGTGATCTCATCGCCGGACACGGATTTCGGGACAATCTTTCTGACCGAGGTCAGCCGCGGCTGTAGTCGCGGTTGTCGATTCTGTGCCGCCGGGTATCTCTTTCGCCCCAGCCGGTTCCGTAAGCGGGAAAACCTTGAGAAATCAATAATACGCGGCCTGGAGACGGGCAAAAAAATCGGTCTCCTGGGAACAGCCGTCTCGGATCACCCCGAACTGATAGACATCTGCCGGTATATCCTGTCCCGGCAAGGAAAGATCGGCGCGGGTTCTTTCCGGCTGGACCAACTCACACCGACACTCCTCGAACTTCTCAAGGAAGGAGGCATCGAAACCCTGGCCCTGGCTCCGGAAGCGGGTTCCCAACGACTGCGAGACCTTATCCGGAAAGGTATTCAAGACGGGGACATCACCCGGGGGGCCATAAATCTTCTGGAGAATGGATTCTTGCATGTGCGCCTGTATTTCATGATCGGTCTGCCGACGGAAACAGCAGACGACATCGAGGCGATCATTGAATTAGTCAAACGCCTTTCACAGCTTTCCCTGCCGACGACCGGCCTGCGGGAGAAACGCTTCAAAAGGATCACTGTCAGCATCAATCAGTTCATACCCAAAGCGGGGACTCCTTTTCAGTGGTATCCTCTGGAAAACATTCAAACCATAAAGAAGAAAATCCAAAAGATTGCAGGCGCCTTCCGGGGGCAGGGAAATATTAAAGTCCTTGCGGACCCGCCGAAAAGAAATTATCTCCAATCCTTGTTCGCCACCGGGGATCGGCGGGTAGGAAAGATCCTCCTCACCCTGCATCTCCGGCGAGGGACCTGGCCCAAGGCCCTGAAGGAGGTCCCCTTTCCGCCTGATTTCTTTGTTTATCGACGCCGGGACACGACGGAAACCCTTCCCTGGGATTTTATCGACACCGGCGTACCAAAGGCCCTGCTCATCCGTGAATTTAAGGCTGCACAGCAATTTTCAACCGAGAAAAACTGTTGACAACATTTTAACCACTATGATAGTAGGTGGCCGCCAGTTGAAAAAGTGGGGTTGTAGCTCAGTTGGGAGAGCGCTTGAATGGCATTCAAGAGGTCGTCGGTTCGATCCCGACCAGCTCCACCAGAAAATTAAAGGGGTTAGCCAAGCGAAGGTTAACCCCTTTTTGTTTTAGTCCCCGCTATTTTGTTTCGTGTAACCCCTGGTGTAACCTCTAATCGTCCCACTACTGTCAATCGGCTTTTAAAATTGACCCAGTATCGGCGTCGATAAATGACTAACTCTGAGTAGTTGTTTCCGATTATTGATCATTCTTTTTATTATCCGCTTGTCATTTCCAGTTTCGAAGATTTCACAGTGATGTGTGACCCTATCCAGAAGTGCCGTGGTCATTTTACTATTCCCGAACACCTGTGGCCAT
>JBAYKV010000206.1:0-6136 GCA_041664405.1 Syntrophales bacterium
AGAGCTGTTCAAGACTTATCGAAAGCCATAAAATTACATCCTGAGGCACGGAGTTTTGCAGATGACCCTGCCTTTGATAACATTAGAAATACTCCTGAGTTCAGACAATTGATAGGTAAATGAAAATCATTTGGATGGAGTATGCAGGTCAGCCCTTGATATGTGACTTTTCATGTGTGGACGATGTGGAGAAGGTTTGATGATTTCATCCAGGATGTTTCCTGAACATATTTTACTGCTCTGTTTTCTCTGTTGCCTTTGCTTGCTCATCAGCTGTGACACAATTTACAAGAGGCAGGTCATCATTGATTTCCCGAACGATCGAGCGAAGAGTTTCACCGTTTCCAAGCCCGAAGACCTGGATAACCTTTTTTCCCGAATCGAGAAAATCGCGAAGCGAAACGGTTTAACATGCAAGCCGTATAATGCCGTAAGAAAATACCAGGACTGCCACCATGAACGGGTACGGCTCACAACCTCCGTAAAGGGAGAGACAACTGTCAGCATCGCGTTGACCCAGTTTGGTCCGAGAGACAAGACGGAACAGTTCAAAGCTCTTGAAAAGGATCTTTCAGATTTTATCAAGGAAGAATTCCCGGGAAAAACGCTCAAATAACATGCCTGTAGACGAAGTTTTCTTGACAGCATCTGTAAAAACGATCACGAGTCATTGCTTCCTAAAATGGAGCATCTGGCAATTTTCACGGGCATATATTCTTTTGGATCGTATCCAATAAGCATCGTGGGGGAAAGCGTCCCAAAGAGGTCCGCATGAGTTTTGCTCAATAATTCCCTCTTGACGGGTAACTCGAACAAAAGGTGATCGGATTTTTAAAAGGGTGGCCCTGTGGCGAGGAGGTTAGTCTGAAATGCCTGAAAAACATGAACATACAGGTGTGCGAGATCTTTCGCGTCGCGATGTTCTGGAGTGGTTGGGCAAGGGAGCGGTACTTGCCCTCGGAGCAGATCTCATGGCTGCCTGCGCTTACGCCGCCGTGGCGCCCAAAGGTTTTTCGTTTCAGCCAGGAACCCGCCGTGGGGGCGTTTTCACGGAGTGGCCGGTTCGTACTGTAGATACTCAGGACCTCGTCTCAATTTTAGCACGTTGGCGTTTGGAAATCAGCGGCCTAGTGGAGGAGCCTCGAAGTTACACGTTTTCCGAAATCCTGACGCTCCCACGCACAGATCAGGTGAAGGATTTTCATTGTGTCGAGGGCTGGTCGGTGTACGACGTGCCGTGGAACGGGGTAGCTCTCTCCGACATCCTGCGGCGATCGCGTCCGACGAAGAAGGCTACCCATGTCAACATTCGAACCTTAGGCGGTCGGTACAACGATTCTCTGCCCCTGTCGGTGGCTATGGAACCGAGGACGATGATCGCCTACGGGGTCGCCGGGTCAACACTCCCACTGGATCACGGGTTCCCCTTGAGGGTTGTCGTGCCGAGGCTACTCGGTTACAAGAACGCCAAGTATGTGGAGCGTCTGGAACTCGCCGATAAGCCGCTGATCGGCTACTGGGTTGCAGCCGGCTACGATTTGGCCGGGCTAGTGCCGCAGAACCGGCTGCGCAGCGGGCACTATTGAGCTGATCTCACGAGTAATTGCGAGATGAAACAATTACCGCAGTGGTCACCACTTCAAATGGATATCCTTAAAATATTTTATTGGCTACTCATGATGCTTCGTAGGTGCTGTACGTAAGAAACATTTCCTAATACTTTTGAGTGAGGCATCTCCTTAGCCTGAGCTGACCTTCTGTGTTTTGATTCTGGAGGATAGGGCGGCGATTTTTCGGGTAGTTGCGTTGATCCGTTCATCCTGATATAGGGAACGGCCATGTTCACATCCCTGCTTCTCATCCCCGCCGCCGTCACCGCCCTGGCCTATGCCTGCGGTTATGCAGGGATGATGCTCTCCCCCATGCACATCTGTTATGTCGTCACCTGCGAATATTTTGGCATTCCCCTGTGGCGGAGTTACATCTATATAATCGGCCCCACGGCAGTCATACTGCTGACTTCCCTTGTTCTCTCGGCCCTTTATTATCATCTTCTCTGATTTCAGTGATCGCAAGTAAACCTTGATAACTAAGCACAGCAAGAAGACCTTGGAGAGATAAAAAAATCCTGTCACTGTTTTCCTTGACTAAGGGAAAGATTATTCTTATATTACGCCTGAAATACACAGCAGGGTAATTATGAAAGATCATCGGGAACCCCTTTTCCCTCGGAAATCATAAATCATGTCTTCTTTGCCTGTTGAGGCCATTGTTCTGCTGCTTCTCGTGCTGCTTAACGGGGCCCTGTCCATGGCGGAGATGGCCCTGGTTTCCTCACGCAGGGCCAAGCTGAAGGTCGAGGCGGAAAGTGGGAATGCCGGGGCTGAGAAGGCGCTGAGCATAGCGGAGGAACCGGGAAGTTTTCTCTCTACCATCCAGATCGGCATCACCCTCATCGGCATTCTGTCCGGGGCCTATGGCGGCGTAACTATAGCACAATCTCTCAGCTCCTATCTTCAGCAGTATTCAATTTTTCGCCCCTACAGCGAACCGTTAGGACTCGCCCTGGTGGTCCTGGTAATCACCTACCTGTCTCTTGTCCTGGGAGAACTCGTCCCCAAGCGCTTGGCCCTGTTCAGAGCGGAAAAGATCGCCTCGCTCGCAGCCTTTCCGGTATATTACCTTTCCATCGTCACTTATCCCCTTGTCTGGCTCCTCAATGTCAGCTCCGAGCTGTTGTTGAAGGCACTCCGCATCGAGAAATCGGAAAGTTCCGTGTCCGAGGAGGAAGTCAAGGTGCTTCTTGAAGAAGGAACGGAGGCCGGCATTTTTCATGCCATGGAACATGAGATTTTCCACCGGGCCTTCCATATCGACGACCTGGGGGTCAGGGATCTGATGACGCCCCGTCCGGACATCCTCTGGCTGGATGCGGAAAAGCCCTTTCCATACAATCTGGAGATCATCAGGTCGGGCCAGCACACCTGCTTCCCTGTGGGCAGGGGAAGTCTTGATCAGGTAATCGGATTTCTCCATGTCAAGGATCTCCTGAAACAAGTCGCAGCATCGGGTGCGGATGAACTGGACATGATCCCCCTGCTGAAAAGGCCCCTTTATTTCCCGGAAACAATAACCGCTTGGCAGGTCCTGGGGCAATTCAAGACCTCCCCCATCCACATCGCCATGGTGGTTGATGAATATGGAATCATTCAGGGGATGGTGACCATCAGCGATGTAATTCAGGCCATCGTGGGCGATATTCCCTCGATCAGCGAGGAAGATGACAATCCCATTGTCCAGAGGGATGACGGTTCCTGGCTTGTGGACGGCACCTTGTCCATCGATGATTTTAAAATCCATTTCCAGATCGAAAGCCTTCCGGCCGAGGAAAAGGGCGACTTTTACACCCTCGGCGGCTTTATCATGTCCTATATGGAACGTATACCATCTACAGGAGACCATTTTAACTGGAAAGAATGGCGTTTCGAAATCGTGGACATGGACGGTAACCGGATCGACAAGGTCTTGCTAAGTTCCACACCGGCAACTTCTGAAGGGGTTTTGCTTTGACAGGGATTCTCCGGTCATGTTAGTA
The DNA here is from genome assembly GCA_041664405.1 of Syntrophales bacterium. GTDB lineage: Bacteria > Desulfobacterota > Syntrophia > Syntrophales > UBA8958 > UBA8958. Next base: position 3,596 of record JBAYKV010000206.1, read on the forward strand.
TCAAAGCAGGCGGCGGCGTTGAATAACAGTTCATCTCTTCACCAGTGGCAGTTTGCCTGATCAAAACGAACGAGGACAGCGAAATGAGCAGGGCCGTAATTGCTTCCACAGGATCTTACCTGCCGGAAGTAATTTTACCAAATGAAGGACTCACGCAGTTTTCCCGGGAAGCCCAGTCATTAATCGGCAAGAAGACCGGGGTCTTGGCGCGGCGTCACGCCGGGGAAAACCAGAGCACCTCCGATCTGGCCCTGGAAGCGGCCCGGACCTGCCTGGAAAAGATCAGTTTCCCCCCTGAGGATATCGAGGGAATCATCCTTTCGACATCTTCTCCCGATCGTATCCAGCCGGCCACGGCCACCAGGGTACAGCATCTCCTCGGCGCCGAGCGGTCCTTTGCCTTTGACATCAATTCCGTCTGTTCGGGAAGCGTCTATGGACTCCACCTGGCCGACGCCCTTGTGAAATCGGGACAGTACGGCAACATCCTCTTTATCGCTGCGGAGGTCTATTCGAGATTTCTCAACAAAAAGGATTTTTCCACCTTTCCCTATTTCGGGGATGGGGCAGGGGCCGTCTTACTGCAACGCAGAGATGATTCTTCCCGGGGCATCCTTTATTCCTGCCTGGCCACCGACGGCAGCCGCCGCGAGACGATCTGTATCCCCGGCGGCGGCGCCATGATGCCCTATGAAAAAATAACGAACCCCCGGTTGGCTTATTTCCGCATGAAAGGGGAGGATGTTTTAGCTTTCACCCTTGACAAGGGGCCCGAGATAATCCGGCAGGTCGTATCAGCAGCCGACATGAATCTGGAAGATGTGAAATGCTTCATCTGTCACCAGGCGAACATCAACATTCTCCTCGGGATCGCCGCTGACCTCGGCATCCCCTCCGAACGGTTCTATGTAAATCTGGACCGGTACGGCAACACAGCCAGCGCCTCAGTCCTCATTGCCCTCGATGAGGCCCGGGAGGAAGGAGTCATTAGCGAAGGGGATCTTGTCGTTACGGCCGCCTTCGGCGGCGGGCTGTCCTGGGGGGCAAATCTTATCCGGATCTGATCCGAGGAAAATCTAAAAGGAGGGAAGACGTGGCAGATACGCTTAAAAAACTCAAGGAGGGGTTTGAAGACCTGTTTCCGGAGGTGGAAAATATTGCCATCACTGTAGAGACCCGCTTGGGAGACATTCCGGATTTCGACTCGATGGCGGCGGTTAATTTGCAGACCTTCATCGCAGAGAATTTTAATGTAGCCATTCCCCTGGATCTCCTTGGGGAAGATACAACCCTCAAAGAAATCGTGGATCTCATCGAAAACCCCGGCAAGCTGGCCGCTGCGGGGACACAAAGGCCAAAATAATGGACCCCCTCGATATTCTGACATCTTTCCGGAAGGTACAGCACTCCTGCATGGACCGCTCGGAAGAAATGAATCAGCGGGTTATCGATCTATTCCAGCATTTGGAGGAGGCCACCCGGGAGGAATTCCCTCACCTCCTCTCCTCTGAGCTGCCTGCGGAGGACAAGTCCGACGCCAGCGAGGTATTCCTCGAATATATTAAGAGAAATGCAAAATTAAGCAGGCGATTCCATTCCATTTTTAATGACTGGCTCAAGGGTCTGGTAGAAAGAAGCAGGGACCTTAACGATAAAGACCGCCAGCGGGCCCTCTTCTGGACCCAGCAGCTAGCCAACGCCCTCGCGCCGGCCAACTTTTTCTGGACAAACCCCCTGGCTATAAAAAAATTTATTGATACCGGCGGCGGCAGTCTCACACAAGGTTTGAGCCAGGCATGGGACGACTTTTCCCGGGGCGATTATCTGTCCCGGATCACGGATGAAAAGGCCTTCAAGGTTGGTGACAATATTGCCATAACACCTGGTTTTGTGGTCTTCCGCAACGACCTGATAGAACTCATCCAGTATGAAGCATCGACGGAAACAACACATGCCATACCGATCGTGCTGGTCCCCCCCTGGATTAACAAATACTACGTCTTTGACCTTACACCGCAAACGAGTTTTGTCCGTTTTTTAAGGGATCAGGGATTCACCGTTTTCGTTATCAGTTGGAAGAATCCGACGGCGGTCATGCGTGACGTCACTTTTGCCGACTACATGTTCACGGGGGTGCTGAAAGCCGTAGAGGCGGCACGGCACACCTGCAAGGCTCCCCACGTCCATGCAGCAGGATACTGCATCGGCGGCACGGTCCTGGCCGCCCTCATGGCCTGGTTGAACCGGAGCCCGGGGAAAAAGGGACATCTGCCCGTGGCCGACTGGACGCTGTTTGCAACCCTGGTGGACTTTTCCGAGCCCGGCGATCTGGGAGTTTTCATAAGCGAAAAATCCGTTGAAGCCACCGAGGTCCTTATGAAAATGGACGGCTTCCTTGACGCCCGCTACCTGAGCTGGCTCTTCCGAATTCTTGGCTCGGATAGCCTGATCTGGAGAAACTTTGTCCAGAATTATCTTTATGGCGCAATGCCACCGAAATCGGATATGCTCTTCTGGAACAGCGACAGCACCCGGCTGCCT
>JBAYKV010000207.1:0-6065 GCA_041664405.1 Syntrophales bacterium
AGGCTCGTGATAATTGATCAAAGGCCGGTCGCTTCCCGTGACTTTTTTCCATCTTGCATGCAAGTCGAGCAGCCAACGCATCTCTCCCTCGAAGTCTTCGTAGTCCGGGGCGGGGGCCTTGAGTTTCTTGAGCAGAAGCGGATTGTAGAACGCGCAGCCCAGATGGGACATGTGCGGCACGAAGAGCAATCGCGGCTGGCCCCCGCCGTCCGCCGGTTCGTTCAGAAAGCTCGCGTTCTCCTGCGCGATCGAGTATTGCAAGGTGCTGATCTCGACCAAATCCGCATCGGAAGCATCAAGGGCAGCACCTCCGTCCATCGGAACGAAGGTGACCCTCGTGCCGGGATAAACCTTCGCAAAGGCTTGGGCCGCCTCTTCCCAGTAGGCCATCTGATGGGGAGATTGACTTTGGACCTTGCAGCGGATCTGGGTCGTTTGCCGTCCGCCCATCCCGAAAAATGGGTCAGCAGCCGGACGCTGCGGCGCCACCCAGCAGCCAGCCCTCTGACGCACGACCACCAACCCTTCCTCGCTCAGCTCGCGCAACGCGCGGACAACCGGCACCACGGTCACTCCAAACACCCTGGCCAGCTCCCGAATTGTCGGCAGCTTGGTTCCCGGAGCGGAGCCGCCAATCGCTTCCCGCAGCGCCTCGGCCACGACTAGGTATCTGGCTTGGGTCTTCGATTTCCAAGCCTGGGGTGCCATGTCCTCAAGACGGCGGCCCAATGGAGTTCGATTGTTCATGCTTCTGTGCTTTATAGCACGATGTTAGAAAATATCCATGAGAATATTTCTTTTTTAAAGGCTTCCAGGCTGCCTCCGGTATCCATAGGATGCGCGCGCCAGTAGGGAGGAACCTACCTTTTCTGCAGTTTTTTGGACCGGGCCGAGTCCCTCCCGCCGCAAAACAATGCATCTTTCATCTAAAAATACTCTTGACTTGTTGGCCAGTTGCTTTAAAGCTGACGTGAAATCCAGCAGAAAACCCCACTTTAAAGTTCGATCTTCCCATATGAAAATAAATTGGAGACGGAAAATGGAAAACAACGTTTTGAGAAATGCCCTCATGAGGAAAACAGCAAATTACTGCGTGCTGGCGGGGCTAGGGGCCGTCTTGGGCATGGGGTGCCGTGAAGCGGGCGGTCCGGGGAGACAACTCGTCCTGGCCGAAGGCGGGAAGACGGAGTATGTCGTCGTGGCACCGGACCATCCCGGCCCTGTGGACGCATTCGCCATCAAAGAATTAACCAGCACGCTCAGGCAGGCCACCGGCGCGGAGTTCAAGAGCGTTCCCGCCACGGACGCGGCGAAATACACCAAGCGGATATTCGTCGGGGCCGGGCCTGACGGCGCGAAAAGCAATCTCGCTGGGATGGAGGACCAGGACAGCGTCTGCGAAAGCTCCGGAGCGGATGTGTGCCTGTACGGCAAAGGGATACACGGCAACTTGTACGCAGTGTATGATTTCCTGGAAGGGCAAATCGGATGTCGCTGGTTCTCCGCTTTCGCGAAGCCGAATATTCCTAGGAAGGATACATTACGACTTTCGTCATTCAATAAAAAAACGAGGCTAGATTTCAAATGCCGGACCATGTACACAGACATTTTTTTATTATGGCCAGAGGGGCTCATATTCCCGTACCGCAACAGGCTGAACATGGGGCTGGAACAGAAGATGAATCAAATCAGCAAGGATAGCGGGGTTGTAGACGAAATGAATTACATTATGCCGAACATGCATACAATTTTCTGTTACCTCCCGCCGCAGGAGACGCCACCGCCAGGGCGCGGAATAAATGCACCTCTGAAGTGGCTAAAGAACAAGAATTATTTTGCGACGAACCCTGAATTCTTCTCGATGGATGAAAACGGCAAGCGGGTCATGGACAGGCAGCTTTGTTTTTCAAATTCCGCGATGCGCAAGGAGTTGACCGCCAATATCGTTGCGAACATCGAAATGCAAGGGGGGAAAGGAATCGTCGAAGTGTCACAAAATGACAATGCAACCACGTGTTGTTGTTCCGACTGCGCGAAGTTGCAGGTCAAGCTTGGATGCCCCGGCGGGCCGATGTTAGACTATGTCATTGAGCTTTGTGAATATCTTAAAGATAAATATCCCGGGGTAATTGTCCGCACCTACGCCTACAACAAGGGCCAGTCACAGGAGCCACCGACGAAGATCGACAGGCTGCCCGGAAATCTGATGATAATGTTCGGCGCGGTACAGGACAATTTTACACGGGATTGGAGCCACCCGTCCAATCAGAAAAGTTACCAGGACCTGCAGCAGTGGTGCAGACTCTGCCCGAATGTCATGGTGTGGTATTATTCCTTGTTCGAAAGTCCCTATTATGGAGGGGTTCCTTATTCCGATACTCAACGCTTGATCTCCGACATGCGGCTTATGAAAAAGGCCGGGGTACACGGGCCGTTCCTGCTCTTTGGATTCCCTGAAGTAGGCTTCACTGAGCTTAAGACGTATCTGTCTCTCAAGCTGATGCAGTCCGTTGGACAGGATGCCGAAACGTTGATTGCTGAGTTCATGGATTTCCAGTACGGAAAAGCGGCGCCGGCGATGCGGCGGTATCACGATGAACTGGAGAATTGCCGGAATGACAAGAACATGGGGTTTGTCGGGGAGCAATTTTCGACCGCCATGTTTCCTTATTTAACTCCCAGAAATATCCTGTTGTGGGAGCGGAATTTTGATGAGATGGAAGAATTGACGAAGAACGACCCGTGGAGACAAGGTAACGTGCGTGCAACAAGGTGTCCCCTGGATGGTGTTGTACTGGAAAAGTGGCAAAAGTTAACAAAGGCATATCCCGAGTACTTCAAGGATGCCAAACTGTTCGAGGGACGCATCCGCTCGACTTTTGACAGAATACTTGCGACACATGTTTCGAAAAACACATCATGTGTCGGGGCAGGGGCGCACAATATGAAAATGCCTTACTCCCGATTGAATGCCAGAGTTGCCAATCTGGATAAACAAATCTTGTCCGAACCACCTGGGGGCAAACCTGTCCCAGCGCAGTTCGCGGGAATTTCCAAAGAGATGATTCGGCGCGTGGTGCCGAAATCCGGGGTCAAGCCGCAGGTGAATGATCCCGATGCCGCCTTTGGCGTCGCTGCAGAAAGCGTGGCATTGAACCCATTTCCAATCGGCTTCTATGATCTTAGTGGTAGAAAGCATGGTAGGCAGCGCAGTATTCAGGGATCGGAAATTAGCACGAATGGCACTGGTTATCACATCTACAAATTAGGCAGCGTGGAACTTGCCCCGGATTGTTATTGGTGGTGTGGTGACTGGAGTATTCAAGCGAAGCTGGGGCAGTTTTATGAAGAGGATGGGAACAATAAATGGGATATCTATGTTTCCCTAAAAATCGAAGGGCCTTCGTATTTCAAGGGTTCCATCGCCAAAGAAAACCGAGTTCTCTGCGATCAGGTCATCTTGATCAAGGCGGATGGACAAATGTGAGTCAGGGCCACTTTTCGAATGATCGAAACAGCATCAGTTTGAGTAGAAAATGTTTTGTGATTAGCGTTGCCTTAAAACTAATAAACAATTGCAGACGAAGTGTTATTCAATCAGATTGAGGAAATTAGTAAAAATGAAAAAGATGTGTCTTGTTTTCGCCGCAGCAACAATCTTCGCCGGCATATGCATGCATGCGGAAGAATCAAAGAATTTGGTAGCCAACGGCAACGCTGCCTCCGGATCTGATAACTGGCAATGCGGTAACGCAGATGCTACGCATTCCTTGCAGATCGTTGGGGGAGGTCCCGATGGCGCAAACTGTTTTGAAGTGACCGGCCATACCTGGGTTTCCAGTACAGAAAATATTCCTGTGGACCCGAACTGCGAGTATCGGTTAACCGGGTGGTTCAGATCCGGCAACGACATGGCGAATCAGGTTTGTGTGGGCCTTCTCCTGTTTGACGAGAGCTTCCATCCCATCGTTTCGACTTCGGTCGATGTCCTTGAAAAAAGCGAAACGGTTTTAACCGCTGAAGCCCAAATCGGCGAAAGAGTTATCAAACTCAAAGATGCTTCAGCATGGGAGGCGTTGTTCGAGAACAAACAGTTGACGATCGCGTTCGAAGTTGATGATAGCGGCGAATACAGGGACTTGCCGAACCAATATTGTTATAAAATCAACGATTTGCTAAAGAAAGACGGCCTCTGGGAAGCTACCCTTGCAAAGCCAATTCCTGCTAACTTTTCTGCGGGAACAAAAGTCCGGGCTCATGTGACGAGCGAACATTATGTTTATGCTTTTGAAATGAAACAGTGCATTGGCGACTGGACTGAATACAGTGGGATGATTAAACCAATGATCAAATTTGGCCCTTCTACAAAAGCTTTTTGGCCGGGAACAAAGTATGCTCGAGTCCTCATCCTTGCCAACTGGGGCCAGAATCATGGCGAAATATTGCAGTTCGGCAACATCAGTCTCGAAAAACAATAGTACCAACTTTGAAGTCCATCACCTCAAGGAGAATAATCGCCTCTTTCCCAAACCGCAAACTCCGGCTTTTAATAGTCGGCGGGGCCGTCCGCCATTCATTCAAAAATATGTTCGTTTCGCGCTCAGTTGGGTTCACCCTTGTGGAGTTACTCGTGATAATCGCCATTGTCGGCATTATGGCGGCACTCCTTTTTCCAAGCTTTTCTGGTATTTCGGAGAGTTTTCATTCGGCAAAGTGCATCAGCAACCTTCGGCAACTTGGCCAGGCTGCTTTGCAATTTTCGACCGACAACGACAACTATTTGCCTCCCGCATTTTGGGCGACCGGGACGAATTCTTCCTCCGTCTTGAATCCCTATTTAGAAGATGCCCCAACCCGGGTTTTGTGCCCGTCCGCCCGTGCCATCACCAACAGGGCATACGGAATTAATATGGCGCTCGAGGCGGGCCATCCGCCTCCTTGGGGGGAAAATGACCACACCTTCTGGAGATACTCCGCATGTCGTATTTCGCAGTTGAGCAAGCCGACAGGAATCATTCTTTTCGCTGATTCGCCTCCTTCTGGCAACAATGGCACAGGTTCTTACATAGTTAACCATGACTTGCCTTTTATGTCAGCGAGAATTGGCATCCGACACTCCGGCGGAAAGAAATTCAACGCTTCGTTTGTAGATGGACATGCGGAATCCCTCACTGCAAATTATGCTCAGACCGCAGGGTTTTGGACAAATGGATTGCCGAATTTATCGCCGTAATCTTTCGTTAGAAGCGGGCCCGAACCTAACGAGTTTGGGAACACGATGCCGCACGGCATTTCATCAGGCTCATTATATTCCACGGCATGATAAAATCGGAAAAACACTGGGGCTAATATTTGTCTTGTAATATGCTAAATGTTAGTAAACGGCACTTTCAGCACATCTAGTCGGAAATAGCGGAAGTGTCATAACTTTCCCCAATGACGAATACGCAAAGTTCTACGGAAATTCTAAAAGTGGACACGCTGGGGCGGGTTCGGACCTCGAAAGAGAAGCGGGAGGAAATCATTGCGGCTTACCGAGGGAGCGGGATGACAGGGCAGCTGTTTGCGTCCTACTCCGGGGTGAAGTACTCGACGCTGATGAACTAGGTGGGAAAAGAGCGCCGGGCCCACAAGCCCGTTGAGGAAATTTGCAAGACCTCCGAGCTGAACTGGGTGGAAGCGATGGTGGAGGACGGAGGTTCCGGCCAAGGAGAAACGCTGAGCGTTGAAATTGCTGGCACTGTACGGATGCGAGTGGTCAATCGGTGTCGAAAAAACCGTTTTGTAAGAAGGCCTCGCTCGCATGACCGCAACGATCCGGAAATCCCCAAAGACGTCAATAGATTGAATGAAATATTTGTTGCTTACTGAGGAGGGGGAGGTATGCTTTCGGCAATGCCAGTAGCATGCGTCGATTCATCGCAAGCCCCAACCTAGAAATCGGACCTTATGAACAAGAAATTCCTTCCCAAGTTGCTCTCTCAAATAGCTATCGCCGCCATTGCCGGGTTGGCAACCGTCCACTCGGCGCAGGCCACACTCCTGTATTGGGACAGTAACGGGGC
>JBAYKV010000208.1:0-6024 GCA_041664405.1 Syntrophales bacterium
TGAGCAGGGCAATCTGGACCTCCGGGGACCCGGTGTCTTTTTCGTGCAACTTGTATTGAGAAATAATTCCTTGTCTTTTTTCTGTATCTAACACTTTTATTCCTCCCTCTTTAACTGGTTATCTCTATTTTAATTTTCGTTGAATACCCTAAGCAGCCTCATGACGGGGACGTCATTTTGAAGTCCCGCCAGCTCCCGGCTCCCGCAAAGAAGCTCCGCTATCGCCACGAGTTCACCATCACTACCGGTCAACTTTACCATATCTCCCGAATCAAGAAAAGGAATATCATCACGACGATTTACCATTTCCGCACGGGGGTGTACGCCAACCTTGATTCTTTTCACCCATGGGTCATCCGGCACAATTGTCCTCATGTCGGGAAGCAATTCCGCCATGGGAATGAGGCTGGCGCGGACCCGCTCATCACTCCCCTGCCTGTCTTTCCGGTCCAAGGAAATCGCCGCCCCCTCGGAAAAAATACCGCTGCGGGTCCTCCGCAACCCGGCAACACAGGCCCCGCAACCAAGGAGGTCGCCGACATCGGCGCATAAAGAACGTACATAGGTTCCCCCTGAGCAGGACATGCGAAACGTCACATAGGGCAGCGATATTTCTTCAACCGTCAGCTGGGAGATCTCCACCATCCGCGGCGGCGGATCGACAACGATTCCTTGCCGCGCCCACTTATACAGGGCCCTGCCTTGTACCTTGACAGCCGAATAGCGGGGGGGTATCTGTTTTATCCTGCCCAGAAATCCCTGCAGGGCATCGTTGACACTCTGGTCGGTGACCTGAGGTTCCTTTTCTTCCAGCACCACACCCTCGATATCCAGGGTATCCGTGCGGACACCGAGGAGCATTGTAACCAGATAGTCCTTGGTTACGGACACCAGGAAAGGGACAAGCTTCGTCGCCTCGCCGATGCACACGGGCAGAACGCCGGTTGCCAAGGGATCCAGCGTCCCCGTGTGACCCGCCTTTTTTACCCCCGCGACCTTTCGGACATCCAGGACAACATCATGGGACGTCATACCCGGACACTTGTCGATAACAACTACCCCGTTCATTTCCACGCCGATGTGCAAATAACCTCCAGGAGCCGTTTCTTTACGGTGTCAATATCTCCTTCAATCCGGCAGCCTGACGCATTGACATGCCCGCCGCCGCCGAACACTCTCGCTACCCGCTCGACGTTGGTCACACCCTTGGAGCGCAGGCTGATCTTGAAATTTCTGTCCGGCAGTTCCGTATAGAGAATTGATATTTCCACGCCCGCGATGGACCTTGGCAAATCGACAAGGCCCTCGGAATGCTCCCAGAGGGCGCCCGTTTCTTCAAAATCTTTGAGAAAGATAACCAGCGAGCCGACCCGATCCCGGCAATCAAAGCTCAGGGTCTGCATGACCTTCGCCAATAAGCGAATTTTGGCCATGGGGAAGCTCTCATAAACATTTTCCGATATCCACTGGGGATCGGCACCGCTTTCGACCAGATGACCGGCCGCAATAAAGGTGTCTTTCCCCGTATTTCCATAATGGAAACCGCCGGTATCGGTGATGATCGCCGTATAAAGATTTGTCGCCATCTCCCTGGTGATAGTTGTTTTCATCGCCGTCAGGAGGCGGAAAACCAGCTCTCCTGTGGAACTTGCCGAAGGATCGATCAATCTGACATCACAGAATCCGCCATTGGAAAAATGATGATCGATATTCACCAGCGTCTTGACGGCCACTATCCGGAGGGCTTCATCCCCTACCCGATCCAGTTCACTGCAATCGAGAATGATGGCAACCTCAAAAGAATCCAGCGGGGGGAGGGTATTGCGGATAATATCCGATCCGGGAAGGAAGCGGAAATTATCGGGCGTCTTGTCCTGATTATAGATAGTCACGTCTTTCCCGAGACCTTTGAGGAGAAAATAAACGGCCAGTTCCGAACCGAGGGCGTCGCCGTCTAGCTTGACGTGGGCCGTGATAAGAAACTTTTGATGACGATTAATAATATCAACTATCTTTTGGATCATCTGCAACCTCTTGTTCATGTATCCGGGCAAAAATCGTGTCGATGCGACTTCCGTACGCAAAGGACGGATCGACGTAAAAAACGATCTCCGGGACGTAACGCAGCTCCAGGCGTTTACCAAGTTCTCTTCTCAAAAAACCGGTCGCCTTTTCCAGCGCCTTCTGAGTCTCGGGGCGGCAGGTATCCTGCCCCATCTCGACAAAGTAGATCCTGGCCGTCCGCAGATCATCGCTGAGTTTCACTCCGGTAATGGTCATCTGCTTGATCCTCGGATCGGCGACTTCCCTGGTCAGGATATCGGAGACCTCGCTCATGATGCGCTCCGCCACTCGCTGCGCCCTCTTAAAAGTCGCCATATTTATCCGCCCCTTCAGATTGCATGTCTTGCCACTCTGAATAACTGGTTATTTCCATGTTCGAACCGATGACCTGTGCAATGCCCATCTCTTCGATATAGTTGAATATATGATCAACTTTCGCGTTAATATAGCGCCGGTCGTTCCCAACCACGCAAAACCCGATTTTCGCCTTCTTCCATGAATCATTGTCTCCAACCTCGGCTATGGAGACATTGAAGGTGTTCTGCGTCCGTTTCAGGATTTTTGCTAAAACAGACCTTTTCTCTTTGAGGGACCTGCATTCCGGAATCCACAAGTCCACGAGCCCGGCGCCTACTACCATACTATTTTAAAAATCCCCCCATCCCCCCCTTTACCAAAGGGGGGTAAGGGGGGATTTTCATGCTTCGTTGTGACCGCTTCGTACATGGGTGTTATTTAAAACTACAGTTTTCTTTCGACCTGCTCTTTTACATACGCCTCCAGGATGTCCCCTTCTCGGAGGTCATTATAGTTCTCCATCCCGATGCCGCATTCAAAACCCGTCGCGACTTCTCTGGCGTCATCCTTCGCCCGCTTCAGGGAAGCTATTTTCCCGTCATATACAACAACGCCATCCCTCACCAGTTTGAGATTGGCACTTCGGGCAATCTTACCATCCGTGACATAACATCCCGCGATCGTCCCGACTTTGGGTATTTTAAACAACTGCCTTACTTCGGCCCGCCCCTGGACAACCTCCTTATATATCGGATCGAGAAGTCCTTCCATGGCCGCACGGACATCTTCAATGACGTTGTAAATGATATCATATAGTTTTATCTCTACTCCCTCTTGTTCGGCCACTTCGACTACCCGGCCGTCCGGCCTCACATTGAAACCGATGACAATGGCATTGGCTGAAGAAGCAAGCATGACGTCCGTTTCCGTGATCGCTCCCGTCGAGCTGTGAATGACTTTCAGCCTCACATCTGCGGTGCTCAACTTGTTCAGGGCCTCGGCAATGGCTTCCATGGACCCCTGGACATCCGCCTTGATGATCACGTTGAAATCCTTCACACCCTCCCTGATCTTCTGATAGAGCTGCTCCAGGGTGATCTTTGAGGTCGCGGAAAGTTCCTTCTCCCTTTCCTTTCTCGTCCAGTAATCGGCGATGTTGCGCGCCTTCTTTTCGTCCCCGACGCAGAGGAATTCCGCACCGACCTGGGGGACGTTTGAAAATCCGATCACCTCCACCGGCATCGATGGTCCGGCCTCCTTAACCCGCTTTCCCCGGTCGTTGACCATGGCGCGCACCCGTCCAGACTCCGTTTTCGATGCAAAGGCGTCGCCTTCCCGGAGGGTTCCTTCCTGAATGAGAACCGTTGCCACCGGCCCCCTTCCCTTGTCCAGTTTCGATTCAATGATAATGCCTTTTGCCGGTCTTTCCGGATCAGCCTGAAGTTCCAGGATATCGGCCTGCAGCAGGATCATTTCGAGAAGGGCGTCAATGCCCAGTTTCTGTTTGGCCGAAACCTCACAAAAAATGGTCTCCCCTCCCCATTCCTCGGAAACGAGGTTGTATTCTGTGAGGCCCTGTTTGATCCGTTGCGGATCCGCATCGGGCTTGTCCATCTTGTTGATGGCCACAATAATCGGGACGCCCGCCGCTCGGGAGTGGTTGATGGCCTCTATGGTCTGTCCCATTACCCCATCATCCGCCGCTACCACCAGCACTACCACATCCGTCACCTGTGCACCTCGGGCGCGCATGGCAGTGAAGGCCTCATGACCCGGGGTATCAAGAAAAACGATGTCCCTGTCTTTGATATGGACATGATAGGCGCCAATGGCCTGGGTTATCCCGCCGGCTTCACCCTCGATCACTTTTGTCTCCCGGATCGCATCGAGAAGAGACGTTTTACCGTGATCGACGTGGCCCATGATAGTAACAACCGGAGCTCGCGGTTGCAGGTTACGGGAACCCGGATCATCCTGCTGAAAGGTATCTTCGAATTCGCCACCGGCTAGTTCCACCTGATAGCCGAATTCCCCGGAGACAAGCGTCGCCGTATCAAAATCAAGGGACTGGTTAATGGTCACCATCAACCCCATCCCGATGAGTTTGTTGATGACTTCACTGGCCTTTACGCCCATCTTCTTGGCCAAATCACCAGCGGTGATCGCCTCGGAAATTTTGATCCGCCGTTTACTGGCCTTAGGTACGGTAATGACTGTTTTTTGAAGCTTCACGACCCCGGCCTTTTTCTCGTCCCGCCAGCGGGAGCTCCTCTCATCTCGATCGAGTTCTTTAGTTTTTCCCTTTCGATCGACAGCCTTTTTGATCAAGGCCTTATTGCGGGGAAACGGATCAGAGATCACCACTTCTACGGGTTTTTTACCTCTTTTTTTATCCTTATCTGGTTCCCATTTCACCGGTTTCTTCGCGCCCGCCGGGGGCGCCGCCCCCCTGCCTGCAACTACGTCCGGCCTTCTGGGCACAGGTTTTCTCTGGGCGCCGGCTCCTGCCAGGTCCTGTGGCTTACGAGGTGCGGTAATCCGGTTTATTTCTCTTTTTATCGGTTTGGGGGCAGGCAGCGGGGTAACCGGGGGGACAGATTGCATAACCGGCTTGCTAACGACAGGTTCAGCCATTTCTGCCACAGGGGCTCCGCCCGCAACGGGGGCCGGCGGCGGAGCCTCTTGAGGAGTCGGGGGCGATACAACCTTCACCTCGGCGATCTTGTCTTCCGTAGGCTTCACTTCAGCAAGCTTCACTTCGGTAGGCTTCACTTCGGCAGGTTTCTGGATAACTTCGACAGGAACGGCGCTCTCCTTTACGGGTTCAACAGCGGGCTCGGATATGGGTTTGCCCTTGACTTCCTCTGGTGCCCCCGCCACGGGAATGAGTTCTTCTGCCGGTGCAGGCACTTCCTCTTCAACCTCGGTGCGTACCGCTCTTCTTCTGATGACCGTAGATTTTACCCGCTTCTCGACCACCTCATGGGGTTCAGCAGCAGAATAGTCTCTTTTAATCCTCTCTATCTCGCTGTCTTCGAGGGTACTTGAGTGGGACTTCACCGAAATACCCATTTTGTCCAGACGTGCGATCAAGTCTTTGTTATCGACCCCTAATTCCCTGGCCAATTCGTAAACTCTCATTTTTGACATGCTGATTCCCTCGCTAAAGCGTACTCAATTCTTGAGCTTTCAGATAAGTACCATTAAACTTTTCAGATACATTCATTGTTTGCAGATTATCACTCCCCAGTGGCCGCGGCTTCCTCAATCATGAGCGTCGCCGCTTGCATCCAGCCCTCGGCCTGCTCTCTGCTCACTCCGGGAACGGCCATGAGTGTTTCCACGTCCACTCCGGCGATCAAGGCCAGGCTCGTGATTCCTTCCTTGAGGAGACCCTCGGCAATCGCTTCACTCATGTCCGGCAGGACCATCAGGTTGGTGCGGCTGTCTTCCTCCTGCTGAGCTGAGGAAGACTCACTCTTGACATCGATTTTCCAGCCTGTCAGCTTAACCGCCAAACGAACATTCTGTCCATTTCTGCCGATCGCCAATGAAAGCTGGTCATCGGGAACAATAACCTCCATGCACCGATTTTCCTCATCAATGAGCACACGATCCACCTTGGCAGGCGACAAGGCTGCGTAGACATACTTGGCGGGATCA
>JBAYKV010000209.1:0-6013 GCA_041664405.1 Syntrophales bacterium
ATGTTACGACCGTTAAAAGCGCCAAGAAAATGGTGGAACGCGAACCATCGGAAGTATGGGACGCCCTGGATGAGGTCGTCCGGGAATACCCTGTAATGCTGAACCGTGCTCCCACGCTGCATCGTTTGGGAGTCCAGGCCTTTGAACCGATCCTCATTGAGGGTAAGGCCATTCAACTCCATCCCTTGGTCTGTACCGCTTTTAATGCTGATTTTGACGGCGATCAAATGGCGGTCCATGTTCCCCTGTCTATCGAAGCACAGACGGAAGCCCGGGTATTGATGATGTCCACGAACAACATCCTGTCTCCCGCAAACGGTAAACCGATCATTGTTCCGGGCCAGGATATCGTTCTCGGGCTCTATTATCTTACACGGTCAAAAACCGATGTGCGCGGAACGGGAATGGTATTTTCCGATCCCGAGGAGGTGCGGAGAGCCTTGGATGCCGGCAGTGTGGGGCTACATGCGCAAATTGTAGTTCGGATAAATGGAGAGAGGAAGGAAACTACCGTAGGGCGGATGATGCTCTATGAGGTTATTCCGGAAGGCATTTCTTTTGATCTCGTCAACAAGGTAATGAATAAGAAGGAAATTGCCAACCTCATCGACTACAGCTACCGGACATGTGGAGCGAAAACTACCGTCCTTTTGGCAGATCGTCTCAAAGACCTGGGCTTTAAATACGCCACCACCTCAGGAGCTTCCATTGCCATTCACAATATGGTTATCCCCGACAATAAAAAGGAGATCGTGGGGAGGGCCGACAAGGACGTTTTAAAAATTCAGAAGCAATACATGGATGGTCTGATCACGGATGGAGAACGGTACAATAAGGTCATCGATATCTGGGCGCAGGCAACCGAAAAGATCGCCGTGGAAATGATGAGTGGTATCGCCACGACTGAGACTACAACCGTTTCAGGGGAAAAGGGACGGGCTGATAGCTTCAACCCCATTTTCATGATGGCAGATTCCGGAGCGCGGGGATCGGCCGTTCAAATCCGTCAGTTGGCGGGTATGCGCGGTCTGATGGCCAAACCCTCGGGGGAAATCATCGAAACGCCGATTACCGCCAATTTCCGTGAGGGACTAACCGTTCTCCAGTACTTCATCTCCACTCACGGCGCCAGGAAAGGTCTTGCCGATACAGCGCTGAAGACAGCCAATTCAGGCTATTTAACCAGAAGGCTTGTGGATGTTGCCCAGGATTGCATAATTAGCGAAGAGGATTGCGGGACCATCGATGGTATTTACGTCTCTGCCCTCATGGAAGGTGGAGAGATCATTGAAACAGCCGGGGAGCGTGTCCTGGGAAGGGTAGTCCTGGAAGAAATAGCCGATCCCTTTACGGGAGAGATACTTGTCCAGGCAAACGAGGCAATCGACTAGGCTTTGTCGGAAAGAATCGACCGCGCCGGTATCGAGAGGGTAAACATTCGCTCCGTTCTCACCTGCAAATCCAGGCATGGCACCTGTGCTATGTGCTATGGTCGAGATCTTGCCCACGGTCATATTGTCAATATCGGTGAAGCAGTCGGCATTATCGCCGCCCAATCCATCGGGGAGCCGGGTACGCAGTTGACCATGAGAACGTTCCATATCGGTGGGACGGCGAAATTTGATGAGCATTCCACACTCCAGGCCAGGCATGACGGTACGGTCAAGTTCGTGAGCCTCTCTACGGTTAAGATCCTGAACGGAGATCTTGTCGTAATGAATCGTAATGGTGAGGTCCACATCCTTGATGATCAGGGGCGAAACCGCGGGAAATATCCTGTTCCTTATGGGGCGCATCTTAAGGTCAAGGAGGGAAACATTGTTTACGGTCCCCAGAAAGATGCCAAAACAGGCCAGGAAAGACAGGCGACGCTGATTGCCGAGTGGGATCCCTTCTCTATTCCGATCCTTGCTGAGGTCGACGGTATAATCAAATACGGCGACATCATCGAGGGTAAATCCATGCAGGAACAGGTCGACGAAGTGACCGGCCTTTCCCGTAAGGTGGTCGTCGAATCCAAGGGAACGGATATGCGACCCCGGGTATCGATCAAAGACAAGAAAGGCAGAACGGCTAAGGTTCCCGGCACGGCTATGGTTGCCCGTCACCTTTTGCCGGTGGGGGCCAATATCGTTGTATCGGAAGGATACCAGGCCAGTGCCGGAGATATTATCGCCAAGATCCCCCGGGAGACAACCAAGACCAAGGATATTACCGGCGGTCTTCCCCGGGTAGCCGAGCTGTTTGAAGCGAGAAAACCAAAGAATACGCCGTGATCAGTGAAATCAAAGGTGTTGTGTCGTATGGCAAGGACGCCAAGGGTAAGAGAAAGGTTATTGTCACACCGGACAGCGGCGAGGATAAGGAATACCTTATCCCCAAGGGTAAGCATGTCAGCGTTCAGGAAGGCGACCGGGTAATGGAAGGGGAGCCTCTGATGGATGGTGTTAATAACCCCCATGACCTTTTGTCGATTAAAGGTGAAAAGGAACTTGCCCGTTATCTTGTCGACGAGGTTCAGGAGGTCTACCGGCTCCAGGGCGTTAAGATTAACGATAAACATATAGAAGTTATCGTCCGCCAGATGCTCAGGCGCATAAAGATCGTCGATCCGGGGGATACTACTTTTATTGCCGATGAACAAGTTGAGCGGTATCGATTTCAGGAAGAGAATGGGCGTGTGGCTGCGGAGGGGGGAAGACCGGCAATCGGTAAACCCATTCTGTTGGGTATTACCAAGGCCTCCCTGTCAACCCAGAGCTTCATTTCCGCCGCTTCCTTTCAGGAGACCACGCGGGTGCTGACGGAGGCAAGTCTGGCTGGTAAAACGGATTATCTCCGTGGTCTGAAGGAAAACGTCATTATGGGACGTCTGATTCCTGCGGGTACGGGATTGCCCATGTACCGGAAACTCGGCATAAAAACGCTTGCTGAAGATCCGATGGTCCTTGAAAGCCGGGAGGTGGAAGGAATTTTGGATGAGAAAATGCTTGACATATGATCATCTTATTGGTAATAAACCGACCTTTGCGATACCTGTCTGAAGAGACAGCTGAAGCTTTTTTGGAGGAGCAATGCCAACGATAAACCAATTGGTCCGGAAGGGAAGGACCAAGATAGAGGGAAAGACAAAAACACCGGCTCTTGCCGGCTCCCCGCAACGTCGGGGGGTCTGTGTACGGGTCTATACATCGACGCCTAAAAAGCCGAACTCGGCGCTAAGAAAGGTGGCCAGGGTTCGCCTGACGAGTGGATACGAGGTAACTTCCTATATCCCGGGCGTGGGTCACAATCTTCAGGAGCACTCGGTGGTCCTAGTCCGGGGGGGCAGAGTCAAGGATCTTCCCGGAGTGCGCTATCACATTGTCCGTGGAACCCTTGATGCGGTGGGCGTTCAGGGCAGAAAACAGGGAAGATCCAAATACGGCGCCAAAAAGCCGAGCTAAACGGGGTTAGATCATCATGCCGAGAAGACGAGAAGTAACAAAAAGTGAGATCATTCCGGATCCCAAGTATCACAACAAGATGGTGGCCCAGTTCGTCAACAATCTTTTGAAGCAGGGAAAGAAAAGTACTGCTGAGTCGATTCTCTATGGAGCCCTTGATCTTATTGAAAAAAGAATCAAAGAATCCCCCGTGGATGTTTTTGAAAAAGCATTGAATAATGTGAAGCCGGTGATTGAGGTCAAATCGAGAAGAGTCGGCGGATCTACTTACCAGGTTCCCACGGAGGTTCAACCATCACGGCGGGTTGCCCTGGCTATCCGCTGGTTGATTACCCATGCTAAAGAGCGGACGGATAAGACGATGAGGGAAAAACTGGCAGCGGAGCTGATCGATGCGGCCAACAATAGAGGGGCGGCTATTAAGAAACGGGAAGCCGTTCATAAAATGGCGGAGGCCAACAAGGCGTTTGCCCACTATCGGTTTTGATGCAGGGTTTAATTTTAATACAGGATAGTCCAAGAGCAAAGGGTCGTAAACATATAAGATATTTTTTCAAAAGACGAAGGAGGTAAGTAGAGATGGCTAAGAAGAAATATGAAAGGACAAAGCCGCATATGAATATCGGTACCATTGGTCACGTGGATCATGGTAAAACGACATTGACGGCAGCAATTACCAAGCACTTGTCCAAGAAAGGCTTCGCCGAGTTCAGGCCCTTTGACTCCATCGATAATGCACCGGAGGAGAAGGAAAGAGGTGTTACCATCAATATCTGCCATGTGGAGTATCAGACAGACAAAAGGCATTATGCCCATGTTGACTGCCCTGGTCACGCAGATTATATAAAAAATATGATTACCGGCGCCGCCCACATGGATGGTACGATCCTTGTCGTGGCTGCCTCCGATGGTCCCATGCCCCAAACCAGAGAACACATTTTGCTGGCCAGGCAGGTACAGGTCCCCTATGTGGTTGTCTATATGAATAAAGTGGATCTTGTCGATGATCCGGAGCTTCTCGACCTGGTGGAGTTGGAACTGCGGGACCTTCTGAAAGATTACCAGTTCCCGGGAGACGAGATTCCCATCATCCGCGGATCGGCGCTTAAGGCTCTGGAAACGGATGATTCCGCTTCTGAAGACGCCAAATCCATATGGGAACTTTTGGATGCCGTTGATAACTATATCCCCGAACCTACACGTGTTCTGGATAAACCCTTCCTGATGCCCATCGGTGATGTTTTCAGCATCTCCGGCCGCGGGACCGTGGTCACGGGCAGAGTCGATCGCGGTATCATCAAGACCGGCGAGGAAGTGGAAATCGTCGGGATTCGGCCGACCTTCAAGACCGTGTGCACCGGTGTGGAAATGTTTCGGAAGACCTTAGACGAGGGCCGGGCTGGCGACGATGTCGGTGTTCTGCTCAGGGGAACTAAGAGGGACGAAGTCGAAAGAGGTCAGGTTGTGGCGAAGCCCGGTTCCATTACCCCCCACACTAAATTCAAGGCCCAGGTCTACATTCTGACTAAGGAGGAAGGTGGTCGTCATACGCCGTTCTTTTCTGGTTACCGACCACAGTTTTATTTCCGGACTACGGATGTGACCGGTGTGGCCGTACTGCCCGAGGGCGTGGAAATGGTTATGCCCGGCGATAATATCGAGATGGAAATTGCACTGATCACGCCTATCGCCATGGAGGAACAGCTGCGATTTGCAATTCGCGAGGGTGGCCGAACTGTTGGCTCCGGTGTTGTCAGCAAGGTAATAGAATAATGAAGAGGGGTCCGGCGCGACCATGAAAGACCAGAGAATAAGAATTCGTCTTAAGGCATACGATCATAAACTGCTGGACAGATCGGTAGAAGATATTGTCGAGACAGCAAAGCGTACGGGGGCCCGGGTTGCCGGTCCCATTCCACTGCCTACGGAAATCAATCGTTATTGTGTCAATCGTTCCCCCCATGTGGACAAGAAGTCCCGGGAACAATTTGAAATCAGAACGCACAAGCGATTGATTGATATCATCGAACCTACGCAGTCGACAGTCGATGCCCTAATGAAGCTCGATTTATCTGCTGGTGTGGACGTGGAGATCAAACTATAGGTTACACATGACAGGAGATGGGAGGATACAGTGGTGTCCATCTCCTGATTTTTTTAGGCGATTAGAGAAGCGAGATGAGACAGGGACTTATCGGCAGGAAATTGGGCATGACGCAAGTTTTCACTGAAGACGGCGAGGCCACACCGGCAACGGTTATCAAAGTGGAGCCTTCTGTTGTCATACAGAAAAAGACCGTGCAGCGAGAAGGATATGACGCTGTGCAAATAGGATGCGGTCGTGTCAAGCAAAAACATGTAACGAAACCCCTCCAGGGGCATTTCCAGAAGGCAGACAAGGGTTTTTTCCGCATCCTCCGTGAATTACGAGGGGATGTCAGTGGATTTGAACTCGGGCAGGAAGTGCGGGTGGATGTCTTCAAACCGGGGGATTACGTTGATATAACTGGAACATCAAAGGGAAAAGGGTTTGCCGGTGTTATAAAGAGGCATGGTTTCAGGGGTGG